>NZ_DASSXS010000070.1:0-18044 GCF_035703625.1 Nocardioides sp. | reverse complement strand
ACCGGTTGGTGGATCCTGATCGGGCTGATCCCGATCGTCGGCTGGATCATCCTGATCGTCTTCTACTGCCTCGACAGCCACGGCGACAACAAGTACGGCCCGTCACCGAAGGCAGTCGCGCCGACCGTGTGAGCGACCGCTCCGCGACGTACGTCGTCTACGGCGCCGGCGCCGTCGGCGGGGTGGTCGGCGGGCACCTGGCCCTGGCCGGCTGAGCTCGACCGAGCGGCTCGCTCCGGTGCCCATGAGCACGCGACCCCAGGGCCAGGTTGGCTATGGCCCAGAGGGGCCGAGCCTGCCATGGTGATCGCAGGATCTGCTTTCCAACCGGTCCCGTTTGGAGGGAACACATGCCCATCAGATCTGCGCGCACCAAGGGCTTCAGGCTGATCCTCGCCACCGTGCTCGGCATCAGCCTCACCATGCTCGTGGCCTCACCGTCGTACGCCGCGACCGGGACGATCCGGATCATCCAGGGTGGCCTGGGCGAGGGGACCGTCACATCTACCCCCGCCGGCATCAACTGCACCATCAACGACGAGACCGGCCCCACCGGAGACTGCATCGTCGCCTTCGAAGAAGGCACGAAAGTCCGCCTCAGGGCAGTGGCCGCGGACGGCTCGAAGTTCGTCGGGTGGGCGCCCGTCAACTCGTGCCCGAAGCCCAGCATCCGGATCGAGGCCGGCGCGACGTACGAATGCCAGCCGGTCTTCGACATCAGGAACTGAGGACTGCCCTGGCGCCTCGGCCCGGGCCGGAGCCCTCGGGCTAGACACACCCGAGCGCGAACGATCGAGGCCCGCCACCCAGGTGGGTGACGGGCCTCGATCGATGTGTCTCGCTCAGGCGTCCTTGGACTCCTCGTCGGATTCCGCCGGTGCGGGCTCCTCCGAGGACGCCTCGGGCTCGTCCGCAGCAGCAGCCTCGGGCTCCTCGCCGGCAGGCGCCTCCGCCTCGGCGACCACGCTGCCCTCGGGGGACGCCTCGTCGGTCATCTCGACCGGCGCCTCCTCGGCGGGAGCCTCCTCAGCCGGCGCCTCGTCGGCCGGGGCCGCAGCGGGCGTCGCCTTGCCGCGGGCGGGCTTCGACGACTTCTGCTTGGGCTGGTACTCCTCGGTCACCAGCTCGATGACCGCCATCGGGGCGTTGTCGCCCTTGCGCGGGCCGAGCTTGGTGATGCGGGTGTAGCCGCCCGGACGCTCCGCGAAGGTCGGCGCGATCTCGGTGAAGAGCGTGTGCACGACCGACTTGTCGCGGATGGTCTTGAGGACCTCGCGCCGGTTGTGCAGGTCGCCCTTCTTGGCCTTGGTGATCAGCTTCTCCGCGACCGGGCGCAGGCGGCGCGCCTTGGTCTCGGTCGTGGTGATCCGACCGTGCTCGAAGAGCGCGGTGGCCAGGTTCGCCAGGATCAGGCGCTGGTGAGCGGGGCTGCCGCCGAGGCGGGCACCCTTGGTGGGGGTAGGCATGTCTCTACTCGTTTCTCCCCGGCCGTATCAGGTACCGGAGTAGATGGGTCTCAGTACTGCTCGTCCTCGACGAACGCGTCGTCGTCGTCATCGCCGTACGCCGCCAGGGCAGCGTGCGGGTCGAAGCCGGGAGCGCTGTCCTTGAGGGACAGGCCCATCTCGACCAGCTTGGCCTTGACCTCGTCGATCGACTTCGCGCCGAAGTTCCGGATGTCCAGCAGGTCCTGCTCCGAGCGGGAGATGAGCTCACCCACGGTGTGGATGCCCTCGCGCTTGAGGCAGTTGTAGGAGCGGACGGTGAGCTGGAGGTCCTCGACCGGGAGGGCGAGGTCCGCGGCCAGCTGCTCGTCGACCGGAGACGGACCGACGTCGATGCCCTCGGCCTCGACGTTCAGCTCGCGGGCCAGGCCGAAGAGCTCGACCAGCGTCTTGCCGGCCGAGGCGATCGCGTCACGGGGACGGATCGACGGCTTGGTCTCGACGTCGATGACCAGCTTGTCGAAGTCGGTGCGCTGCTCGACACGGGTCGCCTCGACCTTGTAGGTCACCTTGAGCACCGGGCTGTAGATCGAGTCGACCGGCATCCGGCCGATCTCGTTGTCGGCGCCCTTGTTCTGCACGGCGGAGACGTAGCCCCGGCCGCGCTCGACGACGAGCTCCATCTCCAGCTTGCCCTTGTCGGACAGGGTGGCGATCTTGAGGTCGGGGTTGTGGACCTCGACGCCCGCCGGGGGCGCGATGTCCGCAGCCGTCACGTCGCCCGCACCGGACTTGCGCAGGTACATGGTGACCGGCTCGTCGTGCTCGGAGGAGACGACGAGGCCCTTGAGGTTGAGGATCACCTCGGTCACGTCCTCCTTGACGCCCTCGATGGTCGAGAACTCGTGCAGGACGTTGTCGACCTTGATGCTCGTGACCGAGGCACCGGGGATCGACGACAGGAGGGTACGGCGGAGGGAGTTGCCGAGCGTGTAGCCGAAGCCGGGCTCCAGGGGCTCGATCACGAAGCGCGAGCGGAACTCGTCAACGGACTCTTCCGACAGTGTCGGTCGCTGAGCGATAAGCACTGAATCTTTCCTTTCCGGGCCCAACCACCATTTGATGGGCCCGAACTGCAGTGGGGAGGATTTGTGGTGCGGTCCACGGGGGGTCCCCCCGCGGGTTTACTTCTTGGAGTAGTACTCGACGATCAGCTGCTCCTGGACCGGGATGTCGATCTGGGCCCGGACCGGGAGCTGGTGAACGAGGATGCGCATCCGGCTCGGGATCGCCTCGAGCCAGGCCGGGACGACCCGCTCGCCGTGGGTCTCGCGAGCCACGATGAACGGCGTCATCTCCAGCGACTTCTCGCGCACGTCGATCACGTCGTGGGCACTGACCTGGAAGGACGGGATGTCCACCTTGCGGCCGTTGACCTTGAAGTGACCGTGCACGACGAGCTGGCGCGCGTGGCGGCGGGTGCGGGCGAAGCCGGCCCGGTAGACCACGTTGTCGAGGCGGCACTCGAGCAGCTGCAGGAGGTTGTCACCGGTCTTGCCCGCGCGACGCGAAGCCTCGACGTAGTAGTTGTGGAACTGCCGCTCGAGGATGCCGTACGAGAGACGCGCCTTCTGCTTCTCGCGGAGCTGGAGGAGGTACTCGCTCTCCTTGATGCGGCCACGGCCGTGCTGGCCGGGCGGGTAGGGGCGACGCTCGAACGCCGAGTCGCCACCAACGAGGTCGACACCGAGACGGCGCGACTTCTTGGTCATGGGGCCGGTGTAGCGGGCCATGGTTCAAAGTCTCCTTCAGGCTCTGCTGATCTCGGGGTCGTCAGACGCGCCGGCGCTTGGGCGGGCGGCATCCGTTGTGCGGGGTGGGCGTGACGTCCTGGATGGTGCCGACCTCGAGGCCGATCGCACCCAGGGAGCGGATCGCGGTCTCGCGACCCGAGCCGGGGCCCTTGACGAAGACGTCGATCTTCTTCATGCCGTGGTCCATCGCCCGGCGCCCGGCGGCCTCGGCGGCCATCTGGGCGGCGTACGGCGTCGACTTGCGCGAGCCCTTGAAGCCGACGGTGCCGGCAGAGGCCCACGAGATCACCGCACCGGTCGGGTCGGTGATCGTGACGATGGTGTTGTTGAACGTGCTCTTGATGTGGGCTTCGCCCGTGGCGACGTTCTTCTTGATCTTGCGGCGCGTCTTGCGGGCGCCGGCCGCTGTGCGGCTCTTGGGAGGCATTCGGTAACTCCTGAGGTAGCTGGTCTGAGAGTTCGTGGTCAGCGGTGATCCGGGCCGGCCGAGGTGACTCGGCAGTGGCCTGCGATCACTTGGTCGCCTTCTTCTTGCCGGCGACCGTCCGCTTCGGACCCTTGCGGGTGCGGGCGTTGGTCTTGGTGCGCTGACCGCGGACCGGGAGGCCCTGGCGGTGACGGCGACCCTGATAGCTGCCGATCTCGATCTTCCGACGGATGTCGGCCTGGACCTCACGGCGGAGGTCACCCTCGATCTTGATGTCGGCGCCGTCGATGGCGTCGCGGAGCTTGACCAGCTCCTCGTCGCCCAGCTCGTGGACTCGCAGGTCGGGGCTGACCCCGGTGGCTGCCAGCACTTCCTGGGCGCGGGTACGGCCGATGCCGTAGATGTAGGTGAGTGCGACCTCGATGCGCTTGTCGCGCGGGAGGTCGACACCGACGAGGCGTGCCATTGGTGTTCCTTCTCTGTTCGCACAGCGGTTTCGGTCGTGTCGCGCCCCAACCCGCCTCGGGTGGGCCCCGGCCACTGCTCCGGGGGTGGCTTCAGTCGCGTCAGCCCGTGGAACGGGCCGGTCGCGACCTAGCGATCACGATGCTTGTTCAGTTGTGGTGCCGGGGCTCCTGCTGGAGCGACCTCGCAGTTCGAGCTTCGGCCGCTAGCCCTGGCGCTGCTTGTGTCGCGGGTTGTCGCAGATCACCATGACGCGGCCGTGGCGACGGATCACCTTGCACTTGTCACAGATCTTCTTGACGCTCGGGTTGACCTTCATGGTTCAGAACTTTCCTCGGCTGATGGGCAAGTATTTGTGCCCCTCGCAGTTCGAGCGCATTCTCACGGCCTGCTTTCGGCTGCCAGGCCGTTGCGCTCTCACGCTTCGGGTCACTTGTACCGGTAGACGATGCGACCGCGGGTCAGGTCGTACGGTGAGAGCTCGACCACCACACGGTCCTCGGGGAGGATCCGGATGTAGTGCTGACGCATCTTGCCGCTGATGTGGGCGAGCACCTTGTGTCCGTTGGTCAGCTCGACCCGGAACATGGCGTTGGGGAGGGCCTCCACGACGGTGCCCTCGATCTCGATCACGCCTTCCTTCTTCGGCATGGCCTCACAATCTTCTGGTTGACTCGCCCGTTTGGGCCGCTGATCTACCGTTGCTGCACTGCCCGGAGGCAGGTGGCCCGGGAACCTCCCACGCTGCGTGGGTGGACCTCGTCAGGCCGCTTCCTGGACCTCATCCCGGGCACGCCGCAGATCGCCCCTTGCGAGACAGAATGCGCTGTGATCCGGGCAGCCGCGAGGCACCACGAAACAGACCCACGTTGGGCCGACGCATCAGTCTAGGGGGAAACGCGCCCGAAACACGAATTCGGCGGCTCACGCCACCAGCAGCCGGAGCGTCTGCTCGCGTCCGGGCCCCGCGCCCGGGTCACCCCCGGCATGCGCCCCCGCCACCGGGTGGACCATCACCTCGTCGACGTCGTACCGGGACGCCAGTCGCGCCAGCTGCTCGCGTACGCCGGCGCCGTCGCCGATGACCCAGCGCGAACGCATGGCCTCGAGCAGCCCCCGGTGCTGATCGGGCACCTCGTGGGCCTCGGCATCCTCGACCAGGCGCTGAGCGGTCAACGGGGCTCCGGTCCGCAGCGCGAGCATCGCGAGCAGCTGCGGGAGGGCCAGTCGCTCGGCCTCCTCCGCCGTGTCGGCGGCCGAGACGTTGACGGTCAGGAAGGTGCGGGGCTCGGCGTGCTCTGGCGAGGGCTGGAACTCCCGGCGGTAGAGGTCGAGCGCCTCGGCGGTGCCCTTACCGGCGAAGTGGTGGGCGAACACGTAGGGCAGGCCCTTCCGGGCGGCCAGCTGGGCCGAGTAGTCGGACGAGCCGAGCAGCCAGATCGGCGGCACCGACGTGGCGCTCGGCGTGGCTCGGAGCTCGTGCACCCGTCCGTTGAGCTGGAGCCCGACCCCGGCGGCGTCCATCATCGCGACCACGTTGTCGACGTACTCGGGGAAGCGCTCGACCGCCTCGTCGGTGACCCCGCCGGCACCGTGCCGCAACGCCCAGGCGGTCACCGGGTCGGTGCCGGGCGCCCGGCCGATGCCGAGGTCGATCCGGCCGGGATGGGCGGCCTCGAGCAGCGCGAACTGCTCCGCGACCACCAGTGGCGCGTGGTTGGGCAGCATCACCCCGCCCGAGCCGACCCGGATCGAGCGGGTGGCGCCGGCCACCAGCGCGACGAGCACGGCGGGGTTGGTGGCGGCGACCGCCGGCATGTTGTGGTGCTCGGCCAGCCAGTAGCGCTCGAACCCGAGCTCGTCGGCGACCCGGGCCAGCGACAACGTCGCCGCGAGGGCGTCGGCGCTGGTCTGGTCGGTCCGGACGGGGACGAGGTCGAGCACGGAGAGCCGGGTCGCGGGAGTCGTCATCCCCGGAGCAACGAGCCGCCGCCGACGGCTATTCCGCTCAGGTGGCGGCCTGTTCCTCCTGCCGCGTCTTGCGCAGGCTCGCCAGCGTGGTGACCGCCAGCGTCACCAGGATGACCGCCAGGCTCATCAGCGTCGGGATCTCGAACTCGACCAGGTGGCCCTCGTGCATCGCGTGGACGATCAGCTTGACGCCGATCCAGCCCAGGATGAACGCGAGTCCGAGTGACAGGTAGACGAGCCGCTTGAGCAGGCCACCGATCAGGAAGTAGAGCTGCCGCAGGCCCATGAGCGCGAAGACGTTGGCGGTGAACACCAGGTACGGCTCCTGCGTGATACCGAAGATCGCGGGGATCGAGTCCAGGGCGAACATGATGTCGGTGAAGCCGAGGGCGATGATCACGATCAGCATCGGCGAGACGACGCGCTTGCCGTTCTCCGTCCACCACATCTTCAGGCCCCGGAACTCCTCGCTGGTCTTGAGGTGCCGCTGGGCGAACCTCACCACCCGGCTGTTCTCCGGGTGCTCGTCCTCGTGCGAGCGGTAGCTGCGGACCAGTCCGATCGCCGTGTAGATGAGGAACGCGCCGAACGCGTAGAAGACCCACGAGAAGCGGTCGATCATCTGGAAGCCGACGGCGATGAAGATGCCGCGGAAGATCAGCGCCAGGATGATCCCCACCATCAGGGCTTCCTGCTGGTACTCACGGGGCACCTTGAGCGCCGCCATCAACACGATGAAGACGAACAGGTTGTCGACCGAGAGGCTGTACTCGACCAGCCACCCGGTGTAGAACTCGATGCCGAAGTCATGGCCGTGGTAGATCCAGACCCACGCCCCGAACAGGATCGCTGCGCCCACATAGACCGACAGCGCGATCGCGCACTCCCGCATCGAGGGCTCGTGCGGGTCGCGGGCGATGACGACCACGTCGAAGAGGAGCACGGCGATGGTCACGCCGAGAGTGATGGTCCATTCCAGGGTGCTGACGTCCACAAGGCCTCCGATGATGTCGCTGCGTGCTGACTACACCGGAGGTCTCTTCCGCCGCGACGCGCGGCCCACGGCCCCGGACCGCCGCGCGGGCGATCGTGATGACGAGACCGGGTCGTGGGAGTACTCCCCTCCTGGCGCCCTCATCCTCGCACAGAGGTGCTCAGCCGCCGAATGGCACTCCGAGTGCGGCGAGACGCTCCCGGCCACCGTCGACCGCGGTCAGCACCCAGGTGCCGGTCTGGGTGAGCGTGAAGGTGTGCTCGTAGTGGGCCGCCCAGCTGCCGTCCCCGGTGACCACGGTCCACTCGTCCTCGAGGAGCGTGGTGCGCTTGCCGCCGAGGGTGACCATCGGTTCGACTGCGAGCGCCATGCCCTCCACGAGCCTGGGCCCGCGGCCCCGGCGCCCGTAGTTGGGCACGTTGGGCGGCATGTGCATCTCGGTCCCGATGCCGTGGCCGGTGTACTCCTCGAGGATGCCGTAGCCGCCCTGCGAGCCGACGTACGACTCGATCGCGTGGGAGATGTCGGAGACCCGTCCGTCGAGCCGGGCGGCCGCCAGACCGCGCCACAGGGACTCCTCGGTGACCCTCATGAGCTCCTGGACGTCCGCCGGGACCTCGCCGACGGCGACCGTGATCGCCGCGTCGCCGTGCCAGCCGTCCACGATCGCGCCGCAGTCGATGGAGATCACGTCGCCCTCCGCGAGCTCGCGGGAGCCCGGGATACCGTGCACGACCTCGTCGTTGACCGAGGCGCAGATGGTGCCCGGGAAAGGCGGGTGGGAGTAGCCCTTGAACGACGGGATCCCGCCGTGCGACCTGATGTTGTCCTCGGCCAGCGCGTCGAGCTGCCCGGTGGTGACCCCGGGTCGTACGGCGTCGCGGAGCAGCTCGAGCGTCTCCCCCACCAACAGGCCGGCCACCCGCATCAGGCGGATCTGCTCAGGGGTCTTGATCTCGATGTTGCGGTCAGACCACCTCAAGGTCGGCTTCCCTTCTCACCGGGTTTCGACACGCTCGGTCGCGGCTTCGTGCCTCAGCCGCGCTCGCTGCTCAACCACCAACGCTCCTCAGTCCTGAGCTTCGCTCAGGACTGAGGAACGACGTCGAGCGCCTCGAAGATGCGCTTGGTGACCTCGTCGACCTCGCCCATGCCGTCCACCTCGACCAGGATCCCCCGCTCGCGGTAGACCTCGATCAGGGGCTCGGTCTGCTCGCGGTAGATCTCCTGGCGGCGACGGATGACCTCTTCGGTGTCGTCCGCTCGCCCTTCCACCTCGGCGCGCTGCAGCAGCCGCTGGACGATCTCCTCGTTGTCCACCGTGAGCACCACCGCCGCGTCGAGCCGGTGCCCGGTGAACCGGACCATGCCGTCGAGCTCCTCGACCTGGGCCAGGGTGCGCGGGTAGCCGTCGAGCAGGAAGCCGGGCTCGGCGTCGGGCTCGTCGATGCGGTTGCGCACCATCTTGTTGGTGATCTCGTCGGGGACGTACTCGCCGGCGTCCATGTACCGCTTGGCGTCGATGCCGAGAGGCGTGCCCTCGGCGACGTTGGCCCGGAAGATGTCGCCGGTGGAGATCGCCGGGATGCCGAAGTGCTCGGCGACGAACGTCGCCTGGGTGCCCTTGCCCGCGCCCGGCGGGCCCATCATGATGACGCGCATGTCAGCGGGCCCCCCGCGGAGCGATGGAGCGCATGCGGAGCGACTTCGTGGGGTGCATCAGCGCAGGAATCCTTCGTAGTTGCGCTGCTGGAGCTGGCTCTCGACCTGCTTCACCGTGTCGAGTGCGACGCCGACCATGATCAGGATCGAGGTACCACCGAACGGGAAGTTCTGGTTGGCGTTGATCAGGACGAGCGCAATCAGCGGGATCAGCGAGATCAGACCGAGGTACAGCGAGCCCGGCAGCGTGATGCGGGACAGGACGTAGGACAGGTAGTCCTCGGTCGGCTTGCCCGCCCGGATCCCGGGGATGAAGCCGCCGTACTTCTTCATGTTGTCCGCGACCTCCGTGGGGTTGAAGGTGATCGAGACGTAGAAGTAGGTGAAGAAGACGATCAGGAGGAAGAACGTCGCCATGTAGATCGGGTGCGTGCCGCTGACGAAGTAGCGGTTGACCCACGAGACCCAGGCGGAGCCACTGTTCGCGTTGAACTGGACGGCCATGGCGGGCAGGTAGAGCAGCGACGAGGCGAAGATGACCGGGATGATGCCGGCCTGGTTCACCTTCAGCGGGATGTAGGTGGAGCTGCCGCCGAACATCTTCCGGCCGACCATCCGGCGTGCGTACTGGACGGGGATCCGCCGCTGGGCCTGCTCGATGAAGATCACCGCGGCGATGATGACGAGCCCGATCAGCATCACGATGCCGAAGACCCACCAGCCCTGGCTCTTCTGGACCTGCCACATCGAGGCGGGGAAGGTCGCGATCACCTGGGTGAAGATCAGCAGCGACATGCCGTTGCCGATGCCGTGCTCGGTGATGAGCTCGCCCAGCCACATGATCACGGCCGTGCCGGCCGTCATGGTGATGACCATGACGAGGAAGGTGGAGGTGCCGTCGTCGTGGAGCAGGCTCTCCTCACAGCCCTGCAGGAGGTTGCCGGACCGCGCCAGGGCGACGATCCCCGTGGCCTGCAGCAGGGCCAGGCCGAGGGTCAGGTAGCGGGTGTACTGCGTGATCTTCGTCTGTCCCGACTGGCCCTCCTTCTTGAGGGCCTCCAGACGGGGGATGACCACGACGAGCAGCTGCAGGATGATGCTCGCGGTGATGTAGGGCATGATGCCCAGCGCGAAGATCGTCAGCTGCAGCAGCGCACCGCCCGAGAACAGGTTGATCAGGCTGTAGACGCCCTGGTTCTGCACGTCGTCGAGGCACGACTGGACGTTCGCGACGTTCACGCCGGGGGCCGGGACCTGACTGCCGAGCCGGAAGACGGTGATGATCAGCAGCACGAACAGCAACTTGCGCCGCAGGTCCGGGGTGCGGAAAGCGTTGGCGAACGCGCCTAGCACGACATCCTCTTTCTCCAGGCGGGGCGTGGCCCGTGGCAGGTCTCGACGAGCTCGACCGACGGTGGGCGAGTTGCCCCGGGAAGCCTAACAGTCATCCCGTGGGCCCCTCACTCGACAACGTTCAGACGACGGTGGCAGTGCCGCCGGCGGCCTCGATCTTCTCGCGGGCCGAGCCGGAGAAGGCGTTGGCGCTGACCTGCACGGCGACCGAGAGGTCGCCCTGCCCGAGGACCTTGACCGGGTGGCCGCTGCGCACCGCGCCGCGGTCCACCAGCCCCTGGACGGTCACCTCGCCGCCGTCGGGGAACAGCTCGCCGATGCGGTCGAGGTTGACCACCTGGAACTCCACCTTGAACGGGTTCTTGAAGCCCTTCAGCTTCGGCAACCGCATGTGGATCGGCATCTGGCCACCCTCGAAGGCGGCCGGCACCTGGTTGCGGGCCTTGGTGCCCTTGGTGCCGCGACCGGCGGTCTTGCCCTTGGACCCCTCGCCGCGACCCACGCGTGTCTTCGCGGTCTTGGCGCCCGGGGCGGGACGCAGGTGATGAAGTTTCAGTGTCATGTCAGTCGACCTCCTCGACCGTCACCAGGTGGCGCACGGTCTGGACCATGCCCCTGATCTCGGGACGGTCCTCCTTGACGACCACGTCGCCGATCCGCTTGAGACCCAGGCTGCGCAGGGTCTCGCGCTGGTTGGCCTTGCAGCCGATGGTGGACCGCTTCTGCTGGACCTTGAGCTGCGCCATCAGCCGGCCACCTCCTGCGAGACGCCCTCGGGGACCTCGGCCCGCGCCTTGAGCAGGGCGGCCGGAGCCACCTCCTCGACGGGGAGCCCGCGCCGCGAGGCCACGGCCTCCGGCTGCTCGAGCATCCGCAGCGCCTCGACGGTCGCGTGGACGATGTTGATCTGGTTGGACGAACCGAGCGACTTGCTCAGCACGTCGTGGATGCCGGCGCACTCCAGCACCGCACGCACCGGGCCACCGGCGATGACACCGGTACCGGGTGCGGCCGGGCGCAGCAGGACGACGCCGGCCGCCTTCTCGCCCTGGACCGGGTGCGGGATGGTGCCCTGGATGCGGGGGACCTTGAAGAACTGCTTCTTGGCCTCCTCGACGCCCTTGGCGATCGCCGCCGGCACCTCCTTGGCCTTGCCGTAGCCGACGCCGACGAGACCCTCGCCGTCGCCGACCACCACCAGGGCGGTGAAGCTGAACCGACGACCACCCTTGACGACCTTGGCGACACGGTTGATCGCGACGACGCGCTCGATGTAGGCGGTCTTGTCGCCTCCTCCGCGACGGTCGTCGCGTCCGCGACGGTCGCTCGAGGCGCGCTCGCCACCGCGCTGTCCGCGCTGGGCTCCGCTCATGAGATTTGTCCTCAACTCTCTCTAAGTACTCTTACGCAAGTCTGACGATCAGAAGGTCAGGCCGCCCTCGCGGGCCCCGTCTGCCAGTGCCGCGACGCGGCCGTGGTACCTGTTGCCGGCGCGGTCGAAGGTCACCGAGCCCACGCCCTTCTCCTTGGCCCGCTCGGCGACCAGCTCGCCGACCTTCCTGGCCTTGGCGGTCTTGTCACCGTCGAAGGAGCGCAGGTCGGCCTCCATCGTCGAGGCCGAGACCAGTGTGTTCCCGACCAGGTCGTCGACGACCTGGACCGTGATGTGCTTCGAGGACCGGGTGACCACCAGGCGCGGGCGCTCGGCGGTGCCGAACACCCGCTTGCGGCCGCGGACCTGACGGCGCAGGCGGGACTTGACCCGCGGGGCCGTGTTCTTGTGCTTCGAAAGCGTGATCGCCATGGTCACTTACCAGCCTTTCCGACCTTGCGGCGGATGTGCTCGCCCGCGTAGCGGACGCCCTTGCCCTTGTACGGCTCGGGCTTGCGCAGCTTGCGGATGTTCGCCGCGGTCTCGCCGACCAGCTGCTTGTCGATGCCCTGGACACCGAGCCGGGTCGGACCGTCCACCGTGAAGGTGATGCCCTCGGGGGCGTTGAACGTGATCGAGTGGGAGTACCCGAGCTGGAACTCCAGCTGCGTCGGTCCCTTCGACAGGACGCGGTAGCCGACGCCCACGATCTCGAGCTTCTTCTCGTAGCCGTCGGTCACGCCGATCACCATGTTGTTGATCAGCGTGCGGGTCAGGCCGTGGAGCGACCGGCTCTCGCGCTCGTCGTCGGGTCGCTTGACCTCGAGCGTGCCGTTGTCGTCCTTGGCCACGGTGATGGGTGCGGCGACCTGGTGGGACAGGGTGCCCTTGGGGCCCTTGACGGTCACGAGGCGCTCGTCGATCGCCACGTCCACACCCGAGGGCACCGCGATGGGCAGCTTGCCAATGCGCGACATGCTTGTTCTCTCCTTCGCAGTCTCGGGTTACCAGACGTAGGCGAGGACTTCCCCACCCACGCCCTTCTGGTTCGCCTGGCGGTCGGTCAGCAGGCCCTGGCTCGTCGAGATGATGGCGACGCCGAGTCCGCCCAGCACCTTCGGAAGACCGGTGTGCTTGGCGTACACGCGCAGCCCCGGCTTGCTGATCCGGCGGACGCCCGCGATGGAGCGCTCCCGGTTGCGGCCGTACTTGAGCGTGATCGTCAGCGTCTTCCCGACGGCGGTCTGGCCGTCGTTGCCGTTGTCGGCAACGTCGAACGAAGTGATGTAGCCCTCCTGCTTGAGGATCTCCGCGACGCCCTGCTTCAGCTTGCTGTAAGGCATCGTCACTTCGTCGTGGTACGCCTGGTTGGCGTTGCGCAGACGGGTGAGCATGTCTGCGATCGGGTCAGTCATCGTCATGGCCGTGAGGCCCTTTCTCGTTGTGGTTTCCGCAACCGAGGTTCTCGGCGGGACCTGCAGCGTTCTCTAGTTGTGTGGTCTTTCGGTGGTCGGGCTGGGCCGCGTACGGCCCGGGCGGGACCTACCAGCTGGCCTTGGTCACGCCCGGCAGCTCGCCGCGGTGCGCCATCTCCCGCAGGCAGATGCGGCACAGGCCGAACTTGCGGTAGACGGCCTTGGGCCGGCCGCAGCGCTGGCAGCGGGTGTAGCCGCGGACAGCGAACTTCGGCTTGCGGGCCGCCTTCACCCGGAGGGCAGTCTTCGCCATGTCAGTTCTCCTTGAAGGGGAAGCCGAGCTGCTTGAGCAGCGCGCGACCCTCGTCGTCGTTGCTGGCGGTGGTCACGACCGTGATGTCCATGCCACGCGACCGGTCGATCTTGTCCTGGTCGATCTCGTGGAACATGGCCTGCTCGGTCAGCCCGAAGGTGTAGTTGCCGCGACCGTCGAAATGCCGGGGCGAGAGCCCGCGGAAGTCGCGGATGCGGGGCAGCGCCAGCGACAGGAGGCGGTCGAGGAACTCCCACATCCGGTCGCCACGCAGCGTGACGTGGGCACCGATGGGCATGCCCTCACGCAGCTTGAACTGCGCGATGGACTTGCGGGCCCGGGTCACCTGCGGCTTCTGACCGGTGATCGTGGCGAGGTCCTTGATGGCGCCCTCGATCAGCTTCGAGTCGCGAGCCGCCTCACCGACACCCATGTTGACCACGATCTTGGTCAGCCCGGGCACCTGCATGACGTTCTTGATCTCGAACTCGCTCTGCAGGGCCGGGAGGATCTCCTCGCGGTAGCGGACCTTGAGCCGCGGCGCGACCGTCTCCTGGGTCGTCTCGGTCATCAGATCTCCTTCCCGGTCTTGCGGGAGATGCGGACGCTGCGCGTCGAGGAGTACGTCGACCCGTCGGGACGACGCTTGGTGACCTCGTCGCGGCGGAAGCCGATCCGGGTGACCCCGTCGTCCTCGACCAGCATCACGTTGGACACGTGGATGGGTGCCTCGGCGGTGATGATGCCGCCGGTGGTCCCGGCGCGACCGCCCTGGTTGACCACCTTGGTGTGCCGCTTGACGCGGTTCACGCCCTCGACGATCACCCGCTGCTGCTCCCGCAGCACCGAGATCACCTTGCCCTCGGCGCCCTTGTCCTTGCCGGCGATCACCTTGACGGTGTCGCCCTTCTTGATCTTCACGGTGTTCTTACCCATGTCTCTAGAGCACCTCCGGCGCGAGCGAGATGATCTTCATGAACCGCTTCTCGCGCAGCTCGCGGCCCACCGGGCCGAAGATGCGGGTGCCTCGCGGCTCGCCGTTGGGGTTGAGGATGACCGCGGCGTTCTCGTCGAAGCGGATGTAGGAACCGTCGGGCCGGCGGCGCTCCTTGACGGTGCGCACGACGACGGCCTTGACGACCTCGCCCTTCTTGACGTTGCCGCCAGGGATCGCGTCCTTGACGGTCGCCACCACCACGTCGCCGATGCCGGCGTAGCGTCGACCCGAGCCACCGAGGACACGGATGCAGAGGATCTCCTTCGCACCGGTGTTGTCGGCGATCTTGAGTCGGGACTCCTGCTGGAT
The DNA here is from genome assembly GCF_035703625.1 of Nocardioides sp. Lineage (GTDB taxonomy): Bacteria > Actinomycetota > Actinomycetes > Propionibacteriales > Nocardioidaceae > Nocardioides. The sequence continues at coordinate 3,507 of NZ_DASSXS010000070.1, read as the reverse complement.
CATTTCGCCTTCTCCAGAATCTCCACGACGCGCCAGCGCTTGGTGGCCGAGAGCGGGCGGGTCTCCATGATCAGGACCCGGTCGCCGATGCCACAGTCGTTCTGCTCGTCGTGCGCCTTCAGGCGCGACGTCTGGCGCATGACCTTGCCGTACAGCGCGTGCTTGACACGGTCCTCGACGGACACGACCACGGTCTTGTCCATCTTGTCGGACACGACCAGGCCCTCACGCACCTTGCGCGCGTTGCGCGCAGTCTTCTCGGTCTGCTCGCTCATGCCGCGCCGCCTTTCTCATTGGCCTCGTTGTCTGCGCCCGGGTCCGTACGGATCCCGAGCTCGCGCTCGCGGACGACGGTGTAGATCCGGGCAATGTCCTTCTTGACCGTGCGAAGCCGGCCGTGGCTCTCCAGCTGGCCGGTGGCCGCCTGGAAACGGAGGTTGAACAGCTCCTCCTTGGCCTCACGCAGCTTGGCCTCGAGGTCGATGCCGGTCATCTCGTCGAGCTCGTGAGCGGCCATACCGTTGCTTGGCATCAGAATTCACCTGCCTCACGGGAGACGAAGCGGCACTTCATCGGGAGCTTGTGCATCGCGCGGCGCATCGCCTCGCGGGCGGTTCCCTCATCCACACCGGAGAGTTCGAACATGACTCGGCCGGGCTTGACGTTGGCCACCCACCACTCGGGGGACCCCTTGCCCGAACCCATGCGGGTCTCGGCCGGCTTCTTGGTCAGCGGACGGTCGGGGTAGATGTTGATCCACACCTTTCCGCCTCGCTTGATGTGCCGGGTCATCGCGATACGCGCTGACTCGATCTGCCGGTTGGTCACGTAGTGACCCTCGACCGCCTGGATCCCGAAGTCGCCGAAGGCGAGCCTGGTTCCGCCCTTGGCGGCACCGGTCCGACGGGGGTGGTGCTGCTTGCGGTGCTTGATTCGACGGGGCATCAACATGCTGCTCAGCCCTCCTTGCCTGACGACTCGGCCGCGGGGGCAGCGGTCCCCTCGCTGGCAGCAGCCGGCGCCTCGGCACGGGCCGGGGCCGACGAGGCGCTGTCGCCCGAGCGGTCGGAACGGGTCGGGCGGTCGCCACGCGAGCCACGGCTCGGACGGTCGCCGCCGCGCGAGGGGCGGCCACCACGACCGGGTACGCCGGCGCGGGCCGCAGCCTGCGCCTGGCGCTCGGCGCGGGTGCCCGCGACCTCGCCCTTGTAGATCCAGACCTTCACACCGATCCGGCCGAAGGTCGTCTTGGCCTCGTAGAAGCCGTAGTCGATGTCGGCACGCAGCGTGTGCAGGGGCACGCGGCCCTCGCGGTAGAACTCGGTGCGCGACATCTCGGCGCCGTTGAGGCGGCCGGAGCACTGGATCCGGATGCCCTTGGCTCCGGAACGCATCGAGGTCTGCATCGCCTTGCGCATGGCGCGGCGGAACTGGACCCGCCCGGCGAGCTGCTCGGCCACACCCTGGGCGACCAGCTGAGCGTCGACCTCGGGGTTCTTGACCTCGAGGATGTTCAGCTGGACCTGCTTGCCGGTGAGCTTCTCGAGCTCACCGCGGATGCGGTCGGCCTCGGCGCCGCGGCGACCGATGACGATGCCCGGGCGCGCCGTGTGGATGTCCACGCGGACGCGGTCACGGGTGCGCTCGATCTCGACCTTGGAGATGCCGGCCCGCTCCATGCCCTTGGAGAGCAGCTTGCGGATCGCGACGTCTTCTCCGACGTATGACTTGTACAGCTTGTCGGCGTACCAACGGCTCTTGTGGTCCGTCGAGATGCCGAGGCGGAAGCCGTTCGGGTTGATCTTCTGCCCCATCAGGCAGTCCGTCCCTTCTTCTCCTCGACCACGGACGCCGGCTGGACGGCGAGCGTGATGTGGCTGGTGCGCTTCAGGATCCGGGTGGCCCGGCCCTGGGCGCGTGGGCGCCAGCGCTTCATCGTGGGGCCCTCGTCCACCTGGGCGACGGAGACGACGAGGTCACCGGTGTCGAGACCTTCGGTGGTCCCGGCGTTGGCGACGGCGCTCTCCAGCACCTTGCGGACGGTCTCGGCCGCGGCCTGCGGCGCGAACGCCAGCAGGGCCGACGCCTCGTCGACCGGCAGGCCACGGACCATGTCGACGACACGGCGGGCCTTCATCGGGGTGATCCGTACGAAGCGTGCGCTCGCGAAGGCCCCCGGCTGGTCGCCGAGCAGCGACTCGCGGCGGGCGCTCGTGCGCCTGCGCTCGGTAACGCTCATGGCTATCTCTCCTTTGCCGCGCCGCGTCAGCGGCGGCGAGCCTTCCGGTCGTCCTTCACGTGCCCGCGGTAGGTGCGGGTGGGGGCAAACTCGCCGAGCTTGTGTCCGACCATGGAGTCGGTCACGAACACCGGCACGTGCTTGCGGCCGTCGTGCACGGCGATCGTGTGGCCGATCATGGCCGGCACGATCATCGAGCGACGCGACCACGTCTTGATCACGTTGTGGCTGCCCTTGTCGTTCTCCGCGTCCACCTTCTTCATCAGGTGGTCGTCGACGAAGGGGCCCTTCTTGAGGCTGCGAGGCATCTCGTCTCTTCCCTACTCAGCGCTTCTTGCGGCGGCGGCGGATGATCTGGGCGTCGGAGGTCTTGCGCTTGCGCGTGCGACCCTCGGGCTGGCCCCAGGGGGACACCGGGTGGCGGCCACCCGAGGTCTTGCCCTCACCACCGCCGTGCGGGTGGTCGACCGGGTTCATGACGACACCGCGGACGGTCGGGCGCTTGCCCTTCCAGCGCATGCGTCCGGCCTTGCCCCAGTTGATGTTCGCCTGCTCGGCATTGCCGACCTCGCCGATGGTCGCGCGGCACCGCACGTCGACGAAACGCATCTCGCTCGACGGCATGCGCAGCGTGGCCCGCGAGCCCTCCTTGGCAACCAGCTGGGCGGAGTTGCCCGCCGAGCGGGCGATCTTGGCCCCGCCACCAGGCCGCAGCTCCACGCAGTGGATGGTGCTGCCGACCGGGATGTTGCGCAGCGGCAGGTTGTTGCCGGGCTTGATGTCGGCGTTGGGGCCGGACTCGACCGCGGTTCCCTGCTGCAGGCCGCGCGGCGCGATGATGTAGCGCTTCTCGCCGTCGACGTAGTGCAGCAGCGCGATCCGGGCGGTGCGGTTCGGGTCGTACTCGATGTGGGCGACCTTCGCGGGGACGCCGTCCTTGTCGTAGCGACGGAAGTCGATGATCCGGTAGGCGCGCTTGTGGCCGCCACCCTGGTGCCGGGTGGTGATCCGGCCCTGGTTGTTGCGGCCGCCCTTCTTGGGCAGCGGACGGGTCAGCGACTTCTCCGGCGTGGTGCGGGTCACCTCGACGAAGTCGGCGACCGACGAGCCACGACGGCCCGGGGTGGTCGGCTTGTACTTGCGGATTGCCATGTCAGTTCGTCCTTAGCGCCCGGTCAGGAGACCGGACCTCCGAAGATGTCGATGCGGTGCCCTTCGGCCAGGCTGACGATCGCGCGCTTGGTGTTCACGCGCTTGCCGATGCCGAA
>NZ_DASSXS010000305.1:0-24324 GCF_035703625.1 Nocardioides sp. | reverse complement strand
CTCCGGGAGCTGATTCCGCTGGCGGACCCTCGCGCCGAGTCCCCGGCGGAGTCGTGGACGCGGCTGGCGCTGATAGACCATGGCCTGCCGGCCCCGGAAGCGCAGTACTGGATCGAGATCGGCGGAGTGCCGACGTTCCGTCTGGACCTGGCATACCCACATGCCCGGGTCGCGGTCGAGTACGACGGCGAGGAGTTCCACACGTCCGAGACGGACCGGCAAGCGGACCTGAGGCGGCGGGAATGGCTGGAGCGGCACGGCTGGACGGTCATCGTGGTCACGAAGGAGTCGTTCTCCGGAGACGCCCTGATCGCGTGGATCAGCCGGGTCAGGGAAGCGCTGGCCGAGGCCCAACGGCCCCGTCGGCGCATCTACGGCTGAGGGCAGGCAGGAATCCCCGACTCACCTGACGAGAATCCCCGATTCAAGGAGCGGGAATCCCCAACTCAACGGATGGGCTAGCGGGCGCGGCGGGCCAGCCGCTCGATGTCCATGATCACGACGGAGCGGGGTTCGAGGCGGAGCCAGCCGCGGGAGGCAAAGTCGGCCAGCGCCTTGTTGACGGTCTCGCGGGAGGCGCCGACCAGCTGGGCGAGCTCCTCCTGGGTGAGGTCGTGGTGGACGTGGACGCCGTCGTCGGCGGTACGCCCGAAGCGGTCGGCGAGGTCCAGCAGCGCCTTGGCCACCCGGCCCGGCACGTCGGAGAAGACCAGGTCGGCGTTGACGTCGTTGGCCTTGCGGAGTCGGCTGGCGATCTGCGACAGCAGTCCGCGGGCGACCACCGGCCGCCCCTCCAGCCAGCGCAGCAGGTCATCGTGCGACAACGAGGCGAACGCCGCGTCCGTCACCGCGGTGACCGTCGCCGAGCGGGGACCCGGGTCGAAGAGCGAGAGCTCGCCGAACATCTGGCCCGGCCCCAGGATCGCCAGCAGGTTCTCCCGGCCGTCGCTCGAGGTGCGGCCCAGCTTCACCTTGCCGTCGAGCACGATGTAGAGCTTGTCGCCCGAGTCGCCCTCGTGGAAGAGCACGTCGCCGCGCTGCAGCCGGCTCTCGGACATCGACGTCCGCAGGGCGGTGGCCGCCTCGTCGTCGAGTGCGCTGAACAGCGGAGCCTGACGCAGTACGTCGTTGTCCACGGTGCCTCCCGGGTTCGTCTCGTCCGCCAGCCTCTCGACGGATCGGGCTGATCCTAGCCAGTGGCGCAGGTCACATGTGCACACCAGTCTCGCCGAAGGAGGCCGAGGGGTCGAATGCGCGTTGGTCCAATGGCCCCTCGCGCCGGCCAGCCGACGATGCTCAGAGGTACCTCGGCCACAGGTACGGCGCCGTCGCGCCGACCGTGACGGCCGTGCCCTACCGGGTGAACTCACAGAAGCCGATCCGGTGCCCCGCGCGCCCGGCGAGCCGCAGCAGCAGCATCAGCGCGACCCCGGCGAGCGCGACCCCGGCGAGCGCGACCTTGGTGCGGTGCACCCACTCGGTGGCGAACTGGACGTGGCACACGAGCTGGCGTCGCCGTACCCGGCGGTCCGCCCAAACACCCCGGCCGGCGAGGCGGTCCACGTGCTCACCGGGCACGACCGGCCAGGTCTCGTCGTCGTCGACGACAACGACCACCCGATCGCGATCCGGCCGGCGTCGCGGACAAGATCTACGACGCGCCGGCCGGCAAGACGCTGCGCGACCATCTGTCACGATCGGCGCCGGCCAGCTGGTCGGGCGCATCCTCCCGAGGGGCCTGAGCATTCGGCCGCGTCGACGCCGCCATCTACGCTTGCGACCATGGTGAGCACGCAGCCGGAGCGGGCCGGCAACTCGGCTGGTAACTCGGGTGGGCCGTCCCGCACGGCGCTGGTGCGCCGTGCCCGCAAGATCGACCGCGTCCTCGCCGAGACCTACCCGGACGCCCGGTGCGAGCTCGACTTCGACAACCCCTTCCAGCTGCTCGTGGTCACGGTTCTCAGCGCCCAGACGACCGACAAGCGGGTCAACGCCGTCCGGCCGACCCTCTTCGCTGCCTACCCGGATCCGCCGGCGATGGCCGCCGCCGAGCGCGCGGACCTCGAGCGGATCATCGGGCCGCTCGGCTTCTTCCGAGCCAAGACCGAGTCGCTGCTCAAGCTCAGCCAGGCCCTCGTGGAGCGCTACGACGGCGAGGTGCCGTCCCGGCTCGACGACCTGGTGACCCTTCCCGGAGTCGGCCGCAAGACGGCCAACGTGGTGCTCGGCAACGGCTTCGGGATCCCCGGGATCACCGTCGACACCCACTTCGGCCGGCTGGCCCGGCGGTTCGGGTGGACCGACCTCACCGACGCCGTCAAGGTCGAGCACGCCGTCGGCGAGCTCTTCCCGCGCCGCGACTGGACGATGCTCAGCCACCACCTGATCTGGCACGGACGACGGGTGTGCCACTCGCGGCAGCCCGCCTGCGGTGCGTGTCCGGTCGCGCGCTGGTGCCCCTCCTACGGCGAGGGGCCGGTCGACGCGGAAGCGGCGGCCAGGCTGGTCCGCACCGAGGGCCGCGCATGAGGCTGGCCGTCGTCACCGTGCTGGTGGCCGTGCTCGCCCTGACCGGCTGCGCTACCGGTGGCGACGTCGCCCTGCCGGGTGCCGCCGACGTCGACGTCGACACCCCCCGGCTGCACCAGATGAAGGCGAGGGCCGGGGTGGAGGACTGTCCGCCGGCCGGCGGCGAGCGCGTCGACGGGGGCCTTCCGGCGGTCACCCTGCCCTGCCTCGGCGGCGGTCGCGACGTCGACCTCGCGGCACTGCGCGGGCCGATGGTGGTCAACCTGTGGGCGTCGTGGTGCGGGCCCTGCCGGCGCGAGATGCCGGTGCTCCAGCAGTTCCACGAGGACCACGGCGACCGGGTCGGCGTGCTCGGCATCGACTGGCAGGACCCGCAGGTCGAGTCGGCGATGGAGCTGGTCGCCGACAGCGGGGTGACCTACCCGTTGCTGGCCGACCCCGAGGCAGAGCTCGCGACGGTGGACGGGATGACGGTCCGTGGTCTCCCGGGACTGGTCCTGCTCGACGCGGAGGGACGCGTTGCCTACCGCAGCCTCATGGAGATCGAGTCGGAGGCCCAGCTCGTGGATCTGGTCAACCGGCACCTGGGGACCAGCCTGTGATCCCCGAGTGGCTGCGCCCGGTGAAGGAGGGCGCCGAGTCCATCACCGTGCACGAGCTGACCAGGTTCATGCCGCCCGAGGACGCCGACACCCGTCAGGGCGCCGTTCTGGTGCTGTTCGGCGAGGGCCCGTCGGGTGGCGAGCTGCTGCTCACCGAACGCGCCCACCACATGCGCTCGCACCCGGGGCAGGTCTCCTTCCCCGGCGGGGCGATCGACGAGGGCGAGACGCCGGTCCAGGCGGCGCTGCGCGAGGCCGAGGAGGAGACCGGTCTCGACCCGGCCGGCGTCGAGGTGTTCGGGGAGCTGCCCGAGCTGTGGCTGCCCCCGAGCAACTTCGCGGTGACCCCCATCCTCGGGTGGTGGCACGAGCCGACGAAGGTCGACGTGGTGGACCCCGACGAGGTGCACGACATCCACCGGGTGGCGATCCAGGACCTCCTCGACCCGGAGCACCGCATCTCGGTCCGGCACCCCACGGGGTGGCTGGGCCCGGGCTTCCTGATCGGCCCGGAGCGCGACGTGATCCTCTGGGGCTTCACCGCCGGGATCATCGCCCGCCTGTTCGACTTCGTCGGCTGGTCCAGCGAGTGGGACGAGTCCCGGGTCCGCGACCTGCCGTCGTACATGCTTCAAGGTGAACCCCGCAGGATCGACGTGCAGCCCAACACCCGATTCCCCGACCCCCGCGAGGAGCGCCGGTGAACGTCCTCGACTGGCTGCTGATCGTGCTCGTGCTGGCCTACGCCCTGTCGGGCTACTGGCAGGGGTTCGTCACCGGCGCCTTCGCCACCACCGGGCTGGTCCTCGGCGGCCTCCTCGGGGTCTGGCTGGCCCCGATCGTCCTCGGCGACGCCAACCCCTCGCTCTTCGTGTCGCTGGGCGCGCTGTTCATCGTGATCCTGGCCGCCTCGCTCGGGCAGGCGATCCTGCAGTTCTCGGGCGCCCGGGTCCGGGAACGGATCACCTGGCAGCCGGTGCGCGCCCTCGACGCCGTGGGCGGCGCGGCGCTGAGCGCATTCGCCGTACTCCTCGTGTCGTGGGCGCTCGGCGTCGCGGTGGCCGGAGCCGGCCTCGGGGGTGTCTCCCCGATGGTCCGGAACTCCTCGGTACTGGCCTGGGTCGACGGGGCGCTCCCCGACTCGGCCGACGGGGTGCTCAACGCCTTCAACAACGTGGTGGGGACGACGTTCTTCCCCCGCTACCTCGAGCCGTTCGCACCGGAGCGCATCGTCGAGGTGGGCCCGGGTCCACGGCGCCTGCTCACGGATCCCGACGTCGAGGCCGCGGCTCCGGCGGTGCTCAAGGTCCGGGGCACCAACGACTGCGGCCGGGGGGTCGAGGGCACCGGCTTCGTCTACTCCTCGGGCCGGCTGATGACCAACGCCCACGTGGTCGCCGGCGTCGACGCGCCCGAGGTCGAGGTCGACGGCAGCAGCGTGTCCGCCGAGGTCGTCTACTACAACCCCGATCTCGACATCGCCGTGCTGCAGATGGACACCAGTGGCATCCCCTCGCTGGAGTTCGACCGTGAGGCGCAGGAACGCGACGGCGTCGCGATCCTGGGCTACCCGCAGGACGGCCCCTACGACGTGCAGGCGGCGCGGATCCGGGCCTCCCAGCGGTTGCGGTCACCGGACATCTACGGCGAGGGCACCGTGATCCGCGAGGTCTTCTCGTTGCGCGGCCTGGTGCGCCCCGGAAACTCCGGAGGCCCGATCGTGTCCTCCGCCGGGGACGTGGTCGGGGTGGTGTTCGCGGCCTCGGTCACCGACCGCGACACCGGCTATGCGATCACGGCCGACCAGGTCGGGAGGAGCGCGGCCCTCGGGATCTCCAACGACAGTCCGGTCTCCACCGGCGACTGTGCTGGCTGACCGGAGCCCAGCGAGGTACGAGCTGGAGTCCGAAGGTCAGCCAGGTTGAGCAAGCGACGCGACCGAGGAACGAGGTCGCGCGAGCGTGTCGAAACCCAGTAGCCGTGGGCAGAGCGGCGACGAGGGCGCGGCGACCGGAGAACCTCAGACCACGGGGTCCGGGCTCTTCTCCGACTGACCCTTGAGCGCCCGCGGAATCTCCTTGCCCTGGTGGATCGCCTTGTCAGGCGGCCGGACCTGCTTGACCTTTCGGACGCCCACGTAGGCCAGCAGGGCGGCGACGAGCAGGTAGAAGGCGAAGACGATCAGGAACGCCCAGTGCAGGTCGAGGCCCTCCCCGTTCCAGTGGATCAGGTAGGCGATCGCCACGGACAGCATGATGACGGCAAGGACGGCCACGAGGGCCGCCCCTGCGAACAGCCCGATCCCCACGCCACCGGCCCGGACGCTCACCTTCAGCTCGGACTTGGCGAGCTGGATCTCCTTGGTGATCAGCGACGAGATGTCACGGCTGGCATCGGTGACCAGGCGGCCGATGGTGGGCTCGCCCTCGAAGGGCCCCTCGGGGGGTCGGACGGCCTTGACCGGTTCGGTTGCCATGCGCGCGACCCTATCGTTGGGGCGTAGGCTGGACCACGGTGAGCCGGGAAGTCTGGTCGGCAGGTCCTTCGTTGCCGACCCGAAAAGGACGCCATGACCCCCAGGGCCCGCCGCCGGCCGTTGCTCTTCCCGGAGCCCGGCCCTGCGGAGAGCACCTACCTCGGCGACGTCTTTCGGCGCGAGACCGTGGGCGGCGCGGTCGCACTGGTGGCGGCCGCCGTGGCAGTGGTGTGGGCGAACTCGCCGTGGGGCACGTCGTACGACGACCTCCGGCACGTGGCCGTCGGCCCGCTGGACCTCGAGCACTGGGCCGCGGACGGCGCCCTCACCCTGTTCTTCTTCGTCGCGGGGCTCGAGCTCAAGCGGGAGTTCGTCGTGGGATCGCTGCGGCGCCCGGCTGATGCGGCAGTACCGGTCGTGGCAGCACTGTGCGGCGTCGCCGTGCCGGCACTGCTCTACCTGGCGGTCAACACCGCGCACCCCGAGGGCGAGCCCGGGGGGTGGGCGATCCCGGCCGCGACGGACATCGCCTTCGCGCTCGCCGTGCTGGCAGTGGTCGGCTCCAACCTGCCGACGGCGCTGCGGGCGTTCCTGCTGACCCTCGCCGTCGTCGACGACCTGGTGGTGATCGTGATCATCGCCGTCTTCTACACGTCGACCCTGGACGCCCTCGCGCTGTCGGGGGCCTTCGCGGTCTTCGCCGTCTGGGCGGTGCTCCAGCGTCGGCGGATCGGCTCACCGTGGGTCTACCTGCCACTCGCGGTCGCGGCCTGGTGGCTGGTGCACGAAAGCGGCATTCACGCCACGATCGCGGGCGTCGTCCTCGGTCTGCTGGTCCGGGTCCGCCGCGACGACGGCGAGGAGCGCAGCCCCGCCGAGCGGCTCGAGCACCTGCTCTCGCCCCTCTCGGCCGCGGTGGCGGTGCCGTTCTTCGCGCTGATGTCGGCCGGCGTCGCATTCGAGGGCGGCACCGACCTGCTGACCGAGCCGGTCGTGGTCGGCGTCGTGCTCGGCCTCGTCATCGGTAAGCCCGTCGGGGTGCTTGGTGGCACCTGGCTGGTCACCCGGCTCACCCGCGCCGAGCTCGCACCCGGCCTCGGCTGGCGCGACCTGGTGGGTGTGGCCATCATCGCGGGGATCGGCTTCACCGTCTCGCTGCTGGTCTCCGACCTCTCCTTCGAGGGGGAGGCGCGGGAGGCCGCGAAGGCCGCCGTACTCAGCGGGTCGGTGTTCTCGGCGGTCCTCGGCGCCCTCGTCCTCGGGCACCGGGACCGCTTCCACCTCACGCCCTGACGCCGACCCGCCCGAAAGTTTCGGGCGGGTCAGCGCGGGGTCAGTCGTCGTCGGAGCCCTTGTCGGAGGACAGGTTCTTCTCGATCAGGTCCATCACCTTGGAGTCGGCGAGGGTCGTGACGTCGCCGACGTCGCGGTGCTCGGCCACGTCGCGCAGCAGGCGCCGCATGATCTTCCCCGATCGGGTCTTGGGCAGCTCGGGCACGACCATGATCTGGCGCGGGCGGGCGATCTTGCCGATCTCCTTGGCGACGTGCTGGCGCAGCTCGTCGATCAGGTCGTCGGAGGCCGTCTCGCCCTCCTCGAGCGCCGACTCGCGCAGGATCACGAAGGCGCAGACCGCCTGGCCCGTGTCGGGGTCGTTGGCGCCCACCACCGCGGCCTCGGCGACCTTCGGGTGGGACACCAGCGCGGACTCGATCTCCGTGGTCGACAGCCGGTGCCCGGACACGTTCATCACGTCGTCGACCCGGCCGAGCAGCCACAGGTCGCCGTCCTCGTCCTTCTTGGCGCCGTCGCCGGCGAAGTAGAAGCCCTGCTTCTCGTAGCGCGACCAGTAGGTGTCGCGGAAGCGGTCGTCGTCGCCCCAGATCGTCCGCAACATCGCCGGCCACGGCTCGGTGAGCACGAGGTAGCCGCCCGAGCCGTTGGGCACCGACTCGCCCTCCTCGGTCACCACGTCGGCGCTGATGCCGGGCAGGGGCCGCATCGCCGACCCGGGCTTGCCGTGGGTGACGCCCGGCAGCGGGGAGATCATCAGCTGCCCGGTCTCGGTCTGCCACCAGGTGTCGACGATGGGGCACCTGCCTCCACCGATGTGCTCGCGGTACCAGACGTAGGCCTCGGGGTTGATCGGCTCGCCGACCGAGCCGAGCAGCCGCAGCGAGGACAGGTCGGCCTTGTCCGGGATCTCCGAGCCCCACTTCATGAAGGTGCGGATCGCGGTCGGGGCGCAGTAGAGGATCGTCACCTTGTACTGCTCGACGATGTCCCACCAGCGCCCCTTGTGGGGGGTGTCCGGCGTGCCCTCGTAGAGCACCGACGTCGCGCCGTTGGCGAGCGGGCCGTAGACGATGTAGGAGTGGCCGGTGACCCAGCCGATGTCGGCCGCGGTCCAGAAGACGTCCTGGTCGGGCTTGAGGTCGAAGACCGCCCAGTGGGTGTACGACGTCCCGACCAGGTAGCCGCCCGTCGTGTGCAGGATCCCCTTCGGCTTGCCGGTGGTGCCCGACGTGTACATCACGTAGAGCGGGTGCTCGGAGTCGAAGGCCTCGGGGGTGTGGTCGGTCGACGCCTTGCCGACCGAGTCCTCCCACCACACGTCCCGGTCGTCGTCCCAGTCGATCTCCTGGCCGGTGCGCCGGACCACGACCACGCTGCGTACGTCGGGGCACTGCTCGCACGCCTCGTCGACGGCCGGCTTGAGCGCCGACGGCTCACCACGGCGGTAGCCACCGTCGGAGGTGATGACCACCCGGGCGTCGCAGTCCTGGATCCGGTCGCGCAGCGCGCTCGACGAGAAGCCGCCGAACACCACGGTGTGCGGGGCGCCGATCCGCGCGCACGCCAGCATCGCCACCACGGTCTCCGGGATCATCGGCATGTAGATCGCCACCCGGTCGCCGGACTTCACGCCGAGGTCGGTCAGCGCGTTGGCGGCCTGGCACACCTGGTCCTTGAGGTCGGCGTAGGTGATGTCGCGAGTGTCGTCCTCGGGCTCGCCCACCCAGTGGAACGCCACCTTGTCGCCGTTTCCGGCCTCGACGTGGCGGTCCACGCAGTTGTACGCCGCATTGAGCTTGCCGCCGACGTACCACTTGGCGAACGGCGGGTCGTCCCAGTCGACGACCCGGTCCCACGTCGTGTCCCAGTCGAGCCGCTCGGCGGCCTCCGCCCAGAACGCCTCACGGTCGGAGGCGGCTCGCTCGTAGGCCTCCTCCTTGACGTTGGCGTTGCGGGCCAGGTCGGCCGGTGGCTCGAAGCGGCGGTCCTCGCGGGAGAGGTTGGACAGGGTCTCGTCGGTCATGCGAATGCTCCTGGGTCTCGTCGGCGCTGTCCGGGGGCGTTCCGGTTGCGAACCTACCCCCGGATGGTCGCCCGGACGACCCTCGGTGCGAGGGCCGTCCGGACGGTTTGGGCTTGCGATCAGTGGTGGGTGGCCGCCTCGGCGCCCGCTCCCGTGAGCGACCTGACCTCGAGCTCCGGGTAGGCCGTCTCGGCCTCCGGCTCGCGCGAGGTGATCGTGCCGATCCAGCCGAAGAGGAAGCCGGCGGGGATCGAGATGATGCCCGGGTTCTTCAGCGGGAACCACGACCAATCGCTCTCGGGGAACATCGCCAGAGGGTCACCCGAGACGGCCGGCGAGGAGACGACCAGCACCACACAGGTGATCAGGCCGCCGTAGATCGCCCAGGTGGCGCCGCGGGTGTTGAACCGGCTCCAGAACAGGTTGTAGAGCAGCGACGGCAGGTTGGCCGAGGCCGCCACCGCGAACGCCAGCGCCACCAGGAACGCGATGTTCTGGTCCTTCGCGAAGATCGACAGCACGATGGCGATCCCACCGATGACGAACGCGGCGATCCGGGCCACGCCGACCTCCTGCTTCTCGGTGACCTTGCCCTTCTTCCACACGTTCGCGTAGAGGTCGTGGGCCACCGACGACGCCGAGGTGAGCGTCAGCCCGGCGACCACGGCCAGGATCGTGGCGAACGCGACCGCGGCGATGAAGGCCAGCAGGATCGCGCCTCCGCCGGTGCCGGGCCCGCCGCCGACCGCCTCGGCGAGCAACGGGGAGGCGAGGTTGCCCCCGGACTCGAGGACGGCGCTGCCCTCGCCCGTGTCGAGCAGGGCCGCCGCGCCGAAGCCCAGCACCAGCGACATCAGGTAGAACGAGCCGATCAGCCCGATCGCCCAGTTCACCGAGGTGCGGGCATCCTTCGCCGTGGGCACCGTGTAGAAGCGGATCAGGATGTGTGGCAGTCCGGCGGTGCCGAGGACCAGCGCCAGCGCCAGGCTGACGAAGTCGATCTGCGTGGTCAACGTCGCGCCGTAGGCCAGGCCGGGCTCCAGGAAGGCGGCTCCCTTGCCGGAGTTGTCGGCGGCCGCCCCGAGCAGCTCGGAGAGGTTGAAGCTGAACTTCGCCATCACCAGCACCGTGATCAGGAGCGTGCCCGACATCAGCAGCACCGCCTTGACGATCTGCACCCAGGTGGTCCCCTTCATCCCGCCGAAGACCACGTAGAAGATCATCAGCAGGCCGACCACGACGATCGTGAGGTTGATGTACCGCTCGCCCTCCACCCCGAGGAGCAGGGTGACCAGCGCGCCCGCCCCGACCATCTGCGCGAGCAGGTAGAAGATCGAGACGACCACGGTCGAGGACGCCGCCGCGGTGCGCACCGGACGCTGCCGCATCCGGAACGCGAGCTGGTCGGCCATCGTGTAGCGGCCGGAGTTCCGCAGGAGCTCGGCCACCAGCAGCAGGGCCACCAGCCACGCCACCAGGAACCCGATGGAGTAGAGGAAGCCGTCGTACCCCGAGAGGGCGATCAGGCCCGAGATGCCCAGGAACGACGCGGCGCTCATGTAGTCGCCGGAGATGGCGAGACCGTTCTGGAAGCCGCTGAACGAGCGGCCGCCCGCGTAGTAGTCGGCCGCGCCCTTGGTCTGGCGGCTGGCCCAGATCGTGATGCCGATCGTGATCGCCACGACCACCAGGAAGAGCACCCTGGCGAGGGTCTCGGAGCTCATCGGTCGGCACCTCCGTGTCCGGCGGCCTCGTCGACGTAGCGCTTCTCCAGTTTGCGGGCGAGCGGGTCGACGTTGCGCTCCATGTACCGGCCGTACAGCCAGGCGATCAGGAACGTCGAGACGAACTGCAGCAGTCCGAACACCAGCCCGACGTTGATGTTGCCGATGACCGGGGTGGACATGAAGTCGTCAGCCCAGTTCGACATGACGACGAAGAGCAGGTACCACGACATGAACGCGATCGTGGCGGGGATGACGAAGCCGCGGAACTTCCTGCGCAGCTCGGCGAAATCAGAGGTTTCGTGCAGCTCGAGATAGAGCGGATGGGCGGACGTCTGATGGACGCCGCTGCCTTCGGACTGCTGGGACACGGGGGCTCCTCCTCGGCAGATGTGGTCTCCGTCACCGTAGGAGTGGCCGGGGTTGTTGTCGAGGGTGGAGCGTCTGCTCGAGGTCTCCGCACGCCCGGTTCGCCGCCCTCTGCGGGGCCCGTCGGCGACGGCCCGCCCGACCACCACCAGCGGATCCGCTGGTGCGGCTCCGCTACCTGAAGTCGATGAGGAGCATGCCGTCGTCGGGCCCGTCCGTGGGCGGCTCGGCGTCGCGGGGAGGCTCCGGTCCGTCTCCCTCCTCGTCGCCGGGGGCTTGCCCTGGCCGCTCGACGACCGCAGCCCGGAAGCACTGGCTGTCGTAGGGGAGGCGCATGCCGTCCATGCCGCGCCCGTAGTCGTCGTAGAACGCCACCACCTCGGCCAGCTTGTCCGCCCGGGCCTCCTCGTCCAGGGAAGCGATGTTGGAGCGGGACAGCACCAGGTCGCGGATCGTCTGGCGGTTGATGTCCTGCCAGAAGGGGAACGTCGCGTCCTCCACGAAGCCGAAGAGACCCGAGTGGACGAGCGGCTCGGCGATGTCCTTCGACAGCAGCTCCTGGTTGCCGATCAGCGTGCCGAGCTTGCGCACCCACGGGATCTTCTCGTTGCGCAGGTTCCAGACCAGGGCGAGGTGCCCCCCGGGCCGGAGCACGCGGGCGATCTCGGGCAGCGCCTGCTCGAGGTCGAACCAGTGGAAGGACTGGGCGGCGACGACGACGTCGACGGAGCGGTCCGGGACGGGCAGGTCCTCGGCCGAGGCGCGCGTGGCCCGGGTGTCCGGCAGGTTGCGGCGCAGGATCTCGAGCATCTCCTCGGCGGGTTCGGTGGCGTGGACGTCGTGGCCGAGGGCGACCAGCTGCTCGGTGAGCTTTCCGGTGCCGGCGCCCACCTCGAGGACGGTCGCGGGGTCCTTGCCGACCAGCCACTGCACGGCCTCGCGGGGGAAGGACGGGCGCCCGCGGTCGTAGGCCTCGGCCACTGAGCCGAAGGAATGCGCGAGTCGCTGGTGCTCTTCATCCATTGGCTGCAGGCTAACCCCCAGACCGCCTGTCCTAGCCTTCCGCCATGACCGACGACCGCCTGGACGGGCTGATGTCCCTGGAAGGAGTCCCGTCCGCCTACGCCGCGGTGCGTGACGGGATCGACGCGATGCTGCGTGACCGTGGCCTGAGGCGAACGTCGCCCGAGACCACCGCCGAGTCGCTGCTGAGGGGCGCGCACGCCAGCGCCGTCCTCGAAGGGTCGGGATCCTCCCTGGCCGACATCCGCGACGGCCGCGGTGACGAGGTCGCGCAGGCGTCGCTGCGGGTCTCGACCGAGCTGCTGGGGCAGGCCCAGGTGCTGGGGAGGTCCCCGGGGCAGGCGCTGGCCCGGATCCACGCGCTGGCCGGCGCGGGCTCGGTACCCCGCGAGGACCTCGGGCGCCCCCGCGACGCCCAGGCCGCCGAGCGGCTGCGGGCCGTGGCGACCCTGCTGACGGCGCCCACCGCGGCCCCGGCGCTGGTGGTGGCCGCGGTGGTGCATGCCGACCTCGCCGCGGCCGCGCCGTTCGCGTCGCACAACGGGATCGTGGCGCGTGCGGCCGAGCGCCTCGTCCTGGTGGCGCGGGGGGTCGACGAGAAGTCGCTCGTGGTCCCGGAGGCGGGGCACCTCGCCCACCGGGCGGCGTACGAGTCGAACCTCGAGGGGTACCGCGACGGTGGTCGCGCGGGAGTCCACGCGTGGCTGCTGTACGCCGCCGAGGCGTACGCCGCCGGGGCCGAGGCCAGCCCCCTGCGGGTGGACGACCCGCGCATGCGAGCGGCACCCGACACGAGGTCGGATGCCGCCGCTGACACGTGAGACCGCTGGCTACCAAGCGTGCATCATCAGTTGCTGTCGCGGGAGTTTCCCGAACGGCAGGCGCCCTGTAGGAAGGGTGGATCGCCGCGTGGGTACCCGGCTCACGTGCGGGTCTTGATTTGTTGTGTCCGTTCTACGCTGCATCCGAGCCGACTTCAAGGCTTGACTTATGGGCCACGCGCGGCGGGGTCAGGCGTCGTGTCGCCGCTTGCGCCCGGCCCACCACATGCCGCCGAGCGCCACCACTCCGCCGAACGCGAAGGCCGCCAACGTCGGCTTGGCCGGCGGTAGCGGGACCCGGGACCGAAGGGTGACGGGCTTGGTGAAGACGAGCACCGGCCAGCCCCGGGTGGCGGCGATCCGCCGCAGCTCGCGGTCAGGGTTGACCGCGTGCGGATGACCCACCGCCTCGAGCATGTGGACGTCGGTGACGGAATCGCTGTAGGCGAAGCTGCGATCGAGGTCGTAGCCCACCGTGCGGGCGAGCTCCTCGATGGCACGCGCCTTCTCGTCCGCGTAGGCGTAGTACGCGATGTCGCCGGTGTACTTGCCGTCGGCGATCTCCATCCGCGTGGCGATCACCCGGTCGGCGCCGAGCATCTCGCCGATCGGCCCGACCACCTCCTCGCCGGAGGTCGAGACGATGACGATGTCGCGGCCGGCGAGCCGGTGCTCCTCGATCAGCGAGACGGCTTCGTCGTACACCAGGGGATCGACGATGTGGTGCAGGGTGTCGGCGACGATCTCGCGGACCGTGGCGACGTCCCAGCCTGCGCACAGCTGGGACATGAACTCCCGCATCTTCTCCATCTGGTCGTGGTCGGCACCGCCCACGAGGTAGACGAACTGCGCGTACGCCGATCGCAGCATCGCCCGGCGGGTGATCAGGCCCCCGGCCTGGAAGGACTTGCTGAACGCCAGGGTGCTCGACTTGGCGATGATCGTCTTGTCGAGGTCGAAGAAGGCCGCTGTCGGGCGGTACGGCATGCCGCCATCGTAGGTTGGCTGCGAGCCTGGCCCGGCCCACCAACCGTCCACCGCGCGCCGTACGGCCCCTGTGGTCCACAGGCGATGCCCGCGGGGATGCCTCGGCCGCCCGCTCCGGGCAGCATCCCGGGGCATGAGCGAACCGATGTTCGTCACCGCTGACGAAGTCCTTCTCGACGAGCTGCTGCGCCTGTCGGCTGCGGCCGGAGTGACACCCCACGTCGCCCGCGACGGGGTGGCAGGCCTGCGCGGATGGACGGCCGCGCCCCTGGTCCTCGTCGGCGCCGACCAGGCGCGGGCGATGGCGCACACCTGCCCCCCGCGCCGGCCGAAGGTGCACGTGGTGGCCATGGGCCAGGTGCCCGACGACCTGTTCCGGGTGGCCCTGGCGATCGGTGCCGAGAGCGTGGCGGCGTTCCCGGGATCGGAGGCGTGGCTGGTCGAGGAGCTGACCGACCTCGGCGACGCCCGCAGCGAGCGCGCCCTCACCCTCGGTGTCGTGGGCGGCTCGGGAGGAGTCGGTGCCACGACCTTTGCCTGCGCTCTGGGCCAGATGGCCTCTCGGTCGGGTCAGGCCGTGGTGATCGACCTCGACCCTCTCGGTCCCGGCATCGACCGGGTGCTGGGGCTCGAGGCGTGCGAGGGCATGCGGTGGGACGAGCTCGGCCGGCCGACCGGTCGGCTCAGTGCCCGATCCCTGCGCGAGGCGCTCCCTCGCAGCGCCGGTCTCGGCGTCCTCACCTGGAACGCCGGACCCCACGGCACGCTCCAGGCCTTCGCCGTGCGGGAGGCGCTCTCGGCGGCCCAACGTGGCCACGACACCGTGGTGATGGACCTCCCCCGCGGTGGCGACGAGCTGGTCGACGAGGTCGTCGCCCGCTGCGACCAGCTGCTGGTCGTGACCGCGCCGACGGTCTCCGGCGTGGCCTCGGCCGCGCGGGTGTGCGCCGGGTTCACCGACGCCGCCGGTGCGCTGGGCCTGGTGATCCGCGGTGCTGGTGCCGATCCTCGCGACGTGGCCCGGGTCGTCGGCGCTCCGGTCATCGCGGAGATGCCGGACCAGCGCGGCCTGGCCGAGAGCATCGATCTGGGGCTGGGCCCGGTCCGCTCCCGGCGCGGGCCACTGGGGCGGACCAGTCTCCGGGTGCTCGACAGCTTCGCGCGGCTGGAGCCCGCGGCATGAACGCCCCGCGACGCCTCTCGTCCCCCCTGCTCCGCTCCGGTCCCCGGGATCGCGGCCCCATCACCCACGCTGTGCCGGCCCGCCATCTCGCGGGGACCTCGAGGGTCTGCTCCGCCGGGCAACGCCGCGGAGGCCCCGGATGAGTGCCGAGGTGACCGTCGACGTCGTCGACGCGGTCCGCGACCGGCTGGCTCGCCAGCCGGGTTCGCTCACCCCGCACCGGGTCGCCGAGGCGCTGAGGGAGGCCGGGCGGCCGGTGGGGGATGCCACCGTCCTCGCCGTCCACGAGGCGCTGCGCAGGGACGTGGTCGGCGCGGGCCCGCTCGAGCCGCTGCTGCGCGCCGAGGGCGTCACCGACGTGCTCGTCAACGGGCCGGACGAGGTCTACCTCGACCGGGGCGAGGGCCTCGAGCCCGCCGACGTGAGGTTTCGCGACGACGATGCGGTGCGGCGCCTCGCGACCAGGCTGGCGGCGCTGGGTGGTCGCAGGCTCGACGACGCCGCGCCGTTCGCAGACAGCCGGCTCCCCGACGGCACCCGCTTCCACGCCGTCCTGGGCCCGGTCGCCCGACCCGGCACCGCGATCTCACTGCGGGTTCCCCGGGCCCGCGGATTCTCCCTCGACGAGCTCGTCGAGTGCGGCACCGTCAGCGACGAGGGGGCTCGGCTGCTGCGACGGCTGGTGTCGTGCCGGCTTGCCCTCCTCGTCTGCGGCGGCACCGGATCCGGCAAGACGACCCTGCTCGCCTCCCTGCTGTCCCTGGTCTCCCCCGAGGAGCGGATCGTCCTCGTCGAGGACGCCAGCGAGCTCCGCCCCGTCCACCCGCACGTGGTCGCGCTCGAGGCGCGACCCGCCAACATCGAGGGCGCCGGCGTGATCACGGTGCGGGACCTCGTCCGTCAGGCCCTCCGGATGCGACCCGACCGACTGGTCGTCGGAGAGGTGCGTGGCGGGGAGGTGGTCGAGCTGCTCGCGGCGCTCAACACGGGTCACGAGGGTGGGTGCGGCACCATCCACGCCAACTCCGCGATCGACGTACCGGCCCGCGTCGAGGCGCTCGCCCTGGCCGCAGGACTGGGCCGCGAGGCTGCCCACAGCCAGTTCGCCTCGGCCGTCGACGTGGTGCTCCATCTCGCGCGCGGGCGCGACGGCACCCGGCGGCTGGCCCAGGTGGCCGTACCGAGGCGAGACCCGGCGGGGCTGGTGACGATGCTGCCGGCAGTGGAGTTCGAGGGCGGTCGCTGCGTGCCCGGTCCGGGAGCCGACCTGCTGGCCGGCCGGCTGGAGCGGTGATGCTGGTAGCCCTGGTGGCCGCCTCGATCGCCGCCGCGCTGGTCACTCCGCCGGCGCCGGTTCGGCCGGGAGCCTCCCGGTCGGTCTCCTGGCGAGCGGTGGCGGTCGGTGCCTCCGGAGTCGCGGTCGCGCTGGCCCTCTCGCGGCCGCGGGCAGGGGTGCTCGGCCTGCTGACACTGGGCGCGGTGGCCGCGGCGCTCCACCTCGTCCGCCGGCGGCGTGCGCGCCACGCCGCGCGCGAGGTGGCCGCGCGGGTGCTGGAGACCTGCGAGCTGCTGGCGGCCGAGCTCGCCGCAGGCCAACCCCCCGGGCGGTCGCTCGGCCGGGCTGCGCTCAGCTGGCCCCCGCTCGCCCCGGCCGCCGAGGCGCACGACCTCGGCGGTGACGTGCCCCGGGCCCTGCGTCGGCTCGCCGACCTCCCCGGGGCGGCGGACCTCAGGCTGGTGGCGGCAGCCTGGGCGGTGTCCAGCCGGTCGGGGCAGGGTCTGGCCGACAGCGTCCGCCGGTGCGCCGAGGGGCTGCGCGCCGCCCACCGCACACAGCGAATCGTGGAGGGCGAGCTGTCCTCGGCCCGCGCGACCGCCAGGCTCGTGGCGGCGCTCCCGGCCCTCGCGTTGCTCATGGGCTCCGGCGCCGGGGGCGATCCACTGTCCTTCCTGCTCGGTCATCCCGTGGGGCTGGCCTGTCTCGGCGGTGGCCTGCTGTTCGGCTTCGCCGGACTCTGGTGGATCGAGGTGATCGCCGGAGACGTCGAGGGCGGGCCGTGAACGTCCTGGCCGGGCTGCTGGGGTTCGCGGTCGTCTGGCTGGTGACCCCGGGCCCACCACGCCTGAGGCGATCGGCCGGGGCGGCGCAGCCGAACGAGCCGTCCCGGGCTCACTGGATGCATCTGTGGCGGTGGCTGCTGGCGACCATGGCCGGCGCCGGAGGACTCCTGTTCGTCGGCGGTCGGGCGGCCCCCGTCGCCGCAGTGGCGGCGGGATGCGCCGCCTGGTGGGTCATCGGACGCACCGAGCCTCCTGCCGAGCGCCGGATCCGTCGACAGGTGCGCAGCGACCTGCCCCACCTCGTCGATCTGCTCGCCGCAGCTCTGCGCGGCGGGTCGACGCCTGGGCAGGGGGTCCGAATGGCGTGCGGCGCGCTGCCCGGCCCGGCCGCGGAACGGTTGGCAGGGGTGACCGGGCGCCTCGACCTGGGCGTGCAACCGGAGCAGGTCTGGGCGTCCCTGGCCGCAGACCCGGAGCTGGCGCCTCTGGGGCGGGCGCTGGCCAGGTCGCACCGGACGGGCGCGGCGGTGGTCCCCACGATCGAGCAGCTGGCCGACGAGCTCGGCCGGTCGGCCACGGCCCACATCGAGGAGCAGGCACGCGCGGTGGGGGTCAGGGCCGCCCTGCCGCTGGGGCTGTGCCTGCTGCCGTCGTTCCTCCTGCTCGGCATCGTCCCGTTGGTGGCCGGAATGCTCGGTGAGCTGGCCGTCTGAGCGCCAGTCGCCGGACCCCTGCAGGGGTCCGGCCCGGCTCGCTCGAGGGCCACCAGCTGTCCACCGGTGCCGGTGCGGTCGCGTCCGTCCACAGCACGCCGTCCGGCGCGAGCGAAGCGTCGTCGGTTCGGGCGAAGGTCGGGCCGGGACGTTCGCACCGGGCGAGCGTCCGAGGAGAAGGGATGGACACATGAGGGACGCACTGACCCAGGTCGGGCCGACGAGGGCCGAGCGGGGCATCACCACCGCGGAGTACGCCGTCGGCACGGCCGCCGGGGCCGGGCTGGCCGGGCTGCTCTACAAGATGCTGACCGGGGGCTTCGGCGACCAGCTGCTCCGCACGCTGTTCGACCACGTGCTCGGGCTGCTGGGAATCGGATGACCTCGCCGAGCCGCCCACGTGGCCGCCGGCTCTCGGGGGAGCACCGGTGAACACCCGGTCCACCCGGAGCAGGGCGCTCGATCGGGACGCTCGGGGCGCCGTCACGGCCGAGCTCGCCCTGGGCCTGCCCCTGCTGGTCGCGGTCACGACCGGCCTCGCGTGGCTGCTGGCCGTCGGCGCCGACCAGCTGCGTGCCGTCGACGCGGCCCGCGAGACGGCCAGGGCGGTGGCGCGAGGTGACACGACAGGGGCGGCAGTCGCGGTCGGGGAGCGGGTCGCACCCGAGGGTGCCACCGTCCGCGTCGCGACCACCGGCGGACAGGTGCGCGTGACCGTGACCGGCGAGGTCGCCGGACCGGGGGGCCTCTTCGAGGCGCTGCCGGCCGCACAGCTGCACGCCGAGGCCGTCGCGGTCCTGGAGGAGGGCCCGGCGTGACGCGGGACGAGCGGGGAGCCGGGAGCCTGCTCGTGATGGCCTTCCTCTCCCTTCTCCTGCTCGTGGGATCAGCCCTCGGAGTGGTGGCCGCGATGGTGGGGGCGCACCGGATCGCCCAGTCGGCGGCTGACCTCGCCGCTCTCGCTGCGGCGGTCGATCTCCAGGAGGGTGCGGACGCGTGTGCCGCCGCGTCGCGCATCGCCGGGGCCAACCACGCCCGCCTGAGCTCCTGCACCGTCCAGGGAGAGGAGGTGGTGGTCGTGGTGACAGTCGCGGGCCCGCGATGGCTGGGCCAGAGCTCAGACCTGTCAGCCCGCGCCCGGGCGGGGCCGGGCTGACGACGCCGGTGGGACCACGCCTGGTCCGGTGTCGGGGCTCGGTGCCTGGCCCAGCAACGCGTCGAGGAGGGCGATGGCTCCGGCCTTGTCCAGTGGCTGGTTCTGGTTGCCGCACTTGGGCGACTGGATGCACGAGGGACAGCCCTCGGCGCACGCGCAGGCCGCGATGGTCCGGCGCGTGGCGTCGAGCCACGGCCCGGCGGCCTCGAACCCGCGCCTGGAGAATCCGGCGCCCCCGGGATGGCCGTCGTAGACGAACACGGTGAGCTGGCCGGTGTCGGGGTGGACGGCGGTCGACACGCCGCCGATGTCCCAGCGGTCGCAGGTGGCGAACAGCGGCAACAACCCGATCGAGCAGTGCTCGGCGGCGTGCGCCGCCCCGGGCAGGTCCGGCGGCGCCGGCCCGTGCTCGTCGAGTACGTCGTCGGGCACGGTCCACCACACCGCGCGGGTCCGGAGCCTGCGCTCAGGCAGGTCGAGCGGCTCCTCGGCGATCACCTCCCCGGAAGGCTGGCGTCGCTTCAGGTACGACACCACCTGGTGAGAGACGTCGACGTCGCCGAACGCCAGCCGGCCTCCCGGCAGTGACCGGTGCTCGAGCTCGGAGACGATCGTGATGTCGGTGATCTCGCGGGCCGAGGTGGAGTGGTCGGGCTCGGCCGCGACGATCACCGCGACGCGCTCGTCGAGGTCCAGCGACTCCACGAGCCAGGTCTCCCCGCGGTGGACGTAGACCGCACCGGGGTGGGCGGAGTGGTGGGCGCCGGCCGCGTCCACCGTGCCGATCACGCGGCCGGTGGAGTCCTCGACCAGCTGGAAGGCGTCGCCCCCGGTGGACCGGAGGTCGGCCAGGTCGGCCGCGCGGCTGCGGTCGGTCCAGAACCAGCCGCGCGGCCGGCGCCGCAGGAGACCCGAGGCGGTCAGGTCGTCGAGGACCGCCTGTGCGCCTGGCCCGAAGAGCGCGAGGTCGCTCTCGACCAGGGGGGACTCGTGGGCGGCGGCGCACAGGTGCGGGCCGAGGACGACCGGGTTGTCCGGGTCGAAGACCGTCGCCTCGACCGGCTGCCCGAGCAGGGCCTCGGGATGGTTCACCAGGTAGGTGTCGAGTGGGTCGTCCCGCGCGACGAGGACGGCCAGCGCGTCCTGGGCTCCCCGGCCGGCCCGGCCGACCTGCTGCCAGAACGCCGCCCGGGTCCCGGGGAACCCCGCCATCAGCACGGCGTCGAGCCCGCTGACGTCGATACCGAGCTCGAGGGCGTTGGTCGTGGCCAGCCCGACCAGCTGCCCGGCGCGCAGGGCTGCCTCCAGTGCCCGGCGTTCCTCCGGGAGATAGCCGCCGCGGTAGGCGGCCACCCGCGCCGGGAGCGATGGGTCGACCTCGGCGAGGAGCTGGGCGGCGGTCATGGCGACCTGCTCGGCGCCACGACGGGAGCGAACGAACGCGAGCGTCCGCACGTCCTCGGCCACCAGGTCGGCCAGCAGGTCGGCGGTCTCGGAGGAGGCGGCGCGGCGCACGGGCGCGTCGTTCTCCCCGGCCCAGGAGGTGAACGGGGGCTCCCACAGCGCCACCGCCACCTGCCCGCGTGGTGACGCGTCCGCGGTGACCGGGACGACGTCGAGGCCGGTCAAACGGGTGGCCGTGGCAGCCGGGTCTGCCATCGTGGCCGAGGCGAGGACGAAGGTGGGGTCGGCGCCGTGGAGGGCGCAGACCCGCCGCAGCCGGCGCAGCACGTGGGACACGTGCGCGCCGAACACCCCGCGGTAGTGATGGCACTCGTCGACGACGACGTAGCGCAGCGACCCGAGGAACGACGACCAGCGGCCGTGGGTCGGCAGCAGCGACCGGTGGAGCATGTCGGGATTGCTGAGGACGTACTCCGCGTGGTCGCGGGTCCAGTCCCGCTGGTCCCGTGGGCTGTCGCCGTCGTGGGTGCTGAGCCGCACGTCGAGTCCGAGCGAGGCCAGCCCGGCGAGCTGGTCGTGGGCCAGGGCCTTGGTGGGCGCGAGGTAGAGGACGGTGGCTCCGCGCTCGCCCCGAGGGCCGCGCGCCGACCTGATGGCACTCAGCGTCGGGAGCTGGTAGGCGAGCGACTTGCCCGATGCGGTGCCGGTGGCGACCACGACATGGGTGCCGGCATGGGCGGCGTCGGCCGCAGCGACCTGGTGACGCCACGGCTCGGCGATCCCGGCCCGCGAGTACGCCGCCCGTACGTCGGCGGGCACCCACGCCGGCCAGTCGGCGAGACCGGCCGGGCGCGGAGGAAGCACTTCGAGGTGGGTCAGCCGGTCGGCGCGACCGGGACCGGCCGCGAGCCTGTCGATCAACCCGGTCACGGCCGCAGCCGTCGGGTCCGCCGCACCCACGGGTGCAGTCTGGCAAAGCCCGGGGACAACGTGCCCCTCGGTGCACCGGGGAACCACCGGTCTTCAACAGGTTGGCGCAAGTTGAGGCGCTCAGGGCGTCCGCGTGGTTTTATTGTTCACGTAGGATCATCCGGCGAGCGCGATGACAGCATGACATCGCCGCACGTGAACGTTTGGGAGAGACCGTGGACCTGACTCTTGCGACGCACGAGGTCGATGGGCGGACCGTCGTGGCTGTCGGGGGCGAGATCGACGTCTACACGGCACCCAAGCTGCGCGACAAGATCACCGAGCTCGTGGCAGCGGGTGTCTACGACATCGTCGTCGACATGGGTGCTGTCGAGTTCCTCGACTCGACCGGTCTCGGAGTCCTGGTCGGAGGCCTCAAGAAGGTGCGCGCCCACGACGGGTCGCTCCAGCTCGTCTGCAGCCAGGAGCGGCTGCTGAAGA
The DNA here is from genome assembly GCF_035703625.1 of Nocardioides sp. Lineage (GTDB taxonomy): Bacteria > Actinomycetota > Actinomycetes > Propionibacteriales > Nocardioidaceae > Nocardioides. The sequence goes on along the minus strand of NZ_DASSXS010000305.1, from coordinate 2,547 downwards.
TCTTCCGGATCACCGGCCTCGCGAAGGTGTTCGTCATCCACGAGTCGGCCGACCAGGCGCTCGCTGCCGGCTGACCGGCCCGGCAGACGCCCTGCCCCGGGCCCCCGCGGCCTGCGACGTGTCCACGGTCACACCGGTGTGTCACCTCCTCCTGACTTCTGCGTAGACTCCGCGACGTTCGTGAGATCTGAACCACTCCCAGGAGGAAGCACATGACCGGGATCCTTCCCGCCGTCGTGGACGTCTCCGGAGGCAACCTCGTCCTGGTCATCGTCGTCGCCCTGATCGCGCTCGGCGCGCTCGGGATGGCGTGGATGTTCCGCCAGGAGGTCCTTGCCGCCGGTGAAGGCACCGACAACATGAAGAACATCGCCCAGGCGGTGCAGGAGGGCGCCAACGCGTACCTCACGCGGCAGTTCCGCACCCTCGGTGTGTTCGCCGTGGTGGCCTTCTTCCTGCTGCTGGCACTGCCCGCCGACGACATCGGCGTGCGGATCGGGCGTTCGATCTTCTTCCTCCTGGGTGCCGGGTTCTCGGCGGCTGTCGGCTACCTCGGCATGTCGCTGGCCGTGCGCGCCAACCTGCGCGTGGCCGCGGCCGCAAACGAGACCGGCCGCGACCGGGCCATGCACATCGGCTTCCGCACCGGCGCCATGGTGGGCATGCTCACCGTCGGGCTGGGCCTCCTGGGCGCGAGCGTCGTCGTGCTGCTGTTCAAGGAGACGGCGGCCCACGTGCTGGAGGGCTTCGGCTTCGGCGCGGCCCTGCTGGCCATGTTCATGCGAGTCGGCGGCGGGATCTTCACCAAGGCAGCCGACGTCGGCGCCGACCTGGTCGGCAAGGTCGAGCAGAACATCCCCGAGGACGACCCCCGCAACGCCGCCACCATCGCCGACAACGTCGGCGACAACGTGGGCGACTGCGCCGGCATGGCCGCCGACCTCTTCGAGTCCTACGCCGTCACCCTGGTCGCCGCGCTGATCCTCGGTGCGCAGGCCTTCGGAGACAAGGGTCTCGTCTACCCCCTCCTGATCCCCGCGATCGGCGCGCTGACGGCCGTGGCCGGCGTCTACCTCTGCAAGCCGCGGGCGGGCGAGAACGGCCTGGTCACCATCAACCGCGCCTTCTACCTCTCCGCCGGGATCGCCGCGGTCGCCTGCGTCGCGCTGTCCTTCATCTACCTGCCGGGCGACTTCGCTGACCTGGCCAACGTGGCCGGCCGTGACATGGCCGGGGCCGAGGGCGATCCTCGGATCATCGCCTCGCTGGCGGTCGTGATCGGCATCGTGATGGCGGCGGGCATCCTCGCGCTCACCGGCTACTTCACCGGCACGGAGCGCCGTCCGGTCAAGGACGTCGGCAAGACCTCGCTGACGGGCCCGGCCACGGTGATCCTGTCCGGGCTCGCGGTCGGCTTCGAGTCGGCCGTCTACACCACGCTGGTGATCGGAGCCGCGGTGTTCGGGGCGTTCCTGCTCGGTGGTGCGACCCTGACGGTCTCGCTGTTCGCGGTCGCGCTCGCCGGAACCGGCCTGCTGACCACCGTCGGCGTCATCGTCGCGATGGACACCTTCGGTCCGGTCTCGGACAACGCCCAGGGCATCGCGGAGATGTCCGGCGACGTCAGCCCCGCCGGCGCGCAGATCCTCACCGAGCTCGACGCCGTCGGCAACACCACCAAGGCGATCACCAAGGGCATCGCGATCGCGACCGCCGTGCTGGCCGCCACCGCCCTGTTCGGCTCCTACGCCACCTCGGTAGCGGAGGCGCTCAACGAGGCGCAGCCGAGCGGCGACGAGTTCGCGCTGCTCGACTTCAACGTGTTCAACCCGCTGGTGCTGGTCGGGATCCTGCTCGGCGCCGCCGCGGTGTTCCTGTTCTCGGGGCTCGCGATCAACGCGGTCGGCCGCGCGGCGGGTGCCGTGGTGTTCGAGGTCCGTCGCCAGTTCCGCGACATCCCCGGGATCATGCAGGGCACCGGCCGTCCGGAGTACGGCAAGGTCGTCGACATCGTCACCAAGGACTCGCTGCGCGAGCTGGTGACGCCCGGTCTGCTCGCCGTCCTCGCACCGGTGGCCGTCGGCTTCGGCCTCGGCGTGACCGCCCTGGCCGGGTTCCTGGCCGGTGCCATCGGCGCCGGCACCCTGATGGCGGTCTTCCTCGCCAACTCCGGCGGCGCGTGGGACAACGCCAAGAAGCTGGTCGAGGACGGCCACCACGGCGGCAAGGGCTCCCTGGCCCACGAGGCGACGATCATCGGCGACACCGTCGGCGACCCGTTCAAGGACACCGCCGGCCCGGCGATCAACCCGCTGATCAAGGTGATGAACCTGGTCTCGCTGCTGATCGCCAGCGCCGTGGTCTCGATGGGCGTCGGCCAGGACCAGAACGACGCGCTGCGCATCGTCATCGCGCTCGCGGCGGTGGCCGCGATCGCAGCTGCCATCTACGTGTCGAAGCGCCGCTCGATCCACATCGGCGGTGACGACGACACCGCGTCGCCGGCCGGCCCTGCGACGGACGGTGACGAGCGGATCGCGGCGGGTA
>NZ_DASSXS010000212.1:0-7168 GCF_035703625.1 Nocardioides sp. | reverse complement strand
GTCGACATCGACCTGTCGAGCATCCCCTTCTTCGGTGACGTCGATCCGTTCGCCGGGAAGGGCCGCGGCAGCCGCCGCATGACCGGCTGGCTCTGACCAGCACCCACCAACCCAATCCACGGGCCGGCAACCGCCGGGCCGTCGGCCGAGCACACCCTGGAGTCAGTCATGGCACAGCACCACTTCGAGACCCACGAGCCCGTCAACCTCTTCCTCGAGATCGGCAAGGGGGCGGTCGAGATCACGGCGACCGAGACCACCGAGTCCCGCGTCGACATCACCGGACGCGACGCCGACCAGGTTGACGTCCGACAGTCCGGACGGCAGATCAGCGTGGTCGCCCCCCGCATGCGCAGTGGCTTCTTCGGAGGTGACGCGCGCCTCGACGTGACGATCACCGTCCCCTTCAACAGCGATCTCGTCGTCAGGACCGGCAGCGCCGACATCCGGGTGACCGGAACCGTCGGCACCTGCCAGCTCAAGACCGGGTCGGGCAACGTCAGCACCGGCGACCTCGGGGGACCTGCCCTCGTCGAGACCGGCTCGGGCGACGTGGACATCGCGGTCGCCAACGCGGAGCTGCGCGTCAAGAGCGGGTCGGGTCAGGTGCGCGTCCGCCACGCGGAGTCCGCCGTCGCCGCGTCCACCGGCTCCGGCGACGTCGAGATCGGCACGTCCAACGGTCCGGCAGCAGTCAAGACCGGCTCCGGCGACCTCAGGGTCGTCGACGCGCACCAGGACGTCTCACTGGCGACGGGCAGCGGCGACCTCCTCGTCGGTACGGCGCACCGCGGTCGCTTCACGATGAAGGGTGCCTCGGGCGACGTCCACATCGGGATCCCGGCAGGGCTGCCGGTGTGGACCGATATCTCCACCCTGTCCGGATCCATCCGGTCCAACCTCGAGAGCGCCGGCGAGCCGGCCGAGGGGGCCGACCACGTCGAGCTGCGGGCCAAGACGGTCAGCGGCGACATCGTGCTCACCCAGGTCTGACCACACCTCACACCACAGGAGCTCACCATGAACGACACCAGCGCCCTCGTCGAACCCCAGGCCAGGCAGCAGATTCAGGAACGGGTGGTGCGAGCCAGACGGCCGCAGGTTCCCGCCGTACCCCACCGCCACCGGTTCGCCGACCGCCTGCGCCGGATCGCCGACCGCATCGACAACTAGCCACCGAACGGATAGTCCCTAACGAAGTAGCTGCCATGGTGGGCGTGTCACCAGCCATTTCGTTAGGGACTATCGGATCAGGAGCGCATCGCGACACCCCGCCGCCAGTAGCCCATGAAGGCGACCTGGCGGCGGTCCATGCCCAGCTCCTTCACCAGGTGTCGGCGCAGCGCGGTCACCACGCCGGACTCGCCGGCGATCCACGCGTACAGGCCGCCGTACCCCTCCGCCGCGGGGCGGCCGGCCGTCTCGACCTCCTCGCCGGACGACGAGTAGGCCGGGGTCTCCCACAGGTCCGGGTCGACGTCTGCCGGCTCGACCAGGGGGACCGACCCGGCGCCCAGGTAGGCCAGCACCGACGAGTGCAGCCTCGTACCGAGGGGCTCCTCCCCGCGAGGGAGCCACACGACCTCGACCCCCACCGGGTGGTCGACGTCCTGCACGTCGGCGGGGTCCGGCACCTCCAGAAAGGCGATGCCCCGGGCAGCGGCCGGCAGGTCCTCGAGGATGCTGCAGACGGCCGGTACGGCGGTCTCGTCGGCGGCCAGCACCAGCTGCCGTGCGTCACCCGGGACGAACTCGATGCCCCCGAACGGCTGTCCCCTCCGCGGCGCCACGACCACCAGCCGGTCGCCCGCCGAGGCGCGGGAGGCCCACGCCGAGCCGGGGCCGGTCGCGCAGCCGTCGGGGTGGAGCGCGAAGTCGACCACGAGCCGGGTGTCGCCGCCCGTCCCGCGCACCTCGCGCACGGTGTAGGTCCGCATGTGGCCACGCTCGGACGCGGGGACGTGCAGCCAGGTGGCGAGCCAGGAGTCGTCCGCACCCTCGAAGGAGGGCAGGCTGCCGGCGTCGTTCGGAAAGACCAGCTTGATCCGCTGGTCGTACAGCGGACCGTCGACACCGAAGTCGGCAAGCACGGGTGACCCGAGCTCCACGCGGACGTACGTCGGCGACAGCCGCTCGACGGCGACCACCTCGACCTCATCCAGGATCATCGGCAGCGAGTGAGTTGCGGTCGCGGTCATGGCAGGGTCCCTTGGTGCGTCGAGGTCGGTCGGTGGCGGCGTCCCACGGGGACGACCAGTGGCGTGCGGGAGACCGGGTCGAGGATCACCCGGCTGCCGAGGCCGAAGGCGTCGTGCACCGTCTCCTCGGTGACCACGTCGGCCGGGGTGCCCTCGGCGACGATCTCGCCGGCCTTGAGGACCACGAGGTGATGCGCGTACCGCGCGGCGAGGTTCAGGTCGTGCAGCACCATCACGACGGTGGTGCCGCGCCTGTGGTTGAGGTCTGCGAGCAGGTCGAGCATCTCTATCTGGTGGGCGATGTCGAGGTACGTCGTCGGCTCGTCGAGCAGCAGCAGGTCGGTGCCCTGGGCCAGCGCCATCGCGACCCAGACCCGCTGTCGCTGTCCTCCCGACAGCTCGTCGACCACCCGGTCGGCCAGCTCGGTGGTGTCGGTCAGGTCGAGCGCCTCCGCGACTGCCCGCTGGTCGGCGCCCGACCATCGCCGGAACCTGCCCTGATGCGGGTGCCGACCACGTCCGACCAGGTCGACGACGGTGACGCCCTCGGGCGCGACCGGGTTCTGCGGCAGCAGGCCGAGACTGCGCGCGACGTGCCGGGTCGACTGCCGGTGGATGACCTCACCGTCGAGCAGCACGGCCCCCGAGGTCGGCCGCAGCAGTCGGGCCATGCCCCGCAGCAGCGTCGACTTGCCGCAGGCGTTGGGGCCCACGACCACGGTGACGCGCTCGTCGGGCACGCTCAGGTCGAGCTCGCTGACCACCGCACGGTCGCCGTAGCCCAGGGTGACCCGCTGCGCGGACAGCCGCGACGTCGTCGACACCGACCCCGGTGCGGTTTCGTCCTTCAGGGCAGTCATGCTGCCTCCCTTCCGTTGTGAGCGAGCAGCCAGAGCAGGAACGGCGCCCCGAACGCGCCCGTGACGACGCCGACCGGGAGGTTGACGTCCGCAATCAGGTACGCCGCCACGTAGTCGGCCGCGACCACGATCACTGCTCCCACGAGAGCGGCACCCAGGACGGTGGTGCGCCCGGAGTTGAGCGCGCGGGCGATCGGCCCGGCGAGGAACGACACGAAGGCGACCGGCCCGGCGGCCGCCACCGCGACAGCCGTGAGCACGACCGCGACCAGCAGGAGCACGTCCGTCCGACGCGATCCGACCCCGAGCCCCGCCGAGATGTCGTCGCCGAGCTCGGTGATCCGCATCGAGCCGGCCACCCAGACCAGCAGCGGCAACAGCACCAGCAGGAACCAGGCCAGCAGCCGGATGGCCGGCCAGTCCACCTGGTTGAGACTCCCGGTGAGCCAGCGGAGGGCGAGCTGGGCGTCGTACACGTCGGCGCGGGTGAAGAGGTACTGCACGACGGAGGTGAGGGCGGCCGCCACACCGACGCCGATGAGGACGAGCCGGTAGCCCGCCGCTGGCCCCGCGACCCACCGGACCAGGGCCGACACCGCCACTGCTCCGACGATCGCCGAGACCGCGACCGGCATGCCGGTCCGGTCGAGGCTGACGATGGCGAAGACCGCCGCCGCGCTGGCGCCGAGGCCGACCCCGATGATGTCCGGGCTGGCGAGGGGGTTGCGAAGCGTGGCCTGGAAGATCGCGCCGGAGACCCCGAACGCGACTCCGACGAGCACGCCGAGGACGGCCCGCGGCAGCTTGCTCTCCATCAGGATGAACGACGCACCCGGGATCTCGGCGCCGAACACGATCCGGAAGCAGTCCGGGATCGTGATCGTGAAGTCGCCCAGCAGCACGCGCGCGGCGAACACGGCCAGCAGGACGGCGACGAGTCCCCCGGAGAGGATCCGGTGGCGTCGCGCCGGTCGCCGCCGGGCCCTGGAGACCGCGTCCCGGGCGGAGTCAAGCTCCGCGTCGAGGGCTGGGCTCACAACGTCGCCGCCATCCGTCCCCGACGCACCAACCAGAGGAACACGGGCACACCGACCACTGCGGTCATGATCCCGACCTGCACCTCGGTGGGTGGCAGCACCACCCGACCGACGACATCGGCCACCACGACCAGGACGGCGCCGTACGCGACGGAGCAGGGCAGCACCCTGCCGTAGTCCGATCCCACCACCGCGCGCACGCCGTGCGGGACGATCAGTCCCACGAACGCGATGGGCCCGGCCAGGGCCGTGGCGCCCCCGGCCAGCAGCACCACCGCCGCACCGAGCAGCAGACGGTCCCGGACCGTACGTCGTCCGAGGCCGCGGGCGAGGTCGTCGCCGAGTGCCAGCGTGTTGAGCAGCCGCGCACACCCCAGCGCGAGGACCAGCCCGACCACGAGGGCGGGCAGCCCGGTCAGGAGGACGTCGAGGTCGCGCCCACCCACGGTGCCGACCTGCCAGAAGCGGAGGGTCTCCATCGTCTGTCGATCGGTCAGGAGCACCCCCGAGGTCCAGCTGGAGAGTGCCGCCGTCAGGGCTGCTCCGGCGATCGCGAGCTTCACCGGCGTCGCGCCATCGCGTCCGAACGACGCGATCGCGTGGACGGCGACCATCGCGGACGCCGCACCGGCGAACGCGAACCAGAGGTACCCGGTCAACGACGAGATCCCCAGCACCGACATGGCCAGCACCATCGCGAAGGACGCTCCAGCGTTGATGCCGAGGATCCCGGGGTCGGCGAGCGGGTTCCGGGTCAGTCCCTGCATGATCGCGCCGGCGAGTCCCAGCGCGGCGCCGACCGCGAGCGCCAGCGCTGTCCGTCCGAGCCGGGCGTCGGCGATGCCATGGAGCGGATGGGCGGCGTCGAGAACCACGTCCGGCGAGATCGGCCTGGAGCCGATCAGCAGGGATGCGACGCTGACGCCGACGACTGCCGCCACCGCCGCGGCGATGGCGGCGGACGTCGACCCGGCCCGGCGGGGGATGCCCCCGGTGGGCGTCGACTCGCCTGACGGCGCGGCAGCCAGGCTCATGTGCCCGCGACCGCCTCCGCGATCTGCGGGACGAAGTTGTCCATGGCCCACGGGATCGAGAGCGGCGACGGCGACGAGAACCCCAGACCATCGGCCTTGTTCGTCGAGGCGAGCACGTGCCCGCTCTCGATGGCGGGGATCTGACCGAGCAGAGGGTCCTCGGTGTAGGCCTCCAGGTCCGACTTCTTCTCGGCGTAGGTGATGAAGACGTCGGACTCGAGCTCGGCCGCGCGCTCGGCGGAGACCGTCCCGTAGAACTCGCCCTTCTCGCTGAGCTTCTCGATGACCGGCGCATTCTTCATCCCGATCTCGGTCAGCAGCTGCGGGCGGAGGTCCTCGGGGGTGTAGTAGTCGACCTTGGACGTGTCGGTCGTGGACAGGGCGGCATAGATGAAGGTCTTGCCCTGGATCTCGGGGTGCTCCTCGGCGGCAGCATCGATGCTGGCCTGGGTCTCGCCCTCGATCTCGTCAGCCAGCTCGCTGCGGCCCAGTGCTTCGCCGACCATGTCGAGCGAGTCCTGCCAGCTGGTGACCCACGGGGCCTCGGGGTAGGCCACGACCGGGGCGATCCGCGAGAGCTTCTTGTACTCACCGGCGGTCAGGCCGGAGTTGGTGGCCAGGATCAGGTCGGGTGCGAGCTTCGCGATCTCGTCCACGGGCGCGCCGTCGGCGTCGCTGTAGCGGGTGGCCTGCTCGGCGCCGAGCTCCTCGAGCTCGTCGTCGTACCACTCCGTCGAGCCGGCCGTGTTGCCTCCCCAGGTGATCGCCGTGGCGCCGACCGGCGGGACCCCCAGGGCGAGCGCGACGTCCTGGTCGGTCCAGCCGAGAGTGGCGACCCGGGTCGGCTCCTCCTCGATCGTGGTCTCACCGAAGGCGTGCTCGATGGTCACGGGGAAGGCATGCGCGTCGACCTGCGTCGTCGACTCCTGCTGCGAGGTGTCGGAGGCCTCGGTCGGGCCAGTGCTGCAGCCGGCCAGGAAGCCGGAGCCCAGTATTCCTGCCACGAGGGCGGAGCCGGCGCGTCGGGAGAGTGTGGTCATGACGTCCTCCGAGTTAGGTAAGCCTTACTTAGGGCAGCCTTACCTTAGACAGCCGAGGACTCGGCGCACCACAACGGGGTCACGCCACGAGACGGGAGGGTGCGCTCAGATGCGAGTGCGATGGAAGCTCTGGAAGGACCGGGAGGGGGTCGGGCCCCTCTGCCCCTGGTAGCGGGAGCCGTACCTGGCCGACCCGTAGGGGTGCTCCGAGGGCGAGGAGAGCCGGAAGAAGCAGAACTGGCCGATCTTCATCCCGGGGTAGAGCTTGATCGGCAGTGTCGCGACGTTGGCCAGCTCGAGGGTCACGTGGCCGGAGAAACCGGGGTCGACGAAGCCGGCGGTGGCGTGGGTCAGCAGGCCCAGCCGCCCCAGCGACGACTTGCCCTCGACCCGGGCGGCCACGTCGTCGGGCAGCGAGATCGCCTCGTACGTCGACCCGAGCACGAACTCGCCGGGGTGCAGGATGAACGGCTCGTCCCCCTCCGGCTCGACCTCGCGCGTCAGGTCGGACTGGTCCGCCGCCGGGTCGATGTGCGGATAGCGATGGTTCTCGAACACCCGGAAGTAGCGGTCCAGCCGGACGTCGATCGAGGACGGCTGCATCATGGCCGGGTCCCAGGGATCGAGGACGATCCGTCCCTTGTCGATCTCCACCAGGATGTCGCGGTCACTCATCAGCACGGGTCGTAACCTACCCCGCTGGACGTTCGGGTAGCATCGCGTCCGCCGTGTCCGAGGACCGGCCTGCGGATGTAGCTCAGCTGGTAGAGCGCGACCTTCCCAAGGTCGATGTCGCGAGTTCGAATCTCGTCATCCGCTCTCCACGTCGTCGCGCTCCAGCGCGACGCTCTGCCCACCGTCGATGTCGCGAGTTCGAATCTCGTCATCCGCTCGGAGCGGCCGCGTTGCGCGAAGCGCGACGCGAAGAGCCGCGAAGGTTGAGGAGGCTCGACTCGGACGCGAGCTTGCTCGCGGATGAGTGAGCCGTCTCGAAACCCA
>NZ_DASSXS010000114.1:0-12351 GCF_035703625.1 Nocardioides sp. | reverse complement strand
CCCGCAACGGCTTCGCGGCCACCCGCTGCCACGTCAGGGCGCGCGAGTCGGGACAGCACCGCTCCTGGCGCGACATCCGGGGCCTGTTGAGGAGCTCCCGCCTCGACGAGGACGTCCGGTCCCTCGCGTTTCGCGTCTTCGAGCGGCTCGCCGAGGCCGAGGCCGCCGTCCACGGCTCCGACCCGCACGACGTGACCTTCCACGAGGTCGGCGCACTGGACGCGATCGCGGACGTCGTCTGCGCCAGCGCGGGGTTCGCCCGCCTCGGCGGCGAGGTGGTGGTCAGCCCGGTCGCGGTCGGGTCGGGCACGGTCGAGGGCGCCCACGGGACGATGCCGGTCCCGCCCCCGGCGGTAGCCGAGCTGCTGCGCGGAGTGCCGTCGTACGCCGGGCCGGCGGGAGCCCCCGCCATGGAGCTGTGCACTCCCACGGGTGCCGCGATCCTCACCACGGTCGCGACCAGCTGGGGGCCACAGCCCCCGATGACGACCGAGCAGGTCGGCGTGGGAGCGGGCAGCCGGGACCCGGAGGGTCACGCCAACGTCCTGCGGCTCTTCGCCGGGACTGCCCCCGACTCAGCCCGCGAGGACACGGCAGTCCTGATCGAGACCAACGTCGACGACCTCGACCCTCGCGTCTGGCCGTCGGTCATCACCGCCCTGCTGGACGCCGGAGCCTCCGACGCCTGGCTCGCCCCGATCCTGATGAAGAAGGGACGACCGGCCCACACGCTCAGCGTGCTCGTCCCGCCCGAGCGCGTGGCAGCGGTCCGGGCCACGGTGTTCCGGGAGACCTCCGCCATCGGTGTCCGCGAGCAGCGGATGGACAAGCACGCGCTCGACCGGGAGATGTCGTCCGTCGAGGTCGACGGCCACACCGTCGCGGTGAAGCTCGCCCGGCACGACGGTGCGGTCGTCAACGCCATGCCGGAGTACGACGACGTGGTCCAGGCCGCGACCGCCGTCGGGCGGCCGGTCGCCGACGTGCTCGCCGACGCGGTCGCAGCCAGCCGGAAGCTCCTGGGTTGAGGGGCCGGAGCTGATGGATCTGGTGGTCGTCGCGCTGACCTTCGGCGCGATCTTCGTCGTCGAGCTGCCCGACAAGACGTTCATCGCGACGCTGGTGCTCTCGACGAAGTTCCGCCCGCTCCTGGTCTGGATCGGTGTCGGCCTCGCCTTCGCCGTCCAGACCGCGGTCGCCGTCGTGCTCGGCAAGGCGGTCGGGCTGCTCCCCGAGACCGTGGTCCACGTGGGCACCGCGCTGATGTTCCTGGTCGGCGCGGTGATCCTGCTGCGGACCGCGGGGTCGGCCGACGAGGACGAGGCGGAGTCCGAGAGCGAGTACGCCGCCAAGGTCTCCTCCGACGCCGCCGGTGCGGCCAGGGCCGTCGCCACCAGCTTCCTGGTCCTGTTCGCCGCCGAGTGGGGCGACCTCTCGCAGCTGCTCACCCTCTCGCTGGTGGCGAAGTACGACGACCCGGTGTCGGTGTTCGTCGGCGCGTGGGGGGCGCTCCTGACGGTGTCGGGGCTGGCGGTGATCGTGGGCCGGGTGCTGCTCAACCACGTGCGACTCTCGGTGCTGCACTACGTCGGGGCCGCCGTGTGCGTGCTGATGTCGGCGCTCACGATCTGGGAGCTCGCGTCGTGACGGCCCTCGATCGGGTCCGCGACCGCTTCCTCGAGGTCAACGGCGACCACCCGATGTCGCCCGAGGACGACTGCTACGTCCGAGCCCACTTCGTCGAGGTGCCCGGTGCCGACACCACGATCGACGCGATGGCAGCGGGCCGGCTGCCCCTGCCGTCGTACCTGCTCTCGGACGGCACGCCGATGGTCCCGCGTGACCACCTCGCCCCTGTCGAGTGGGCCGGGGGCCTCGACCGGCTCGGGGCGTGGTTCCTCGACCACTGGCCCGGGGACCAGCAGGCCGCCGCTCGCGAGGAGTGGGCGGCCTACCTCGCGGGGCAGTACGTCTGCCTCCGGTCGGTCACGCCGCTCAACATCCGGCGCAAGACCGCGCTCGTGGCGCAGGTCAGGGCGGCGGTCGAGGTGCTCGAGCGGGACCCCCACGACACGACGGCACGCGGCTCGCTCGGCGAGGCCACGTCCAGGCTCGAGGACCTCGAGCTGCCGATGACCGGCTACGACCGGCTCCGGTTCGGTGGCGCGCTCTCGCGCGAGACCTGGATCGACGAGCCCCGGCGGCTCTTCCTCGACCCGGTCGAGCCGCAGCTGCCGGTGCGCACCGAGCGCCTCGTGCTCCGCCACCCCGTGCCCGAGGACGCCGAAGCCCTGTTCGCGTACTACTCCGACCCCGAGGTCGCCCGGTACCTCCCGACGCCGCCGCTCGACCGGCGCCAGTCCGAGGCGGAGATCCGGCGCCGGATCAGCCGGCACGCCGGCGAGGGCAGGGCCCCGGTCCTGTCCCTGGTCATCGAGCTGGACGGGCGGATGGTCGGCGAGCTGATCCTGATGCTGCAAGGGCCGTCGTACAGCCAGGCCGAGGTGGGCTGGGTGCTCGATCCGGCGGTGGCCGGCCGCGGGGTCGCCACCGAGGCGGCCCGTGCCCTGATCGACCTGGCCTTCGCCCACTACCGCTTCCACCGGATCACCGCCCAGCTGGACGCCCGCAACCACCGGTCTGCCGCCCTGTGCGAGCGTCTCGGGATGCGGCTCGAGGCCCGCAGGCGGCGGGACTACTGGTCCAAGGGCGAGTGGACGGACTCCCTCGAGTACGCCGTCCTCGCCGACGAGTGGTCCAGCCCGCCGGCCGAGCTGCCCTGATCGCGAGACGCGCTGGACACCCCCCTCCGGGTCCGGAAAGATCACCGCATGCCCATCTTCGAAGGATTCACCGACGACGAGGTCCAGCGGATCAAGGATGCGGGGACCTTCGTCACGCTGCCGGCCAACTGGTCCCCCATCTGGGAGAAGACGCCGTCCGACAAGGCCTACATCCTGCTCTCGGGTGAGGTGTCGGTGCGCAAGGACGGCCAGGAGATCGCCCGGCTCGGTCCCGGCGAGATCATCGGCGAGGTGGGCATCGTCGACCACAAGCTGCGCAGCGCCTCCATCGTGACGCTGGACAAGGCCGAGGCGCTGCACTTCACCAGCGAGGGCCTGCGGCAGCTGTGCGACGAGGTGCCCGCGTTCAAGGAAGCGCTGGACCGGGCAGCGCAGGAGCGCCTGGGTTCCTGACTTGGCCGGCCACAGCGACGAGGGCGATCCGCTGGGCCGGATCGAGGAGATCGAACGCGCTCTGCTCGGGGCGAAGCGGGTGTTCACCCGCAAGGAGGTCGCCGACAAGGCCGACGTACCCATCGACGTCGCCGAGGAGCTGTGGCAGCAGCTCGGGTTCCCGCACGCCGCCGACGACGACGTGGCGTTCACCAAGGAGGACCTCAAGGCGCTGACCCGGACCCGGGAGCTGATCTCGCTCGGCATCCTGACGCCTGAGTCGGAGGCCGCCCTGGTCCGGACCTGGGGTCGCAGCTTCGCCCGGTTGGCCGAGTGGCAGGTCAGCCTCCTCGCCGAGCTGGCGATCGAGCACGAGGACCCGCAGGCCCGGCTGACCGAGCTGATGGACGTGGTGCTCCCCCGGGTGGAGAAGCTGCAGGCCTACATCTGGCGACGTCACCTGGAGGGTGCTGCCAGTCGGCTGCTCTCGCAGTTCGCATCGGAGGGCCCCGGTACGACGAGCACGATGGCGGTCGGCTTCGTCGACATCGTCGGCTACACCGGCCAGAGCAAGGCCCTCACCGACGCCGAGCTGGTCGAGTGGGTGGAGCACTTCGAGAACGAGATGACCCGCACCGTGGTCGACCTCGGCGGCCGGGTGATCAAGACCATCGGCGACGAGGTGCTGTTCGTCGCCGACGACCCGGTCTCGGCGGCCGAGGTCGCGCTGATCGTGACCGAGCGCGGCGAGGACGAGGAGGACAAGTTCCCGCGCGTGCGGGCCGGGATCGCCTACGGCGAGGTGGTCAGCCGGCTGGGAGACGTCTACGGGCCGCAGGTCAACATCGCCGCCCGGCTGACGTCGGTGGCGCGACCCGGCAGCGTGCTGGTCGACCGCGGCGCCTACGAGGAGCTGTCGGGGCCGATCGCCGAGGACTCGGTCGAGACGACCGAGCTGCCGGTCGCCGACGAGTCGCTCCGGCTGTCGAGGATCCTCGACAAGGCCGCCGACGAGCTGGCCCAGATCTCCCCGTACACGCAGGCCGGGGACTACCGCTTCCGTCGCCTTCCCCGCAAGTCGGTGAAGGGCTACTCCCGGCTGGAGCCGTGGCTGCTGCGTCGTTCGAAGGGTGCGCAGGGCAAGGGTGGCTGAAAACCCCCTAGAGTTTGTGCCATGGAGACCCAGGAGCCGGCGGGCACGCAGCGGGGGCCCGGCCACGCGCACGCGGCTGACAGCGAGGTCGGCCGACTGCGGACGGTGATGCTGCACCGCCCGGGCAACGAGCTGAAGCGCCTCACACCACGCAACAACGACAAGCTCCTCTTCGACGGGATCCCGTGGGTGCACCGCGCCCAGGAGGAGCACGACGCGTTCGCCGAGGCGCTGCGCTCGCGGGGCGTCGAGGTGCTCTACCTGACCGACCTGCTGACCGAGGCCCTCCGGCAGGACCAGGCCCGCAACCACGCCATCACCACGGCGCTCGGCGGGCTCCACCTCGGCGACACGATGCGCAGCTACCTCGCCCGCTTCCTCCAGGAGCTGTCGCCCGAGGAGCTGACCGGCTACCTCACCGCGGGCATCCGCAACGACGAGGTGCGAGGCGGCTTCGGCCTGGTGACCTCGCTGCTCGCGCACGACGAGTTTCTGGTCGACCCCCTCCCCAACCTTCTGTTCACGCGCGACTCCAGCGTGTGGATCCAGGACCGGGTGGCGATCACCTCGCTGGCCATGCCGGCCCGCTCGCGCGAGACCCAGCTGACCGAGCTGATCTACACCGCACACCCGCGCTTCCAGGGGACCCGCAAGATCCACGGCTGGCACCACGAGCACGTGGAGGGCGGCGACGTACTGCTCCTCGCCCCCGGCGTCATCGCCGTCGGCGTCGGCGAGCGGACGACGCCGGCCGGGGTGGAGCGGCTTGCCCGCCAGGTCTTCCACGCGGGCCTGGCACAGACGGTCCTCGCCGTACCCATCGCGCAGGAGCGGGCGACCATGCACCTCGACACGGTCTGCACGATGGTCGACGTCGACAAGATCGTGATGTACCCCAACGTCGCCGACTCCCTCAGGGCCCACGCGGTCACCGTCGCCGAGCGGGGGACGGGAGCGCACGAGCTGGTCCTCGATGTCGCGGAAGCCGAGCCCTTCCTGGTCGCGGCGGCGAAGGCCATGGAGATCGACACCCTGCACCAGATCGACACCGGGCTCGACCCGGTCACCGCCGAGCGCGAGCAGTGGGACGACGGCAACAACACGCTGGCCATCGCACCTCGCGTGGCCGTCGCCTACGAGCGCAACGACGAGACCAACGACCGGCTCGAGGACGCCGGCATCGAGGTGGTCAGGATCGCAGGATCGGAGCTGGGGTCCGGACGTGGCGGCCCGCGGTGCATGAGCTGCCCGATCTCACGGGTCCCCCTGCACGAGCACTAGGCGCGTCCGTCCGGGAAATTGAAGACCCGGCCGCTGTTGACGGGGGACACAACAACGACCGGGCGCAGCGGAATCTACCCGGGCCCCGAGCCGGACACAAGGCGGGTCGGGCGTGGCGTTGGCCACGCTCGCGGCAACCGCTCAGCGGATGGTGACCTGACGGTTGGCCAGACCGGAGCGGGCGGCCCGCTCGTCGCCGGTCAACGCGGACTCGTCGGCGAGTGCTTCGGCGAGGTCCTCGGCGAACTTCGCGGCCGGCTCCTCCAGCGCCTCCGACCCGGTGCCGACCGGCAGGTCCCACACAGGGGTGAGCAGGCCGTGCGCCCGGAACATCCCCACGAACCGCCCGTCGGGCACGAGGCGGTCGCGACCCGCGGCGTGCAGCCGGGCCAGCGCGTCGAGGAGCCGGTCCTCGGGCTCGGGCATCACCCAGCGGAGATGCTCCTTGGGCCCGACGTCGGTCCAGTACGCCGACTGGACCGACCCGAGCCGGGCGGTGGGGTTGACCGACGCGTTGGCCTGGTCGAGGGCCGCGGCGAGGCCCGCCTGGTCGTCCTGGTCGTCGATCCAGTGCTCGAAGCCCTGGTGCACGGTCACCTCGAGGGTCGTCCCCGTCACCAGGTCCTGCAGGCGCGGTCCCTCGCCCGGCGGGTCGGTGAGCCCGACGATGCCGGGTTCCGACTCGAGGGCGCTGACCAGGACGGCGCCGAGGTCGCGGGACGGGTCGCCGAAGTTGTGTCGGACCTGGAGGCCGAGCCAGATGTCGCCGCCCTCGCGCACCATCGCCGGCGCCGCCATCGGCAGCAGGGTGCTGAGGCGCACGGTGCGCCCGTCGCCGGCCAGGGTCAGTGGCGCGGTCGCGGACTGCACGAGCTCGCGCATCGCGACGATGTCGCACTCGCCGGGCAACCCTTCGAACGGGCGGTTGACGAACACCGCGGCCGGCCCGTCGACCGAGCCGTGGCAGGCCTTGTAGCGACGGCCCGATCCGCACGGGCACGGCTGGCGAGGCCCGACCTCCCCCGCGGGGGCCTGGTCACGGGCCTTGGTGCGAGAGCGCTTTCCCATGGTGCGGAGGCTAGCTCTTCAGCAGCTCGAGCATGTACGCCGGCCGGTCCGTGATGACCGCCTTCGCCCCCAGCTCGAGGCAGAGCTGGAGGTCCCGGTCGGTGTTGACCACCCAGACGTGGATGTCGCGTCCGCTCTTGAGGAGGTGCTTGCGGAGTCCGGGATGGTCGTGCAGCTCCCTGATCCCCGGTCCGACCATCCAGTCGTCGCCGATGACCTGGCGCAGCATCGGCCAGTGGTGGGCCTTCTCGATCAGCATCACGAGGGCGACCTCCGGGGCGAGCCGCTGCACGCGCTGCAGGGCGGCCCAGGAGAAGCTCATCACCCGGACCGGCGAGTCGGCGCGGTCCCACCCGAAGTCCCGCAGCAGCTCGACCAGCCGCCGTTCGACCAGCCCGCCGAACCTGGTGGGGTGCTTGGTCTCGATCGCCAGCTCGATCCGCCGGTCCTGGTCGGCCACCACCTCCAGCAGCTTGCGCAGCGTGAGCACCCGCCCGAGCTCGATGTCGCGGTCGGGTGCCTCGTCGTCGAGGTCGGCCCACGGGTTCTTCCACGACGCGAAGTCGAGGGCGTCGAGGTCGGCGAGCTCCATCGTGGAGATCGCACTCCGCTTGCTCGCCGTACGCCAGAGGTTGCGGTCGTGGACGCAGACGAGGTGCCCGTCGGCGGTGAGGCGTACGTCGCACTCGAAGGCCTCGGCCCCGGCCTCCATCGCCGCCAGGTAGGCCCCGAGCGTGTGCTCCGCGAGATCGTGGCTGGCACCCCGATGGGCGACCACCTGGGGCCTCATGCCTCCATTGTGACGCCAGGCGAGAGTCGTCCTCCGGCGCCACGACGATGAGGGCACGGTTCCCTCTCACGCCCGATCAGGGCCTGCTCCCAGCCGAGGCACCACAGGTGCGGACTCACGGCGCGCACGGATCGAGCACGGATCGAGCACAGATCGAGCACAGATCGAGCACGGGGCATCCCGCCGCGCCGGCGACCCGACCGGAGAGCTCCGATTCACCGACCCACAGGAGCTGGAGGTGAAAAGTTCCCTACCCTCGGGTCATGGGACACATCGACCCCTCTGCCTGGATCGCACCCTCGGCGGTGGTGACCGGAGACGTCACGATCGGCGCCGAGTCACGCGTCCTGCACGGTGCGGTGCTCAACGGCGACCTCGGCCCGATCAGGCTGGGCTCCCACGTCCTCGTCATGGAGCAGGCGCTGCTCCGGGGCCGGGCATCCCACCCGCTCACGGTGGGCGACGCCGTCCTGATCGGGCCTCACACCCACCTCAACGGCACCACGGTCGACGACGAGGTGTTCATCGCCACCGGCGTTTCGATGTTCCCCGGCTCGCGGGCCGGGTCCGGCAGCGAGCTGCGCATCAACAGCGTCCTGCACGTCAACTCCGTGCTCCCCGCCAAGACCGTCCTGCCCATCGGGTGGATCGCCGCCGGCGACCCGGCCGAGCTGTTCGCGCCCGAGCGCCACTTCGACCTCTGGGCAGTGCAGGAGCCGCTCGACTTCCCCGGCACGGTGTACGGCGTGCCCCGAGGCACCTCGATGCGCGAGATCATGCGCGGCCAGTGCGCTGCCTTCGGGCCCGATCCGGACCCCGGCGAGGAGCGTCCCTGATGGAGGCCCTGCGCCGGATCGGCACGGTGCACTCCCCACTCACCGATCCCTCCCAGGCGCCACGACAGGGCGACGAGGGCGCACCGGACGCCTGGATCTCCCTCGATCCCGAGCTCGCGGAGGCTGCTCGCGACCTGCGACCGGAGGACGCGGTTCTCGTGCTCACCTGGTTGCACCGCGCGGACCGCAGCGTGCTCTCCGTGCATCCGCGCGGCGACGGCTCGCGTCCGCTCACCGGCGTCTTCTCCACCCGGTCCCCCGACCGCCCCAACCCGATCGGCCTGCACCGGGTGCGCATCACCGCCATCCGCGAGGGGCGCCTCGACGTGAGCGGACTCGAGGCGATCGACGGCACCCCGGTCCTGGACATCAAGCCCGTGCTCGGCCCCACCGACGAGCGGTAGCCCTCTCACGCGTGCTCGCGGAGATACCTCCCGAAATGGGGCACCGTGAAGGCGATCCGGCCGCGCTCGCCGGAGTAGATCAGCCCCTTCTTCAGCAGCGAGTCGCGCGCCGGCGACAGCGACTGCGGCTTCTTGCCGAGCCCGGCGGCCACGTCGGAGGTCGGCACGCTCTGGATGTCGTCGAGCTCCTCGGCCGACCGCTCGGCGATCGCAACGGCGGCATCGGCCATCGCCCGGAGATACTCCCGCTCCCCCGGCGTCGCCCGCTCGAAGCGGCTGCCGAAGAAGCCGACCGCGAGCTCGCCCTCGGCCTCGGGGGCCGCCACGGCGACGTCCTCGGCGGTGATCGGGGACCGCGGCGCGAGGTCCCAGACCACCTTGCCGTAGGCCTGGATGAAGTAGGGGTAGCCGCCGGTGGCGGCGTACATCGCGGCCAGCGCCTCCTCGGTGTAGTCCGCGTCCTCCTCGGCGGCGGGCGCGCTCAGCGCCCGGTCGGCGCCCTCGCGGGCGAGGCGGTCGATCCGCTGGTAGCGGAAGAGACGCTCGGAGTAGGACTTGCTCGCCGACAGCACCGCGGGCAGGTGCGGCAGCCCGGCCCCGACCACGACCAGCGGGAGCCCCGACTGGCTGATCTCGTGACACGCCGCGCACAGGGCGGACACGTCGTCGGGCCCCAGGTCCTGCATCTCGTCGATGAACACCGCGACGCCCTTGCCCACGTCGGCAGCGAGGCCGCCGAGGTCGGTGAACAGCTCGACGAGATCGATCTCGATGTCCCCGGAGTCGGCGCGGCCCTTGACCAGCGGGGCGTCGATGCCCGGGTTCCACCGCTCGCGCAGCTTGGCGTCGGCCCCGGCCTCGCGCTGGGCGAAGGCGCGGATCACGCCGAGCACGTGGTCGACGTCGTCGGGCTTGGGGTGGGAGAGCTCGCGAACGGCCTGGTGCAGTGCGCTCGACAGTGGACGGCGCAGGGGTTGGTCGGGGCGGGCCTCCAGCTTGCCGGTCCCCCAGCCGCGGCGTACGGCGGCGGAGCGCAGCGCGTTCAGCAGCACGGTCTTGCCGACGCCACGCAGGCCGGTCAGGACCAGGCTGCGCTCGGGTCGGCCGCGGGCGATCCGTTCGAGGACGACGTCGAAGGTCTCGAGCTCGACATCGCGACCCGCCAGCTCGGGGGGTCGCTGGCCCGCGCCCGGGGCGTAGGGGTTGCGGATCGGGTCCATGATCGGACCGTATCGGGGACTCTAGGTCCCTCCTTAGATTTGCGCCCGGCGATTCTCGCCGGCCACCGCCGGCAGCTCCGTCGTGTCCCCCGACGGAGCGCTGCGGGCGGCGTCGTACGCGCGGGCCAGCCCGGCGCGCAGCATGTCGATGAGCTCCGGCACCTCGTCGATCCTCAGCCGGAACGAGCCTGCGCACACGTTGTCGCGCCAGAGCGAGAGGACGACCACCCCGGCCTCCTGGTGCCAGGTGGCCCGCAGCGCGCGGTCGCCACCGCGGGCGTCGAGGAAGACCGACCCCGTGTTCGGCAGCTTCCGGACCGAGGGCACGGACTCATTGTGGGCCCGCGGAGCCGATCGCGGTAGAGGTTGCCGCCACGGGAGCAGTCCTAGACTGAGCGGCGTGCCCGAGCTGCCCGAGGTGGAAGCGCTGGCCCTCGACCTGGCGGGCCGGCTCGACGAGCGCGCGATCGTGAAGGTCCACGTCGCCGCGTTCAGCGCCCTCAAGACGTTCGACCCGCCGCTGCAGGCGCTCGAAGGCACCCTGGTCGACGGGGTCACGCGGCACGGAAAGTTCCTCGACCTCTCCGCCTCGGGCCTGCACCTCGTCCTCCACCTGGCCCGTGCCGGCTGGGTGCGCTGGCGCGACGAGGTGCCCACCCTGCCGCCGAAACCGAGCAACAAGTCCCCGCTGGCGGTCCGCGTGGTCCTCGACGACCAGTCCGGGCTCGACATCACCGAGGCCGGCACCCGCAAGAGCCTGGCGATGTACGTCGTCCGCGACCCGGCCGACGTGCCCGGCATCGCCTCCCTCGGGCCCGACCCGCTCACCGACGACTTCACCCTCGAGCTGTTCGGCCAGATCCTCGCCGACGCGGGCCGGTCCCAGGTCAAGGGCGTGCTGCGGCACCAGGGCACCATCGCCGGTATCGGCAACGCCTACTCCGACGAGATCCTGCACGCCGCCCGGATGTCGCCTTTCAAGCCGGCCAGCAGCCTGACCGACGACGAGATCCACGTCCTCCACGACGCCATCCGGGTCGTGCTCGGCGACGCCGTCGACCGCTCCCGTGGCCTGGCCGCGGCCGAGCTGAAGGGCGAGAAGAAGTCCCACCTGGCCGTCCATGGCCGGACCGGCAAGCCCTGCCCGGTCTGCGGCGACACCGTCCGCGAGGTGTCCTTCGCCGACTCGAGTCTTCAGTACTGCCCGACGTGCCAGACTGGCGGCAAGCCCTTGGCCGACCGCCGGATGTCAAAGCTGTTGAAGTGAGGGGAACGCCATGGAGATTCCAACGGTCATGGTGGCCGGAGTGCCCGACCCGCTGCCGGACGACCTCACGATCCTCGACGTGAGGGAACCCGTCGAGTGGCAGCACGGGCACATCGACGGTGCCGTCCACATCCCGCTCGCCGAGCTCGTGCAGCGGCTGGACGAGGTGCCCGACGGTCGGACGCTCGTGGTCTGCCAGGTCGGCGGCCGGTCCGCTCAGGCGGTGGCCTACCTCAACCAGCAGGGTCGCGACGCGGTCAACCTGGGCGGCGGCATGGTCGAGTGGGCCGACTCCGGCCGGCCGATGGTGAGCGAGACCGAGCGCCCTCCCCACGTCGTGTGACCGGGGCCCGGCATCACGCGAACGCCGCCGGGAGGGGCAGCCGCAGGGCCGCTCGCAGCCTCGCGAGGTAGTCGGCGCGCGGGATCTCGACCACCCCCAGCGAGGCGAGGTGCGGGGTCACCCACTGGGTGTCGAGCACGCGGGCGTCGGCGTGCTCGTCGGAGAGGAGATCGACCAGCCCGGCCAGGGCGACCTTCGACGCGTCCCGCTCCCGGTGGAACATCGACTCCCCCGCGAAGAGACCGCCGATCGCCACGCCGTACAGCCCGCCGGCCAGCTCACCGCCGCGCCAGGCCTCGACGGAGTGGACCCAGCCCAGCTCGTGCAGCCGGAGGTAGGCCGCCCGGATGTCGGCATCGATCCAGCCGCTGTCGCGCTCGAGGTCGGCGCACCCGTCGACGACGTCCTCGAACGCCGTGTCCACCCGGATCTCGAAGTCGCGGACCGAGCGCCGCAACGACCGGGATATCCGCATCCCGTCCAGCGGCAGCACCGCCCGGCGGACCGGGCTGAACCAGTGCATCGGCTCCCCCGCCACCCCGACCGGCATCGGGAAGATGCCGGCCCGGTAGGCACTCAGGAGCGTTCCGGCCTCGAGGTCGGCACCCAGACCCACCAGATCGTCCGGTGGGCCGTCCTGGTCGAGGGCCGGGAAGGACCACCGGGTCGGGGCGGGTTCGACTGGCACGCGACGACCGTAGCGACCCCCTCCGTAGGATCGGGCCATGAGCATGATGGGCAACATCGGACGGCGACTGGCTCCGCGCGTCACCGAGATCGCACCCGACCTCACGTCCACGTTCGTCCGCGAGT
>NZ_DASSXS010000297.1:0-32570 GCF_035703625.1 Nocardioides sp. | reverse complement strand
CCCGGACCTATGCCTCCGACTCGGCCTTGACCCGGCTCAGCGTCTGCCGCATCCCCTCGCGCAGCTCCCGGGTGAAGTTCTGCTGCCCACCCAGGGCAATCCTGGTGAGCTTGATCGAGATGTCGGAGATGCCCTCGGGGGCCCGGCGCCGCTGGATCACGCGCGTGCCGGTCGCTGTGGGTTCCAGGGTGAAGGACCAGACCGTGTAGTTGTCCTTGACGCGGAACGCGAACTCGCGGTGCGGCTCGAACTCCACCACCTTGGTGCGCGTCGGCCAGAAGAGGGGCCCGCGGCGGTTGATGTTGAACGCCTTGGTCCCCAGCTGGACCGGACCGCGCACGATCGTCCGCACGACCTGCGGGCTCCACTGCGACATCCGGGGCAGGTCCGTCACGAGGGACCACACCTGGGCCGGCGGGGCGGCCACCTCGATCGACTCCTCGAGCAGGGACTCGTACTCGCTCACTGTCACTCCGTCCGTGGGGGGAGCCGCGAACCTAACGCAGCCGGGGCACCTCAGGAGCGGGCCGACCACCAGTCGAGCAGCGCGGTCCGGGCCTCCTCGGGGGACTGCGGCCCGCGATCGAGCCGGAGCTCGAGGAGGTAGCGATAGGCGGCACCGACCTCGGGACCGGCGCCGATCCCGAGGATCTCCATGATCTCGTTGCCGTCCAGGTCGGGCCTGATCGCGGCCAGCTGCTCCTCCTCGGAGAGCCGCGCGATGCGCTCCTCGAGGTCGTCGTACGTGCGCCGGAGCCGCTCGGCCTTGCGCCGGTTGCGGGTGGTGCAGTCGGCGCGGGTGAGGACGTGGAGACGTTCGAGCTGGTCGCCCGCGTCGCGGACGTAGCGCCGCACCGCCGAGTCGGTCCAGTCGCCCTCGCCGTATCCGTGGAAGCGCAGGTGCAGCTCGACCAGCTGCGCCACCGCGTCGGTGACGTCGTTGGAGAACCGCAGGGCCCGCATCCGCTTGCGGGTGAGCTTGGCGCCCACCACGTCGTGGTGATGGAAGGTGACGGTCCCGTCGCCGACGAAGCGGCGGGTGCGGGGCTTGCCGACGTCGTGCATGAGGGCGGCGAACCGGGCGACGAAGTCGGCCTCGCCCCCGGGCAGACGGTGCTCGAGCTCGATCGTCTGCTCGAGGACGGTGAGCGTGTGCTCGTAGACGTCCTTGTGGCGGTGGTGCTCGTCCCGCTCCAGCGCGAGGGCGGGAAGCTCGGGCAGCACGTGCTCGGCGAGACCCGTCTCCACGAGCAGGGTCAGCCCGCGTCGTGGGTACGGTCCGCACACCAGCTTCACCAGCTCGTCGCGGACCCGCTCGGCCGAGACGATCGCGATCCGGTCGGCCATGGCCGTCATCGCGGCGACCACCGCCGGGTCGACCTTGAAACCGAGCTGTGCGGCAAACCTCGCGGCGCGCATCATCCGCAGGGGGTCGTCGGAGAAGGAGGCCTCCGGGGTGCCCGGGGTGCGCAGCACGCGGTGCCCGAGGTCGGCGATCCCACCGAACGGATCCTCGAAGGCGCGCTCCGGCACCCGGACCGCCATCGCGTTCACCGTGAAGTCCCGCCGTCCGAGGTCTCCGGCGAGGGTGTCTCCGAAGTCGACCGTGGGCTTGCGTGACGACGCGTCGTAGATCTCCGAGCGGTACGTCGTGATCTCGACCTGCCAGGCGTCCTTGCGGCACCCGATGGTCCCGAAGTCGCGTCCCATGTCCCAGGTCGCGTCCGCCCATCCGGTGAGCAGCTTCTCGGTGCGGTCGGGTCGCGCGGAGGTGGCGAAGTCGAGGTCGTTCTGGTGCCGACCGAGCATCGCGTCGCGCACCGAGCCGCCCACCAGCGCCAGCTCCTCGCCGGCCTCGCGGAACCTGCGCCCGAGCTCGTCGATGACCGGCGCGATCCGGTCCAGCTCCTGCGCGACCGAGTCCTGGACCCGTGTCATCTGGAGCGGGGGGAGGTCGGCGTCGGACACGGCGAGCAACTCTATCGGCCGCAGTGGCTCCGGATAGAGTCGGCGCCGTGCGTCACCTGTGGTCCCTGCTTCCTGCCTTCCTGGCGGTAGCAGCCACCGCACTTCCGACCGCTGCCGCGGCCGCCCCGGCGCCGTCGTCCCCCGACCAGGATGCCCCCCCTCCGGCGAGCCGGAGCGCCGCCGCCACGGTTCACCACTCGGCCCGGCCGGCCGCGCGGCAGGACGAGGACGCCCTCGGCGTCACCATCGACGCCCTCTCACCGTCGTACCTGCCGGCCCGCGGACCGGTGCGTGTGGACGGCACCCTCACCAACCACACCGACGAGCGCTGGGTCGCGGTCAACCTGCACCTCTTCATGGGTGCCACCCCGATCAGGTCGACCGGGGAGCTGGCCGAGGCCGCCGACCTCGACCCGGCCGAGCCGGTCGGGGACCGCATCACCGCACCCGGCACCTTCGACACGGTGACGTCCATCGCGCCGGGGGACTCGGCGCAGTTCTCGATCGAGGTGACCCGGTCGGATCTGGGCGTGACCGAGCCCGGGGTCTACTGGTTCGGCGTCCACGCGCTCGGCGAGTCCGACGAGCCGCGTGACGGCATCGCCGACGGCCGGGCCCGCACGTTCCTGCCTCTCGTTCCGCCCGGCAGCGGGACCCTCAACACCGCGCTGGTGATCCCCGTCCGCCACGAGGTCCGCTACACCCCGAGGGGTCGGATCATCAACGCGCCGTCGTGGGCCCGCACCCTCGACACCGGCGGGACCCTGCGGTCGCTGGTCGACTTCGGCGCAGCGTCCGGCTCCCAGCCGGTGAGCTGGCTGGTGGACCCGGCCGTGCCCGACGCCGTCCGCGACCTGGTCGCAGGCAACCCACCCCGACCGCTGGACGACACCGTGTCCACGCCGTCGGGCGAGACCTCCTCGCCCTCTCCGACGCCGGAACCGAGCGCGGCGGGCGACAGCGAGTCAGCCCCGGTCGATCCCGGGACCAGGCCGGAGGGCGCGCCGCGCAACGCCGCCACCGAGCCGGGCGCCACCTGGCTCACCCGGTTCAAGGAGGCCATCGGCTCGGAGGACCAGGTGCTGACCTTGCCGTACGGCGACCTCGACGTCTCGGCGGCTGCCGAGCGCGACCCGGCGATGTACGAGCAGGCGCGCCGGCGCACTGGTGCCGTCCTCGACTCGTGGGACCTCGACACCACTCCCGCGATCGCCTCACCCGGCGGCGAGCTGCGGCCCGAGGCACTCGGGATGATCGATCGGGGATCGACCACCATGGTCTCCGACCGGATGTTCGACGCCCCCGCGCCGGCGGTGGCCAGCGTCGCCGGGCGCACGGTCACGGTGATCTGCTCCGGCGCCGCCGAGGGTGGGCCCGGTCCCGACGATCCGCTGGGTCAGATGGCGGTCCGGCAGCGGATCCTGTCCGAGGCGGCGCTGCGGCTGCTGCAGCCGAGCCCGACCCCCCTCGTGGTCGTGCTGCCCCCGAACTGGAATCCGGGGAGCACCACCTCCTTCTATCCCGGGCTCGAGGTCCCCTGGCTGGACCTCACCGACGTCGACTCGGCCACCACCGAGCGGCCCGAGCCGGTCGACGGCGACCAGCTCGACTACCCCGAGAGCCAGGCCGCGCTGGAGCTCGACGCCGCCAACTTCGCGTCCGCCGATGCCCTGATCCGGGTCGGCGACACGCTCGAGCAGGTGCTCGCGAACAACGACCGGGTGGCCGACGCCGTCCTCGCCGAGGCGCTCAACGGGCTCTCGTACTCCAGCCGGGTCCACCCCGACGCCTCCCGTGCCGAGGCCGACAGGTCGAGCCAGCAGATCTCGCGCCAGCTCGCCTCGATCCGCGTCGACGCACCACCGGCCGTGACCCTGTCGAGCACCACCGGGCGGTTCTCGGCGACGATCGCCAACAACCTCGACCATCCGGTGCGGGTGCGCGTCGAGTCCCTCGCCGACTCCCCCCTCGCGATCAGTGACACCGACACCATCGAGATCGCCGCCGGAGGCCGCAGCGCGGTCCTGCTCGAGGCCGCCACCACCCAGCTGGGGGTGCACAACGTCGAGCTGATCGTCACCTCCGAGGACGGGACGCCCCTGGGCTCCACGGCCCGGCTCCCGGTCCGCTCGGCCCAGGTGAGCCAGGTGATCTGGCTGATCATCGGCACCGGGGTGGCGCTGCTCTTCGGCGCGATCGTCGTACGCCTCGTGCGCCGGGTACGTCGGGCCCGCGCCGCATGAGCCAGCCCCCGGCCGAGTCCACCGACGAGTCCCGGATCCTCTCGTCCAGCGCGGTGATGGCCGCCGGGACGGTGGTCTCCCGGCTGAGCGGGTTCGTGCGCTCCGCGCTGCTCGTCGCCGCACTCGGCAACGTGCTGCACGCCGACCTGTTCAACATCGGCAACACCGTGCCGAACATGCTCTACATCCTGGTGGCGGGCGGCATCTTCAACGCCGTCCTGGTCCCGCAGCTGGTCCGGGCGATGCGCAACGACGACGACGGCGGCGAGGCCTACACCAACCGCGTGGTCACCGCCGCCGTGCTGTTCCTCGCGCTGGTCACCGTCGCGCTGGTGCTGGCGGCGCCGTGGGTGATGGACCTCTACCTCGACCCCCGCTTCGACGACCCCGCGCTGGCCGCCCAGCGGGAGTCGGTCATCGACTTCGCCCGCTACTGCCTCCCGCAGGTGTTCTTCTACGGCGTGTTCGTCCTGCTCGGGCAGATCCTCAACTCGCGGGGCCGGTTCGGCCCGATGATGTGGGCCCCGATCGCCAACAACGTGATCGCGGTCGCGGTCCTCGTCGTGTACCTGGTGGTCTTCGGTCCCGCCACGGACGCCGAGCAGACCGCCGCGTTCACCAGCGGCCAGGAGGCGCTGCTCGGCCTGGGGTCGACCCTGGGCATCGCCGCACAGCTGCTGATCCTGCTCCCGTTCCTGCGTGCCGCCGGGTTCAACTTCCGTCCCCGGTTCGACCTCAGGGACACCGGCCTGGGACACACCCTGCGGCTCGGGGTCTGGACGGTGCTGTTCGTGGTGGTCAACCAGATCGCCTACACCGTCGTGGTCCGCCTCGCCTCCGGTGGTACGGCGGCCGCGGTGGACGGCGGCACCGGCACGGGGTACACGGTGTACGCGCAGAGCTTCCTGATCGTGATGGTCCCGCACTCGGTGATCACGGTCTCCCTCGCGACCGCGATCCTGCCGCGGCTCAGCGACCGGGCCAACGTCGGCGACCTGGCCGGCCTCGCCCGCACCCTCGGGATGTCGCTGCGCAGCGCGCTGGCCGTGATCCTGCCCTTCGCCCTGCTGCTGCCGGTGATCTCGACCGACATCTCGCAGGTGGTCTGGGGGTGGGGTGCCGGGCGTGACGAGTTCGAGCTGTTCGCCCCGACGCTCGCCCTCTTCGGTGTCGGGCTGCTCTTCTTCACCGTCCACTACCTCACCCTGCGCGGGTTCTACGCGCTCGAGCGCACGCGCACCGTCTTCTGGATCCAGTGCATCATCGCGAGCACCAACATCGCGGCCGCGATCGCGCTCGTCTCCCTCGCCACGGCCGAGGAGACCTCGCCCGCGCTGGTGCTGGCCTACACGGCGTCGTACGTCGTCGGCTCGACGGTGTCCTACCTGATGCTGCGCCGCCACCTCGGGGGGCTGGAGACCCGGCGGCTCGCCCGCTTCCTGGTGCGCCTGGTCATCGCCGCGGCGGTCTCGACCGCGGCGGCGTACCTGGCGAACCTGGCCCTCGGCCGGCTGGTGAGCGACCCCAACCAGGCGGTCGCCGCGCTCAGGGCCGCTCTCGTGACCGGCCTCGACGTCGTGCTCTTCGTGACGGCGGCCCGCCTGCTCCGCCTGCGCGAGGTCACCGACGTTCTCGACACAGTCACTCGGCGGTTCCGGTCCTGAGCTCGCACCCGAACCGCCCTACGATGGGGACACCAAGCCGTGGAGAGGAAGGCGTGCCGATCTCGATGCGACCGGGGGAAGTCCTGGCCGACCGCTACCTGCTCGTGGACCTGCTCAGCGAGAGCGGATCCGGCAGGTTCTGGCGAGCGCACGACCGGACGCTGGACCGGCACGTGTCGGTCCACCTCCTCGCCGCTGACGACGAGCGGGCCGACGGCCTGATGGAGGCCGCCCGGCTGTCGGCCGCGCTGCATGACCGCAGGTTCCTGAGGGTGCTCGACGTCGACCGCACGGACGAGCTCTGCTACGTCGTGAACGAGTGGGGCTCCGGCAGGTCGATCGACGTCCTGGTGGCGCACGAGGGTCCGGTCGGCGGCCGGCGAGCCGCCTGGATCGTCTCCGAGGTCGCCGAGTCCATCGCTGCCGCCCACGACGCCGGCGTCGCCCACGGCCGCCTCGTCCCCGAGAACGTCATGATCGACCAGGCCGGCTCGGTCCGCGTCATCGGGCTCGCCGTCGAGGCCGCCCTGCTCGGCCTCCCGTCCGGCCGGATGTCGACGGACGTCACCGACCTCGCCGGGCTGCTGTACTACCTGCTGACGGGGAAGTGGCCCGGCGTGTCCCGCTCCGGCGTTCCCTCCGCCCCCCTCGAGAACGGCCGCGTCCTGCGACCGCGCCAGGTCAAGGCGGGCGTGCAGAAGCCGCTGGACAACCTCTGTGACCAGGTGCTGAACGCGCCGGGGTCGGCCGGTGACCCGCACCGCCCCGGCCTGCGCAGCGCCCACGGCATCCGGGAGGCGCTGCGCGACTTCGTGGGTGACGTCGCCGCCATGGCGGAGGCCGAGGCCAGTGCGGGCCAGCGGACCGTTGCCCCGCGCCCGGGACGGCTGGCCGCCCCCACCCCGGCCGCCACCCCGACCATGCGCTTCAAGTCCGCCGGGGCCACCGGAGCCCCGGGAACGCAGGGCCCGGCTGCACCGCCGCCACCGGCCCGTCCTCTCGACCAGCCCGTCGACCGGTCGGCCGCGCAGCCTCCCGTCGATGTCCCGGGGCCACCGCGGGACGCTCCCGCCGAGTCCTCCGACCTGCCCACCCAGGCCGGGGTGCCGATCTTCGACGACGAGAACGACGCCGTGTCCTGGATGGCGGCCCGCCCGGAGAAGCCACCGCCGCCGCCTCCGTTCGAGGAGCCGCCGGAGCGTCCCCTGTTCGCCCCGGAGCCACCCGAGGGCCGTCCCACCCGCACTCCCCGCCCTGGTGGCGGGGCCGCGGTGTCGCAGGAGTTCTGGCCGTGGGATGCCGGCACCGGCAGCGGCGTCATCCCGGCCACCGAGGAGGAGCCCGACGAGGTCCCGGGCCGGAGCTGGATGCGACTGGCCGCCGCGGTGGCCGGCTGCTGCCTGCTCCTGATCGCCATCGTGTTCGCGTTCAACCTCGGGCGAGGTCGCTCACCGCTCGGCGCAGACCCCGATCCGGCGCCGGATCCCTCGGAGCCGACCAGCTCCACCGACGCCCAGCCGATCGCCGGCGTCACCGCTCTCGACCTCGACCCGCAGGGCGACCCGCCCGAGGAGAACCGCGAACTGGCACCCCTGGCCGTCGACGGCGACCCCGCCACGTCCTGGCGCACCGTGACCTACGAGCAGGACCTCGGGCCCACCGGCTTGAAGACCGGGGTCGGACTCGTGCTCGACCTCGGGTCCTCCCACACGGTCACCGATGTGGACCTGAGGCTGGCCGGTGGCCCCAGCGACGTGAGCATCTTCGTCTCCGACCAGGCGCCGAGCTCGGTCGTCGGGCTCACCCCCGCGGCCCGCGTGACCGAGGCCGAGCAGGAGCGGGTGACCCTGGACGAGCCGGCCACCGGTCGCTTCGTGGTGGTGTGGTTCACCTCCCTCCCCGCGGCCGAGGGTGGCTACCGGGGCGAGGTGGCCGAAGTCGTGGTCAAGGGGTAGCCCTCCCCGTGAGCACCCCCACCGGCACCCCCACCAACAGCGCCGCGGGCGACGACCGGTCCGACGCCGAGCTGCTCTCGGCCCACGTCAACGGTGAGACCGAGGCGTTCGGGGTCCTCTTCGGCCGCCACCGCGACCGGCTGTGGGCAGTGGCGCTCCGCACGATGGGTAACCCGGACGACGCGGCGGACGGGCTCCAGGACGGGATGGTGGCGGCCTTCCGCCGGGCGGGCTCGTTCCGTGGTGACGCGGCCGTCACGACCTGGTTGCACCGGGTGGTCGTCAACGCGTGCCTCGACCGGATCCGGGCCGCGAAGGTCCGTCGGACCGAGGCGCTGCCCGACGACCTCGACGGCCGGGGTGACCGTGGGTCGCTGCCCACCAGTTCCCCGGCCGACCCCGCCGACCGGGCGGTCGAGGACGAGCGGCGCCGACTGGTGCTGGCCGCGCTCGCCACCCTCCCCGCCGACCAGCGGGCAGCCCTGGTGCTGGTCGACATGGAGGGCTACCCGGTCGCCGAGGTGGCGGAGATGCTCGACTGTGCGGTCGGGACGGTCAAGTCGCGCTGCTCCCGGGGCCGGGCCCGGCTGGCCGAGCTGCTCGGCGTACTCGCCCCCGGCGGTGAGACCGACCACCACCCGCCGGGGAACCCGGTCCCGCCGCCACCCGTCAGATCCACGCAGCCCCGTGGTCCTCCCGACCCCAGCTGAGCCCGCCGTCGTCCACACCACCGAGCCCGAGAGGAGGAGCCCACCGTGACCAGCAGCGACGACCCCCTGACCCCCGCTGAGGAGGAGGTGCGCCGCCTCCTCGCCGAGGCACGTCACACCGGACCGACACCCCCCGACGTTATCGCCCGGCTCGACCGGGTCCTCGACGATCTGGCCCAGGAGCCGGGGCGGACCGCGCCGGTCGTCGACCTCGCCCGACGCCGCCGCCGCGTGGCCTCCCTGCTGGTCGCCGCGGCCGCGGTGGTCGTGGTCGGGGTGGCGCTCAACCAGGTCGTCACGCCGCAACCCGCCTCCGAGAGCTCCCAGGCCGGCGCGTCGTCCGCGCCCAGGGACACGGGCGGGGAATCGGCCCAGAAGGAATCGGCCCAGAAGGAGTCGAACAGCGGGGTGGAGGGGACCGGGCCGAACCCCGTCACGGGCGACGCCCAGGAGAAGGCAGGTCTGTTCGAGGTGCGCCGCCAGAGCCTGTCAGCCGATCTCGCCGTCGCACGCCGGGAGGGACCCCTCGGATCGGCGGCCGACGTCGGTCCGGGCTCGGCGTACCGTGCGGCCGGGGCTGCCTGCGGTGCCGGCTCGTGGGGGCAGGGCCGCTTCGTCGCGGTGACGTACGGCGGAAGCCCGGCCGTCGTGGTCTTCCGCCGCCCGGTGGGCGACACCCAGGTCGCCGACCTCTTCCTCTGCGGCAGCCAGGAGCCCGTCCGGTCGGTGACCCTGCCTGCGCCGTGACCGGACGCGGGACGGTCGTGCGCCGGCGGGGAATGCCCCTCGCCTACGATCGGTTCCAGCCACGACCAGATCAACGACCGCCCGGGTACGACACCGACCAAGGGGATGCCACCGCACATGACCGACTCCGCCCCGCGCAACGTCATCATCATCGGCTCCGGCCCGGCCGGCTACACCGCCGCCGTGTACGCCGCCCGCGCGTCTCTCGCCCCGCTCATGTTCGAGGGCTCGGTGACCGCCGGCGGCGCCCTGATGAACACCACCGAGGTCGAGAACTTTCCGGGCTTCCGCGACGGCATCATGGGCCCCGCCCTCATGGACGAGATGCGCGCCCAGGCCGAGCGCTTCGGTGCCGAGCTCGTGCCCGACGACGTGGTCGAGGTCGACCTCACCGGCGACACCAAGATCGTCAAGACCGCCACCGACACCTACACCGCCCGCGCGGTGATCCTCGCCATGGGGTCGGGCTACCGCAAGCTCGGCCTCGACCGCGAGGAGGCGCTCTCGGGCCGCGGGGTGTCGTGGTGTGCCACGTGTGACGGCTTCTTCTTCCGCGACCAGCACATCGCGGTCGTCGGCGGTGGTGACTCCGCGGTGGAGGAGGCGACGTTCCTGACCCGGTTCGGTTCCAAGGTGTCCCTCATCCATCGCCGCGGAGAGCTGCGCGCCTCCAAGATCATGCAGGAGCGGGCCTTCGCCGACCCCAAGCTGGAGTTCGTCTGGAACGCCGAGGTCGAGTCGATCAACGGTGACGAGCAGCTCGAGTCGATCACCCTGCGCGACACCGAGACCGGGGAGACCCGGCCGCTGG
Organism: Nocardioides sp.; assembly: GCF_035703625.1. Taxonomy (GTDB): domain Bacteria; phylum Actinomycetota; class Actinomycetes; order Propionibacteriales; family Nocardioidaceae; genus Nocardioides. Next base: position 22,472 of record NZ_DASSXS010000297.1, on the reverse strand, counting down.
ACGTCACCGGGCTCTTCATCGCGATCGGCCACGACCCACGCTCGGAGCTGCTCACCGGCCAGGTGGACCTCGACGAGGACGGCTACGTGCTGGTGCGGCACCCGTCCACGCACACCAACCTGCCGGGCGTCTTCGCCTCCGGCGACCTGGTCGACCACCACTACCGGCAGGCCGTGACCGCTGCCGGCACTGGTTGTGCGGCCGCCCTCGACGCCGAGCGCTACATCGCCGCGCTCGACCACGAGGCATCCACCGCCGGCGACGCGCTGGCCACCGAGGCGGCCACCGAGGCGGTCACCGAGACCGTGCAGACTGCGGGTGCCTGAGCACTCATCGACACGCACCCTGCGCGGAACAACTGTCCCCGTGCTGTTGTTGACTGGTTCAGACATCGACGAAAGGTAGATCCGTGGCCGACATCTCCGCCGTGACCGACTCCGACTTCGAGACCCAGGTCCTCAAGTCCGACAAGCCCGTGCTGGTCGACTTCTGGGCCGAGTGGTGCGGTCCTTGCCGTCAGGTCGACCCGATCCTCAAGGAGATCGCCGCCGACCACGGCGACAAGATCACCTTCCTGAAGATGAACGTGGACGAGAACCCCGTCACCCCGTCGTCGTACCGCGTGACCGGCATCCCGACCATCAACGTCTACCAGGGCGGCGAGGTCGTGAAGTCCATCGTGGGTGCCAAGCCCAAGGCGGCGCTCCTCAACGAGCTCTCCGACTACATCGCCTGATCCTCAGCGACGGCTGGGCCCGGTCACCTTGGGGGCCGGGCGCACCGGCCGAACCGCGCCGACCAGGCGTTCGAGTGCAGCCTCCACCTCGCCGCGCCAGGTGACGGTGGTCCGCAGGTCCATGCGCATGCGCGGCGTGGTGCTGTGGGCACGCTGGGTCTTGAAGCCCACCCGGCTGAGGAAGTCGGCCGGCAGCACGCACGACCTCCGCCCGCGCGTGTCTCCGAAGGCCTCGACCGCCCGGAAGTCGCGCTCCACCAGGTCACGGGCCATCCCCTGGATCAGCATCCGGCCGAGTCCACCGCGCCGATGGCCCGGGTCGACGTACGCCGTCGTGAGCAGGACCGCGTCCGGGGAGACCGGAGCGGTCGGGAAACCGGCAGCGCCGGGCACGAACGCCTCGGGCGCGTAGACGACGTACCCGACCGGCTCCCCGTCGACCAGCGCCACCCGCCCGCACGAGCCCCACTCCCGCAGGACGTGCGAGGTCCAGACCACCTTCTCGGCCGCGGCGTCGGACACCAGGGCGCGCCGGACCGGATCGAGCTCCCAGAACAGGCAGGTGCGGCACGGCGCCTCGAGCGCGGCCAGCAGGTCCGGTGTGAGCCGGACGACCTTGCGTGACATCCGTCTTCCTCCCGGAGCCCATGCTAGACCCGGCTCGGGCTCTTGAGAGGATGTCGGCCGTGCGCCCGATCCGGCAGAGCAGGAAGCTCCATGACGTCCGCTACGACGTCCGGGGGCCGATCCTCGTGGAAGCCCAGAAGCTCGAGGCCGAGGGCCACCGCATCCTGAAGCTCAACATCGGCAACCCGGCGCCCTTCGGCTTCGACGCTCCCGAGGCGATCGTGGCCGACATGGTCCATCACCTGCCGGACGCCCAGGGGTACGCCGACTCCCAGGGCATCTACCCTGCCCGGACCGCCGTCGCGCACTACTACCAGGAGCACGGCCTGCGCGAGGTCAGCGTCGATGACGTCTTCATCGGCAACGGCGTGTCAGAGCTGATCTCCATGGTCCTGCAGGCGTTCATCGACGACGGCAACGAGATCCTGGTGCCCGCCCCCGACTACCCGCTCTGGACGGGTGCGGTCACGCTCTCGGGGGGGCGTCCGGTGCACTACCGGTGCGACGAGGAGAACGACTGGAACCCCGACCTCGCCGACATCGAGTCCCGGATCACGGAGAACACCCACGGCCTGGTCATCATCAACCCCAACAACCCGACCGGGGCCGTCTACAGCAGGGAGATCGTCGAGGGCCTGGTCGACATCGCCCGCCGCCACCATCTCGTCGTCTTCGCCGACGAGATCTACGAGAAGATCCTCTTCGACGGCGCGGTGCACCACCACGCGGCCACCGCGGCGGGCAACGACGTGCTCTGCCTGACCTTCAGCGGGCTCTCCAAGGCGTACCGGGTCTGCGGCTACCGGGCGGGCTGGGTGATGATCTCCGGGCCTCGGGAGATCGCCGAGGACTTCCTCGAGGGCCTCACCCTGATCGCCAACATGCGCATGTGCGCGAACGTGCCCGCCCAGCACGCGATCCAGACCGCCCTGGGGGGCTACCAGTCGGTGGAGGAGCTGATCGTCCCGGGCGGTCGCTACTACGAGCAGAGCATGCTGGCCCACCGACTGCTCAACGAGATCCCCGGCGTGTCCTCGGTCCGGCCCCAGGGCGCGCTCTACTGCTTCCCCCGCCTCGATCCCGAGGTCTACCCGATCGAGGACGACGAGCAGTTCGTGATCGACCTGCTGAGGGCGAAGAAGCTGCTCGTCACCCACGGGACCGGCTTCAACTGGCCGCTGCCCGACCACTTCCGGCTGGTCACGCTCCCCGACGTCACGATGCTCGAGGAGGCGATCGGCCGGATCGCCGACTTCCTCGCGACGATGCGCTGACGGCTACGCTGCGCATCAATCGAGCCGGCAGCCGACCGAGAGGGCCCCTGTGCGCGACCTGACCTACCCGCCCATCATCCTGGCCTGCAAGGCCGCGTTCCGGCTGCTCGGGCAGAACATCCAGATGACCGGGACCGACCACGTGCCCCGCACCGGTGGCGTGCTCCTCGCCGTCAACCACATCGGGTACGTCGACTTCGTCTACGGCGGCCTGGCCGCCAACCCGTCGGGTCGCAAGGTCCGCTTCATGTCCAAGCGCGAGCTGTTCGACCACCGGTACACCGGTCCGCTGATGCGCTCGCTGCACCACATCGAGGTGGACCGTGGCGCGGGGACCGCGTCGTACGACACGGCGGTGGAGTATCTGCGTGCGGGCGAGGCGGTGGGCATCTTCCCGGAAGCCACCATCTCGCGGGCCATGGAGCTCAAGGAGTTCAAGACAGGCGCGGTGCGCATCGCCGCCGCCGCGGGTGTGCCCCTGGTCCCGGTCGTTCTCTGGGGGACCCAGCGGATGATGACCAAGGACCATCCTCGTGACTTCTCCCGGGGCAAGACGATCCTGATCCGGGTCGGCCCGCCCCAGCACCCCGCGGGCGTCGATCCGGTCGCCGAGACCGCCGAGCTGCGGGCCGCCATGTCCCAGATGCTCGACGACGCCATCGCGGACTACCCGGCCGACGAGCAGCCGCCCGGCGCCTGGTGGGTGCCGGCGTCGCACGGGGGAGGCGCGCCCACCCCCGAGGAGGCGGCACGGCTCGACGCCGAGGAGAAGCGGCGCCGCGCCGCCAAGCGGGCAACCGGTGAGGGAACGGCGCTAGATCAGTAGATCTACAAGCCGTTTCATCGGTTTGTCACTTTGTCGACATGGTGACCTGCGGTGACCGGAGGCTCGTGAGTCACGAGGAACCTCAGATGGGGCGGTCGTCGCGGTTGCGCGGATCCATCACGTCGACGATCCGCTGCAGGTCGTCCATCGAGGCGAACTCGACGGTGATCTTGCCCTTGCTCCGGCCCAGGTCGACCTTGACCCGGGTCTCCAGGCGGTCCGAGAGCCGGTCGGCAAGCTCGGTCAGCCCCGGCGCCACCGGCTTGCGGCGAGCCTGGAGCGCAGGGGGCGCCGCACCCGTCTCCCCGACCGCGACCAGTTCCTCGAGACCCCGGACACTGATGCCCTCGGCCACCACGCGCTGCGCGAGCCTGTCCTGAAGCTCCTCGTCGCCGACGGCGAGAAGGGAACGGGCGTGGCCGGCCGAGAGGACGCCGGCCGCGAGGCGGCGCTGCACCGCAGGGCTCAGCCGCAGCAGCCGCAGGGTGTTGCTGATCTGTGGCCGCGAGCGACCGATCCGGGAGGCCAGCTCGTCGTGCGTGCAGTCGAAGTCCTCGAGCAGCTGCGCGTAGGCCGCCGCCTCCTCCAGCGGGTTGAGCTGCGAGCGGTGCAGGTTCTCCAGGAGGGCGTCGCGCAGCATGTCGTCGTCGCCGGTCTCCCGGACGATCGCCGGGATCGACTCCAGGCCGGCCTTCTCCGCCGCGCGCCAGCGTCGCTCTCCCATGACCAGCTCGTAGTCGCCGTCGCCGAGACGGCGCACCACGATCGGCTGGAGCAGGCCCACCTCGGAGATGGAGTGCACCAGCTCGGCCATGGCCTCCTCGTCGAAGACCTGGCGAGGCTGGACGCGGTTCGGTCGGATCCGTGAGGGCGGCAGCTCGGCGAAGTAGGCACCCCCGACCAGGTTCGGCGTGGGTGCGCCCGGCGCCGGGTCCGCCCCGGCGCTGCCCTCAGCGTGGGCGGCCGGGCTGCCGTCGGGCCGAACCTCCGCGCTCGGCGCGTCGGCCGCCTCCGGACCATCGGCCGGGGCAGTGGGGATGAGGGATCCGAGGCCGCGGCCGAGGCCGCGGCGGGGGGTCCTGGTGCTGGTCACGACGGGGCTCCCTTGGTGGCGATCTCGCGGGCGGCTTCCAGATAGCACAGCGCCCCGGTCGAGCCGGGGTCGTAGGTCATGACCGTCTGGCCGTACGACGGCGCCTCGGAGACCCGGACCGATCGGGGGACGGTGGTCTTGAGCACCTGGTCACCGAAGTGCTCGCGGACCTCCTCGGCCACACCGAAGGCCAGCCGCGTCCGGGCGTCGTACATCGTGACCATGATGGTGGAGACGTTCAGGCGTGGGTTGAGGTGCTGGCGGACCATCTCGACGGTCTCGAGCAGCTGTCCCAGGCCCTCGAGCGCGTAGTACTCCGCCTGGATCGGGATCATCATCTCCTCGCCGGCGACCAGCGCGTTCAGGGTCAGCAGGCCGAGCGAGGGCGGGCAGTCGATGAAGACGTAGTCGAACCTCTCGTCCCCCACCTCGGCCGCCGAGCCGACGAGGGGATGGCCCTTGATCGCCTTGGCCAGCCGGCTCTCACGCGCCACCACGCTCACCAGCTCGATCTCGGCACCGGCCAGGTCGATCGTCGCCGGCACCACCATCAGACCGTCCACGTCGGGGCAGGGCACACTCACCTCCGCGAGGGGCGCGCCCTCCACGACGGCGTCGTAGGTGGACGGCACGCCTCGCCTGTGGTCCACACCGAGGGCGGTGGAGGCGTTGCCCTGCGGGTCGAGGTCGATCACCAGCACTCGCTGGCCGAGCTGGGCCAATCCGGCCGCCACGTTCACCGTCGACGTGGTCTTGCCGACTCCGCCCTTCTGGTTCGCGACGACCACCACCCGGGTCGCCTCGGGGCGGTGCAGGGTCGGGCCGAGCTGTACCCCGTGCCGGGCACGGAGGATGTGCTCGGCCGCCCGGGCGAGGGGGGTGCTGTGGTCGCCGTACTGCTGGTCCTCGGTCTCGGTGGGACCGTCCGCCAAGTCTCCGGCGGTGCGCACCATGGGGCCTCTTTCCTGCGTTTCACGTGAAACAGGGCGGTTTTCGATCACTGGGTCGGGCTGTGGAGAAATCTCGTCGTCCTGTGGATATTCGCGCTCACCGGGCCACCCCAGACCGGTGGATAACTCCTCGGCGGGGTCGCCGGGCCACCCCAGGCTCCGAATCGTGGAGCCAGAGAACGGGTTTCCCACGTCTCCCCCATCCTGCACGGTCGGCCGGCTTTCCCGAGTGTCTGTCACCTGGCTGCTCACCCTCGAGGTCGTCGCGACGTGCTCTTCTTCGACGGCGGCTGCGCGCGGGCCAAACGTACCCTTGCGGGTTCTGCCCACACCACTCGGATCGCCGTCGTGGGCGAATCGGCCACACCGGCCCCCACGGTGAGCACCTCCGGGGGAGCGCAGCCGAGCTGGGCCAGCTCCTTCTCCACCGCCGCGACCTCGTCCGCGGCCGACGCTCCCTTCATCGCCACCATGGCGCCCGTCGGGGCGACGAGGGGCATCGACCACGACAGCAGCCGTCCGAGCGGAGCCACGGCCCGGGAGGTCACCAGATCGAACTCCCGGTCTCCGTGCAACGCCTCCGCCCGGGCGCGGATCACCTCGACCCCGGTCAGGTCGAGCTCGTCGACGACTTCCTGGAGGAACGTGGTCCGGCGCAGGAGGGGTTCCACGAGGGTCACGTGCACGTCGGGCCGCACGATGGCGAGCACGAGGCCCGGCAGTCCGGCCCCCGATCCCACGTCGCAGACCTCCGCGCCGTCGGGCACCAGCTCGCCCAGCACGGCGCAGTTCAGCAGGTGTCGCTCCCACAGGCGGGCTCCCTCGCGGGGGCCGATCAGGCCGCGTACCACCCCTTCGGTGGCGAGGAGATCGGCGTACCGCCCCGCAAGCCGAAGGCGATCAGGGGCGAACACCTCGGCTGCGGAGGGGGGCGGGGGCGAGGCCCCGGACGGTTTCACGTGAAACCTCCGGCTCAGGACGGAAGGATCACCACGTGGCGCCGCGGCTCGGCGCCCTCGGACTCCGAGGTCAGGCCGGCGGCCGCCACGGCGTCGTGGACGACCTTCCGCTCGAACGGGCTCATCGGGTCCAGGCTCCTGCGCTCGCCGGACTCCCGGACCTCTCCGATGGCCTTCGCCGCCAGCGTCACGAGCTCCTCCCGCTTGCGAGCGCGGAAGCCCGACACGTCGAGCATCAGCCGGGACCGCTCTCCGGTCTCGCGGTACACCGCGAGGCGCGTCAGCTCCTGGAGGGCGTCCAGCACCTCACCGTCGCGTCCGACCAGCTGGCTCAGGTCGGCTCCCACGATGGACACCGACGCACGGTCGCCCTCCACGTCCATGTCGAGGTCACCGTCGAGGTCGGCGATGTCGAGGAGCTCCTCGAGATAGTCGGCCGCGATCTCGCCTTCGGTCTCCAGGGCCTCGAGCCGGGCCGTCTCCCCGGCCGGCCGGCCGCCGGTCTCCTCGGCCGCCTGCTCCGTCGTCGTGTCCACGGACTCCTCGTCCGCGATCTGAGTCTGCGTGTCGCTGTCGTGCTCGCTCATCGCTTCTTCCCCTTCTTCTTGTTCGTGGGTCGGCCGCCGCCGGATCGGCGCTGCTGGCGCGACTGCTTCTTGGGTTGCTGGCGCGCCGGGCGCTCGTCTGCCGCGGTCTCCTCGACCGGTGTCGCCTCCTCGGCCGTCACCACCACGCCGTGCCGGGCAGCCTTGGCCTTGTCCCGCTCCTCCTTCGCCCGCGCGGCCGGCGTCCCGGGAGCGGGGTTGTTGCGGATCACGTAGAACTGCTGGCCCATGGTCCACAGGTTCGAGGTCGTCCAGTAGATGAGGACGCCGATCGGGAACGCGATACCGCCGACCGCGAACACCAGCGGCAGGACGTAGAGCAGCATCTTCTGCTGCTGGGCGTAGGGACCACTGAGGGCATCGGCGGGCATGTTCTTGCTCATCAGCTGACGCTGGGTGAGGAACGTCGTGGCCGTCATGGCGATCACGAGGAGGGCCGCCATGATCATGACCCCCACGTCGCCTCCGGCGCTCAGGAAGGTCGCGGACAGCGGCACCCCGAGCAGCTCGGCCTCGCCGAACTGACGGGCCTGCTCCAGGGTGAGCACACCCTTCGGCTGCTCCTTGGCCGCGTTGTTCAGGATGCTGAACAGCGCGAAGAAGATCGGCATCTGCAAGAGGATCGGCAGGCACGACGCGAACGGGTTCGTCCCGGTCTCGCGGTAGAGCTTCATCGTCTCCTGGGCGAGACGCTCCCGGTCGTGGCCGTACTTCTTCTGCAGCGCCTTCACCTTCGGCTGGATCAGCTGCATGTTCCGGCTGGACTTGATCTGCTTGACGAACAGGGGGATGAGCGCCGCCCGGATCACGAGCGTGAGCCCGATGATCGACAGCGCCCAGGCTGCACCGCTGGCCGGGTCCATGAACCTGCTGAACAGCTGGTGGAACAGGTCCAGCACGAACGAGATGGCGAAGTACAGCGGCGTCATGATGAAGCTGCCGAGCTCGCTGAAGAAGTCGATCATCAGGCTCCTTGGCCGGGGGTGAGGCTCGCCGCAGAGCGAGACGGGCGAGGTGGAACGGGGTCGTATCCGCCTGCTGCCCACGGGTGGCAGCGGGCAAGACGGCGTACGGCGAGCCAGCAGCCACGAGCACTGCCGTGCACGGTCACCGCCTCCAGGGCATACGCGGAGCACGAAGGGTGGTAGCGGCAGACCTGCCCGTAGATCGGGCTGATCACGGCGCGGTAGGCCCTCAGCAGGCCGATCAGCAGATACTTCATCGAATCACTCGAGTCAGGCAACGAGCCAGGTCGGAGCGGAGTTCCGCGTACGACGCCGCTCCCGAGGGCGGCAGCGCCCGCACGACGAGAACCGACCCGGTCGGGAGCTCCTCGAGTCGCGCCCGGACGAGCTCGCGCAACCGACGCTTGACGCGGTTGCGGGCGACGGCGTTGCCCACGGCGCGGCTCACGACGAACCCGAACCGGGGTGGGCCACCGGAGTCCGTACGGGCCAGATGCAGCACGAGGGTGCCGCTACCGGCTCGTCGACCCGTCCGGATCGCGAGCGAGAACTGCGCACTCCCGGTGAGCCGGTGGACCGCGCTCGACACGGACGCATGCCTGGCCGGGACGGCCGGCTCAGACCGACAGGCTCTTGCGGCCCTTGCGGCGACGCGAGGAGAGGATCGCGCGACCCGCACGGGTGCGCATGCGCAGGCGGAATCCGTGGACCTTGTGCCGGCGACGGTTGTTCGGCTGGTACGTACGCTTGCTCACGAGTATCTCTTTCGGTGGTCTTCAGGACGTTCACCGGGCGCGGATCAGCGGTGTGCCACATCGGCTGGCACCGCTCACCCACGACGAGGACGACCCTGTTCGTGGACATGCGGCACCGGTCGACACCTGGTGACCGAGCAACGGTACGCGCTGGGTTCTCGGCGGGTCAAACCACCGCGGGGCTCCCGCCCGCCAGCCTGTGGATGACGCCTTGCCGCCAGCCGTGGCCGCTTGTTACCTTCGCCCTCACCGAGCTTCCCTGGCACCGCCGGACCAGCTCGATCACCCACCGGGTGTGACGTACCCAACAGTTCGTCAAATCCGCCGCTGACCTGCGGAAACAGTGATTCTGGCTCCACTCGCGTGGCCTCTCGGGCATGATCCTCCACGAAATGGAGGACGGGTGCACAGCCTGTGGACAAAGCTGTGGACTCAAATGTGGGCACCATTTCGTGACCAGCGACGAACCACCCGAAAGCAGGGCTCCGTGGAGCAGAGTACGGCCGATCTCGGCGCCGCCTGGCGCAATGTCGTGGACGAGCTCCAGCCCAACCAGCGGGCGTGGCTGCGGGCCAGCGAACCGGTGACGCTGCACGAGAGCACCGCCATCATCGCCGTCCCCGACGAGTTCACCCGCGGCCAGCTCGAGGGCCGGTTGCGCGGCCAGCTCGAGGACGCCCTGACCCTGGCCTTCGCCCGGGAGATCCGGCTCGCGGTCACGGTCAATCCGTCGCTGCAGGCCCACGAGACGAGGGCGGAGTTCGACCAGGCGAAGCCCGACAGCGACGAAGCGACGAGTCGAGACGACGACAAGTCGACAAATCGGTTTGAAGCCTCGGAGCTTCCGGACCAGCCGGGACCTCAGTTCCCCGAGACACCGGCGGCCACCAGGCCGACCGCCCTCGAGACCCGGCTCAACCCCAAGTACACCTTCGAGACGTTCGTCATCGGCTCCTCCAACCGGTTCCCCCACGCGGCCGCGGTCGCCGTCGCCGAGGCGCCGGGCAAGGCCTACAACCCACTCCTCGTCTACGGCGACTCCGGCCTGGGCAAGACCCACCTGCTCCACGCGATCGGCCACTACGTCCGCAGCCTCTACAGCGGGGCCAAGGTGCGCTACGTGTCGAGCGAGGAGTTCACCAACGAGTTCATCAACGCGATCCGCGACGACCGGCAGGATCGGTTCAAGCGCCGGTACCGCGACGTCGACGTACTGCTGATCGACGACATCCAGTTCCTGGAGGGCAAGACCCAGACCCAGGAGGAGTTCTTCCACACGTTCAACACGCTCCACAACGCCAACAAGCAGATCGTGCTCACCTCGGACCGCCCGCCCAAGCGCCTCGAGCGGCTCGAGGACCGGCTCCGCAACCGGTTCGAGTGGGGACTCATCACCGACGTCCAGCCCCCCGACCTCGAGACCCGGATCGCGATCCTCCGCAAGAAGGCCGCGATGGACCGGATGACCGCTCCCCCCGACGTGCTGGAGTTCATCGCCTCCAAGATCCAGACCAACATCCGCGAGCTCGAGGGCGCCCTCATCCGCGTGACCGCCTTCGCCAACCTCAACCGCCAGGAGGTCGACATGACCCTGGCCGAGATCGTGCTCAAGGACCTGATCCCCGAGGGAGGCGAACCGGAGATCACCGCCGGCCTGATCATCGCCCAGACGGCCGCCTACTTCGGGTTGTCCATCGAGGAGCTCACCGGCCCGAGCCGGGGCCGTCACCTCGTGATGGCCCGGCAGATCGCGATGTACCTGTGCCGCGAGCTCACCTCGCTGTCGCTGCCCAAGATCGGCGCCCAGTTCGGGAACCGCGACCACACGACGGTGATGTACGCCGACCGGAAGATCAACCAGCTGCTCGCCGAGCGCCGGGCCGTCTTCAACCAGGTCAGCGAGCTCACCAACCGGATCAAGATGCAGGCCCGTCAGTCCTGATTCCCTGTGGACAGCATGTGGGCCGACCTCGACCAAGGCTGCACAGCCTGTGAACAAGCCGCGGGACGACAATTCCTGACATCTCGTCCTCCACACGACGTGCCGGGTTCGCCGGGCGGTCGTCCACACCGCCTGTGCATCCGGAATCGCCGCCTGACCTGCGCCGATCGTCTCTCTCCACAGAGTCCACCACTGCTACGACTCCCACGAACCGACACATGGGATGGATCTCCGGTGAACAACTACTCGACCCTCTTTCTGGGGACGACCGACCCGATCCGTGCCATCTCTCCCGCCGCAGCCACCTGCATGGCAGGATGCTCAATCCAGAAGCCGCTCGAAGTCGTAAGGACACCAACACCGTGAAGTTCCGCGTCGAACGCGACGTGCTCGCCGATGCCGTCGCCTGGGCCGCCCGCAGCCTCCCGGTCCGCCCGAGCGCTCCCGTCCTCTCCGGTCTGCTGATCGACGCCGGTGACGAGGGTCTGGTCCTGTCGACGTTCGACTACGAGACCTCCGCCCGGGCGACCCTGTCCGCCGAGGTGTCCGGCGAGGGCCGGGCCCTGGTCAGCGGACGCCTCCTGGCCGACATCTGCCGCAGCCTGCCCGCGAAGCCGGTCGAGATGGTGCTCGACGGCCCCCGCGTCTCGCTCACCTGCGGCTCGGCGCGGTTCACCCTCCAGACGATGCCGGTCGAGGACTACCCGACCCTGCCCGACATGCCCACCGCGACGGGCACGGTGCAGAGCGACGAGTTCGCGCACGCGGTCGCCCAGGCGGTCACCGCAGCCGGGCGCGACGACATGCTCCCCGTGCTGACCGGCGTCCGGATCGAGATCGACGGACCCACGATCTCGCTGCTGGCCACCGACCGGTTCCGGCTGTCCCACCGTGAGCTCGGCTGGGACCCGCGCACCCCCGACGAGTCGCTCGCGGCGCTGGTGCCGGCGCGCGTGCTCGGCGACACGGCCAAGTCCCTGACCGCGGGCAGCGAGGTCACCATCGCCCTGGCGGCGAGCGGCCGCGGTGAGGGGATCATCGGCTTCGAGGGAGCCGGCCCGGGCGGAGTGCGCCGTACGACCACCCGCCTGCTCGACGGTGAGTTCCCCAAGGTCCGCAGCCTGTTCCCCAACGAGCACCAGACCGTGGCGAAGATCGACAAGGCCACGCTGATCGAGTCGGTCAAGCGCGTCGCCCTGGTGGCCGAGCGCAACACCGCGGTGCAGCTGGCCTTCAGCGACGGCGTCCTCACCCTCGACGCCGGGTCGGGTGACGAGGCGCAGGCCTCGGAGTCGATCGAGGCCCAGATCGACGGCGACGACATCACCACCGGGTTCAACCCGCAGTTCCTGCTCGACGGGCTCACCGCCATCGACGAGGAGGTCGTCGAGCTCGCCTTCACCCAGGCGTCCAAGCCGGTGGTGATCTCGGGCTCGACCCCCGAAGGGCGCGACGACTCCGGGTTCCGCTACCTGCTGATGCCGCGACGGCTGCTGTCCTGACCCGGTGCGTGGTTGACTGACGGGATGGACATCGGGCTGGTCGGTCTCGGCAAGATGGGCGGCAACATGCGCACCCGGTTGCGCAACGGCGGGCACACCGTCGTCGGCTACGACCGCAACGCCGAGGTCTCCGACGTCGAGAGCCTGGAGGCCCTGGTCGCCAAGCTCCCCACGCCCCGCGTGGTGTGGGTGATGGTGCCGGCCGGCGACCCGACCCGGGAGACGATCCGGACCCTGGGCGAGCTGATGGACGAGGGAGATCTCGTCGTCGACGGCGGCAACTCCCGGTGGACCGACGACCAGATCCACGGCGACCACCTGGCCGGCAAGGGCATCGGCTTCGTGGACTGCGGCGTCTCCGGTGGGGTCTGGGGCCTCGAGAACGGCTACGCCCTGATGTACGGCGGAAGCGCCGACGACGTCGCCAAGGTGCAGCCTGCCTTCGATGCGCTCAAGCCCGAGGGTGAGTTCGGTGCCGTCCACGCCGGTTCGGTCGGCGCCGGCCACTTCTCGAAGATGGTCCACAACGGGATCGAGTACGCCGTCATGCAGGCCTACGCCGAGGGCTGGGAGCTGCTCGACAAGGTCGACCTCGTCGACAACGTGACCGAGGTGTTCCGCTCCTGGCGCGAAGGCACCGTCATCCGGTCCTGGCTCCTCGACCTGCTGGTGGCAGCACTCGACCAGGACCCGGGGCTGTCCGGGATCAGCGGCTATGCCGAGGACTCCGGCGAGGGCCGCTGGACCGTCGAGGCGGGCATCGACAACGCCGTCGCCACCCCCGCCATCACCGCCGCCCTCTACGCCCGGTTCGTCTCCCGCCAGGACGACTCCCCCGCCATGAAGGCGGTCGCGGCGATGCGCAACCAGTTCGGCGGCCACGCCATGCGCACCGGTGCCCCCAAGGGCGGCGACTCCCCGGGCGAGGGCGCACCGGATCAGTCCGGGTCGGCGCGGCAGGCGGGCTCCGGCAGCGGTCCGGAACCGGCCGAGAGCTAGCCCGCGGTGTACGTCGCGCGCCTCCAGCTGCACGACTTCCGCTCCTACGCCGAGGTCGACGTCGCGCTCGAGCCGGGGGCGAGCGCCTTCCTCGGACGCAACGGTCAGGGCAAGACCAACCTCGTCGAGGCCGTCGACTACCTCTCTCGACTGGCCTCCCACCGGGTCGCCACCGACGCGCCCCTGGTCAGGTCCGGAGCCGACCGGGCCCTGGTCCGGGCGGTCGTCGTACGCGAAGGTCGTGAGGCCACGCTCGAGGTCGAGCTCAACCCCGGCCGGTCCAACCGGGCCCGGGTGAACCGGTCTCCGCTCCCCCGCCCGCGGGACCTGCTGGGCCTGGTGCGGACGGTGGTGTTCTCCCCCGAGGACCTGACCCTGGTGAAGGGCGACCCGTCGGAGCGTCGGCGGTTCCTCGACGACCTGCTGGTGCTCCGCACCCCACGGCTCGCCGGGGTGCGTTCGGACTACGACCGGGTGCTGCGGCAGCGCAACTCGCTGCTGAGGACGGCGGCGAACGCGCGGCGCGGTTCCTCCGGCGAGACCTCGGCGCTCTCGACCCTGGAGGTGTGGAACGCCCACCTCGCGCGGACCGGCGCCGAGCTCCTCGCCGAGCGGCTGGCGCTGGTCGAGGAGCTGCGTCCGTACCTGGGCAAGGCCTACGAGACCGTGGCCCGCGGTGCCTCGCGCGACGACGCCGAGATCGAGTACCGGCCGTCCTTCGACCTGTCCCCCGAGGTGCGGGAGGCGGTCTCGCAGCAGCCGAGCCACCACGACCCGCTGGTCGACGCACTGCTCGAGGCGCTCGCCGAGCGGCGTGCTGACGAGCTCGACCGCGGCGTCTCGCTGGTCGGCCCGCACCGGGACGAGCTCCTGCTCAGCCTCGGGACGCCGGAGACCCGGCTCCCGGTCAAGGGCTATGCGTCCCACGGGGAGTCGTGGTCGTTCGCGCTGGCGCTGCGGCTCGCGTCCTACGACCTGCTCCGCGCCGACGGTGACGACCCGATCCTGATCCTGGACGACGTGTTCGCCGAGCTCGACAGTGACCGCCGGGCCCAGCTCGCCGACCTGGTCTCCGGTGCGGAGCAGGTCCTGGTGACGGCCGCCGTGGCCGCGGACGTCCCGGAGTCGCTGTCGGGAGTCCGTTACTCCGTCGGGGGCGGGGAGGTGAGCCGGGATGGCTGACGAGGAGTCCCCTCCGGCACCGGAGGAGCCGACGGAGAAGCCCGGCGACCATGCCGAGGACGGACTCGACCTGGCTCGCGCCCTGACCCGTGCCTCCGCGCGATCGACCCCGGTCCGCAAGCCGAGGAAGAAGGGCGGCGGCGCGCGCCCGGCGCCGGGCCGTTCGAGCGGTGCCCACCCTGACGAGCGCGACCCCCAGCCGCTCGACACCACGGTGGGCCGCATCGTCGCGGACCACGGCTGGGACCTGAACCTGCGGGTGCAGGGCGTCTTCGCCCGCTGGGCGGAGATCGTCGGACCCGAGATCGCCGCACACACCACCCCCGAGTCCTTCGCCGACGGCCGGCTCGTCGTGCGCACCGACTCCACGGCCTGGGCCACCCAGTTGAGGCTGCTCGCCCCGAGCGTCGTACGCCGGCTCAACGAGGACCTCGGTCACGGGACGGTGACCGTCATCGAGATCCTCGGTCCGCACGGGCCGTCCTGGAAGCGCGGATCCCGGTCGGTGCGCGACGGCCGGGGCCCCCGCGACACCTATGGATAACGGCTGCTGGTACTGAGGAGGGCCGTCCAGGCCCGTCTCGAAGTGAAATCTGCCGATCTGACGGCCGCGCGGCCGTACCCGTACCCATGCGCCACCCTGCGAGGGCGCCGCAGCCGCCTTCACGCGGCGCTCAGGGGCGATTCTCGTCCACAGATCCCCCCGATTCGGGGGTCAGGACGTGGAATGCGGGGCGCCAGGCGGTATCATGGACACCGGGTCGCCGGCTCATCCAGCCGCGACCTTCTGTATGTCAGCGCCATGCCGGATCCGGGTCCGTCCCGGGTCGGATGGCCCGTTGCGAAGAGGTGTGCGTGACCGACGAAGCCCCCGTCGAAACCAGCCAGCGATCCGGCACAGCACCACCCCTCGGAGTCGAGTACGACGCGTCCGCCATCCAGGTCCTCGAGGGCCTCGAGGCGGTGCGAAAGCGACCCGGCATGTACATCGGGTCCACCGGTGAGCGTGGCCTCCACCACCTGATCTGGGAGATCGTCGACAACGCGGTCGACGAGGCCCTCGCCGGCCACTGCGACCGGATCGTGCTGTCCCTGCTCGCCGACGGCGGGGTCAGGGTCGAGGACAACGGTCGAGGGATCCCCACCGACACCGCCCCCGGCCAGGAGCTGCCGGCAGTGACGATGGCGCTCACCATGCTGCACGCGGGTGGCAAGTTCGGCGGTGGCGGCTACAAGGTCTCCGGCGGCCTGCACGGCGTCGGCGTCTCGGTCGTCAACGCCCTGTCGAGCCGCCTGGTCGTCGAGGTCCGGAACCGGGGCCACCTGTGGCGCCAGAGCTTCCAGCTCGGCGTACCCGACGGCGACCTCGAGCAGGTTCGCCCGATGGAGCCGGGCGAGAGCACCGGGACCACCGTCACCTACTGGGCCTCCGACACGATCTTCGAGACCACGACCTACAACCTCGAGACCATCACCACCCGGATCCGCGAGTACGCCTTCCTCAACAAGGGCCTCGAGATCGTGATCCGTGACGAGCGGCCGGTGGCCGACGACCTCGCCGACGCCGTCGAGGACGACACCGTCGCCTCCGACCTCGACCAGGCCGGGTCGGACGCGATCCGGCGCGGTCAGGCGGGCGGGATCGAGCGGGTCTTCAAGTACGACCGCGGACTGGTCGACTACGTCGAGCACCTCAACCGCCGCAAGGACAAGGCGAACCCGACGGTGATCTCGTTCGAGGCGGAGACGCCCGAGAGCGCCGAGGAGCACATGAGCCTCGAGGTGGCCATGCAGTGGAACACCACCTTCACCGAGTCGGTCCACACCTTCGCCAACACCATCAACACCCACGAGGGCGGCACCCACGAAGAGGGTTTCCGCGCCTCGCTGACCGGCCTGGTCAACCACTGGGGCGAGGAGTGGGGCCTGGTCAAGAAGCGCGAGGACCGGGTCTCGGGTGACGACATCCGCGAGGGGCTGACCGCGATCGTGTCGGTCAAGCTCGGCGAGCCGCAGTTCGAGGGCCAGACCAAGACCAAGCTCGGCAACACCGAGGCCAAGGGCTTCGTGCAGCGGATCATGAACGACCAGCTCGGTGCGTGGTTCGAGCAGAACCCCGCCGAGGGCCGCGACATCGTGCGGAAGGCGCAGGCCGCGGCGTCCGCGCGGATCGCCGCGCGCAAGGCACGCGATCTCGCCCGCTCCCGCAAGGGGCTGCTCGGCGGCGGCGGCCTCCCCGGCAAGCTGTCGGACTGTCAGTCCACCAACCCCGCCGAGTGCGAGGTCTTCATCGTCGAGGGCGACTCCGCCGGCGGCTCGGCCCGTCAGGGACGCGACCCGCGGGTGCAGGCGATCCTCCCGATCCGCGGCAAGATCCTCAACGTCGAGAAGGCCCGCATCGACAAGGTGCTGGCCAACACCGAGGTCCAGGCGATCATCTCCGCGCTCGGAACCGGCATCCACGAGGAGTTCGACCTCGCCAAGCTGCGCTACCACAAGGTGGTGCTGATGGCCGACGCCGACGTCGACGGCCACCACATCAACACCCTGCTGCTGACCCTGCTGTTCCGGTTCATGCGGCCCCTGATCGAGCACGGCTACGTCTACATGGCCCAGCCGCCGCTCTACCGCATCCGGTGGAACAAGCCCCACGAGCACGAGTTCGTCTACTCCGACTCCGAGCGCGAGCTGCTCACCCGGGACGGCCTGGAGCAGGGAAAGAAGCTGCCCAAGGAGAACCCCGTCCAGCGCTACAAGGGCCTGGGCGAGATGAATGCCGAGGAGCTGTGGGAGACGACCATGAACCCCACCGGGCGGCTGATGCTGCAGGTGACCCTCGACGACGCGGCCCAGGCCGACGAGGTCTTCTCCACCCTGATGGGCGAGGACGTCGAGCAGCGGCGGTCGTTCATCCAGCGCAACGCCAAGGACGTTCGCTTTCTCGATATCTAGCTGTCTTGCCAGATCGCTAGACACGGATAGAACGCGACAGAGAGACGAAGAGACGTGACCGAGCAGACCGAGAACCTGACGAGCGGCGGCGACAGCTCTGGACCGGGAGGCCGGATCGAGCCGATCGAGCTGCAGACCTCCATGCAGCGCGCCTACATCGACTACGCCATGGCCGTGATCGTCGGCCGCGCGCTGCCCGACGTGCGCGACGGCCTCAAGCCGGTGCACCGGCGGGTGCTGTACGCGATGTTCGACGGTGGCTACCGCCCCGACCGCGGGTTCTCCAAGTGCTCGCGCGTCGTCGGTGACGTCATGGGTCAGTACCACCCGCACGGCGACACCGCGATCTACGACACCCTGGTCCGGCTCGCCCAGCCCTGGGTGATGCGGGCGCCGCTGATCCACGGCCAGGGAAACTTCGGCTCGCCGGGCAACGACGCCGCGGCCGCGATGCGCTACACCGAGTGCCGGATGGCGCCGCTCGCGCTCGAGATGGTCCGCGACATCGAGCAGGAGACCGTCGACTTCCAGCCCAACTACGACGGCCGCTCCCAGGAGCCGATCGTCCTGCCGTCGCGCTACCCCAACCTCCTGGTCAACGGGTCCGCCGGGATCGCGGTCGGCATGGCCACCAGCATCCCTCCGCACAACCTGCGCGAGGTCGCCGCGGGCGCCCAGTGGGCGCTGGAGCACCCCGACGCCTCCCGCGAGGAGCTCCAGGACGCCCTGGTCGAGCGGATCAAGGGCCCCGACTTCCCCAACGGCGCGCTGATCGTGGGCCACGACGGGATCGAGCAGGCCTACCGCACCGGGCGTGGCTCGGTCACCCAGCGGGCCGTGATCGAGATCGACGAGGACAGCAAGGGCCGGACCACGCTGTCCATCACCGAGCTGCCCTACATGGTCAACCCCGACAACCTGGCGCTGAAGATCGCCGAGCTGGCCGACTCCGGCAAGGTCCAGGGCATCTCCGACGTCCGCGACGACTCCTCGGGTCGCACCGGTCAGCGGCTGGTCGTCGTGCTCAAGCGCGACGCCGTCGCCCGGGTGGTGCTCAACAACCTGCTCAAGCACACCGAGCTGCAGACCAACTTCAGCGCCAACATGCTGGCGCTGGTCGACGGCGTGCCGCGCACGCTGACCATCGACCAGTTCATCAGCAACTGGGTGAGCCACCAGCTCGACGTGATCCAGAGGCGCACCCGGTTCCGGCTGCGTGCCGCCGAGGAGCGCGCCCACGTGCTGCGTGGTCTGGTCAAGGCCCTCGACCGGCTCGACGAGGTCATCGCGCTGATCCGGCGCTCACCCGAGGTCGACGACGCCCGGCAGGGCCTGATCGAGCTGCTGGACATCGACGAGATCCAGGCCAACGCGATCCTCGACATGCAGCTGCGCCGGCTGGCGGCGCTCGAGCGCCAGAAGATCGTCGACGACCTGGCCCGGATCGAGCGCGAGATCGCCGACCTGCAGGACATCCTGGCCCACGAGTCGCGCCAGCGGCAGATCATCGGCGAGGAGCTGGCGGAGATCGTCGGCAAGTACGGCGACGACCGGCGTACCCAGATCATCCCGGCCGACGGCGACCTCTCCATGGAGGACCTGATCCCCGACGAGGAGCTGGTCGTCTCGATCACGCGGGGCGGGTACGCCAAGCGCACCCTGCGCCACCAGTACCGCACCCAGAAGCGCGGCGGGAAGGGTGTGCGTGGCGCCACCCTCCGCGGGGACGACGTCGTCGAGCACTTCATCGCGACGTCCAACCACCACTGGCTGCTGTTCTTCACCACGGCCGGACGGGTCTACCGCACCAAGGCCTACAACCTGCCGGAGGCGTCGCGTGACGCCAAGGGGGGCCACGTGGCCGGGCTGCTCAGCTTCCAGCCCGACGAGAACATCGCACAGGTGCTGGCGATCCGCGACTACGACCAGGCGCCGTACCTCGTGCTGGCGACCCGCAACGGCCTGGTCAAGAAGACCCGGCTGGGTGACTACAACAGCCCCCGCCAGGCCGGCGTGATCGCGATCAACTTCCGTGAGGACGACGACGAGCTCATCGGCGCCGAGCTGGTCAACGCCGACGACAACATCCTGCTCGTCTCCCGCAAGGGCCAGGCGATCCGGTTCCGCGCCGACGACACCCAGCTGCGCCCGATGGGCAGGGCCACCTCCGGCGTCAACGGCATGAAGTTCCGCGAGGGGGACTCGCTGCTCTCGATGTCGGTGATCCGGGCCGAGCCGGTCGCCGCCGAGGAGGCCGCGGCGGCCAGGGCGACGGCTGCCGGCGACTCCACCGCCGCGGGCGACCTGCCCGACGTGAAGGAGCAGTACGTCTTCACGATCACCGACGGTGGCTTCGCCAAGCGTTCGAGGATCTCCGAGTACCGCCTGCAGTCGCGCGGGGGCATCGGGATCAAGGCCATGTCGCTGGCGAACGAGGAGCGTGGCGTGCTCGTCGGCGGTTTCATCGTGGAGGAGGGCGACGAGATCCTGTCGATCACCCAGGCCGGCCAGGTCGTGCGCAGCCCCATCAACGAGCACTTCCGGGCGACCGGACGATCCACGATGGGCGTGAGGTTCGTGACCCCCAAGGACGGCGACGCCGTCGCCGTGGTCGCGCGCTCGGTCGAGACGAAGGAGGCCGAGGTGCTGCCCGACGAGACGAGCGAGGCCGGCGCAGCCACGGACGCGGAATCGCCGGATGTGGCCGAGGATGCGACAATCGAGGGATCGGGAACCACTCCGACTGACCCCGAGACTCCGGAGGAGGGTGAAGCCTGATGGCCGAGCGCCCCGTTGAGCGCACTGCCACCCGCACCGGCACCCACGCCGGGCGTGGGGAGGACCAGACGGCGCGCCAGCCGCTGGCCGACCGGATCCAGGCCAAGCTCGCGAATGCCGCGGACGAGCACCGCGCCAATGCCCGTGCGGACACGCAGCCGCCGGTCCACAAGTCGCCGGCCGCCAGGAAGGGCCGTGGGCCACGCCGGGCCCGGCTCCGGCTGACCCGGATCGACCCCTGGTCGGTCATGAAGACCGCCTTCTTGCTGTCGATCGCCTTCGGGCTGGTCACCGTGGTCTCGGTTTTCATGGTCTGGTCGGTGCTCGGCGCCGCAGGTGTCTGGGACTCCATCAACCAGACCGTGCAGAACATCCTGGGCGGCGACAGTACCGGTGACTTCGACGTCACCAACTACGTCGGCGTCTCCCGGGTCATGGGCTTCACCATGCTGGTGGCGGTCATCGACGTCGTCCTGATCACCGCGATCGCGACCCTCGCCGCCTTCCTCTACAACATGGCAGCCGCGCTGCTGGGCGGCATCGAGGTCACCCTCACCGAAGACCGCTGAGGACCCCCCGCTCCGTTTTGTTGGCGTTGTCCACGGTGGGGTAGTGTTCCCCACCGGTCCGGGGCCTATAGCTCAGACGGTTAGAGCGCTTCCCTGATAAGGAAGAGGTCAGAGGTTCAAGTCCTCTTAGGCCCACCCCATCGCGCACCGCCCGCCAAGCGAGGAGTCACCATGAAGAAGGTCCTGCTGGTCCTGGTCGCCGCCGCCGGCGCAGTCCTCGCCCGCAAGAAGCTCGAGGAGAGCCGGGCGGAGCAGGAGCTGTGGGCCCAGGCGACCGACAACGTCGACTCCGCCAGCGGCCCGGGTCAGCCGAGGGCCTGACCGCCCGGGAGGCGCCACCACGGGGCCATGGCGCAATTGGTAGCGCACCTGCTTTGCAAGCAGGGGGTTAGGGGTTCGAGTCCCCTTGGCTCCACCGACATCGTCCCGGGCCGGAACGCCCGAACGGGACCGTCGTTGACGGTCCCGTTCGACTGCTTCTGACTCTGTCAGGGGGCTGGCTCCTCCTCGACGACGCCGGCGAAGGTGAGGAAGTCGCCCATGGTGAAGGCTCCCTCGTGGTCGACGGAGGGCGTGAACGGACGCCTGGCGTTGAGGTAGGAGTTGGGGTCGACGGCGAGCTGGTCGATGAAGACCTCGGCGATGATGCGGCCGCCGACGGCTCCCAGTCGGGCGCCGTTCTCCTTCAGCTCTGACTCGGCCAGCATGTAGAACCACAGGGGTGCCTCGCCGTGGAAGTCGGGGTAGGCGGTCTGGCTGAGGCCGAGCTTGTTGTTGGCGAGCACCGGGATGCCCATGGCGCGGGCGACGTCCTGGCCGCTGGGGATGCCGTAGCGCGAGCTGCGGACCAGGGTCAGCTGGGCGAGGATGTTGGTGCCGGTGCTCGGGAGGCCGGGGGCGCCCAGGGGGAGGTTGAACAGGGACTCGGAGATCTTGGTGTCGAGCTTGCGGGACAGGTTGCCCTCGAATGCCGGGGCGCCGTCGATCTCGAAGAACTCGGCCCAGTCGATGTGCGTCCTCTCGTTCAGGTTCTGGCCGCCGCGCAGGTCCTCTGCGCCCGGGGTCAGGTCGAAGACCTTGATCGGGGCGTCCTCGGAGAGGTCGTTGACCTCGTAGGAGTCGCGGACCTGGGAGTGTCCGTAGCGGAAGATCGCGGTGGAGAACTCGGTGGGTGTCATCGGTGCGTCGGCGTTGCCGGGCTGGTAGAAGCCGTTGGTCACCGGCTTGCCCAGGAACAGGTTCACCCGGTCCTGGCCGACCACGTGCGGGAGGTAGTCGTTGACGACGACCCACTGGTAGTGCCACTGGGTGAGCCGGCGGGCGGTGTTGAAGTTCGCGCCCTCGTCGATGAGCCGGTTGTGGAACTTCTGCACTGCGAGGTGCAGCTGGGCAATGATCAGGTTCTCGTCGTTGCGGGGCTCGATCAGCAACGCCCCGCCGTTCTCGTTGCGCACCAGGTCGGGCACCCCGTTGTCGTTCTCCTCCTGCACCAGGAAGTGCTTGTGGTCGGCCGCGTACAGCTGGTCGTCCACGTCCGGGCCCTGGCCGTAGACCGAGTCCAGGTCGAACGCGGCGGTGCGGAGGTTCTTCAGCGTGGTCGGGTCGAACGGCCCGGCGGGCAGCGGTTGCGGATTGCGGGTGAGGTCGTGGTCGATGAACTGCCCCAGGTAGGTGAACCCGGCCGGCACACCCTTGTTGTCGAGCTGGGTCAGGCCCTTGTCCCGCTGGGTCTGCACCAGCTTCGTGAGCGACTGGTCC
>NZ_DASSXS010000011.1:0-7553 GCF_035703625.1 Nocardioides sp. | reverse complement strand
GCGGTCGATCTCGCGCTCGTCGAAGTTCTCGAGCTGGTCGCGGAACTGGCCCATCCCGGGCAGCATCCCCATGATCTTCGACATCGAGCCGAGCTTGCGGACCTGCTGCATCTGCTCGAGGAAGTCGTCGAGGGTGAACTCCCCGCCCTGACCGCTGAGCTTCTGCGCCGCCTTGAGCGCCTGCTCCTGGTCGAAGGTCTTCTCGGCCTGCTCGATCAGGGTGAGCATGTCGCCGAGGTCGAGGATGCGCGAGGCCATCCGGTCGGGGTGGAAGAGGTCGAAGTCGGTCAGCTTCTCGCCCGCGGACGCGAACATGACCGGCCGCCCGGTGACCGAGGCGACCGAGAGGGCGGCGCCACCGCGGGCGTCGCCGTCGAGCTTGGTGAGGACGACGGCGTCGTACCCCACGCCGTCGAGAAAGGCCTGGGCGGTGGTCACCGCGTCCTGGCCGATCATCGCGTCGACGACGAAGAGGACCTCGTCGGGGTCGACGGCGTCGCGGATGTCGGCGGCCTGCTTCATCATCTCAGCGTCCACGCCGAGACGGCCGGCGGTGTCCACGATCACCACGTCGTGCAGCTTGCGCCGGGCCTCCTCCACGGAGTCCCTGGCGACCGACACGGGGTCGCCGACGCCGTTGCCGGGCTCGGGCGCGAACACCGGCACGCCGGCCCGCTCACCATTGACCTGGAGCTGGTTGACCGCGTTGGGCCGCTGCAGGTCGGCGGCCACCAGGAGTGGGGTCTTGCCCTGCTCCTTGAGCCACAGCGCGAGCTTGGCGGCGAGGGTCGTCTTGCCGGAGCCCTGCAGTCCGGCCAGCATGATCACGGTCGGTCCGGACTTGGCGTAGCGCAGGCGCCGGGTCTCACCACCGAGGATGGTGACCAGCTCTTCGTTGACGATCTTGACGATCTGCTGGGCGGGGTTGAGCGCCTGGCTGACTTCCTCACCGCGCGCCCGCTCCTTGACCGCGCCGACGAACTCCTTGACCACCGGGAGCGCGACGTCGGCCTCGAGCAGCGCGATCCGGATCTCACGGGCGGTCGCGTCGATGTCGGCCTCGGAGAGCCGGCCCTTGCCCCGCAGGTTCTTGAACGTGTCGGCGAGGCGGTCGGAGAGTGTGGCGAACAAGTGGTCCCCAGTAATCGATTGGGCGGTGGTGCGGGTCAGGATCGAAGGTCAAGCCTAACCGGCCGGTCCCGTGAGGGCGGACCTGACGGCGTGGGCGGCGTCGGCCGCCCGCTCGTCCGAGAGCGCGCCGGCACTCTCCTCCTGGACGTAGAACACGTCGACTGCCTGCGGGCCGAGGGTGTCCACGTGCGCGGACCTGACCGCGAGGCCCAGCCGCGCCAGGGCCGCGCAGACGAGGTGGACAGTCCCCGGACGGTCGGTCGCACGCACCTCCAGGACCGTGGCCTGCGCCGACGCCTCCGGGCGTACGACGACGATGGGCGCGAGCGTCGGGGAGGCGGGTGGTCGCAGCCGCTCCCCCGGGTCGACCCGGCCCGCCGCGATCGCCTCGAACCGCTGACGGAGCACCGCCGGGTCCAGGTGCTCCTCGGAGACCTCCCACACCGAGACGGCGTACTCCTGCTGCGACCAGGCGTGCGCGGCCCTCACCGAGATGCGCTGGAGCGCGAACATCGCAGCCGCGTCGGCGAGCAGCCCGATCCGGTCGACGGCGACCAGGCGCACGGTCGAGCCGCTCTCGGCGGGCTCGACCTCGATCACGACGCCGCCGTCGTCGACCGACGACGGAACGTCCAGGTCGATGGGCGGCGCCGGCTCGACCCCCTGGCCGGGTCCCAGCTCGGCCAGCACCCGGCGACCCAGGTCGCGGATCAGTCCGGCCCGCCAGGTCGACCACGCCTTGGCGGACGTCGCCCGCGCGTCGGCCTCGGTGAGCACGGTCAGCAGCTCGGCCGCCGCGGGGGTCCGTAGGTGCCCGGCCACGTGGGCCACGGTCGCAGGGTCGTCGAGGTCGCGGGTGGTCGCGGTCTCGGCGAGCAGCAGGTGCCAGCGCACCAGCGTGCCGATCAGCTCCACGGCTTCGTCGTCGAACCCCATCCGGGTCGCGATGGCGCGCGCCACCGGCTCTCCGGCCACGCTGTGCTCGGTCAGCCCGCCCTTGCCGATGTCGTGCAGCAGCGCAGCCGTCATCAGGACGTCCGGACGGGCGACGTCGCGGATCAGGGCGGACGCCTCGATGCAGGTCTCCACCACGTGGCGGTCGACGGTGAAACGGTGGATCGACGAGGCATGCGGCAGCAACCGGATCCGCTCCCACTCGGGCAGGATCCCCGCCAGCGCGCCGGTCTCGTCGAGCGTCTCCCAGACCGGCAGCAGCCCCCGCCCCGAGGCCAGGAGCCGGACGAACAGGTGCCGGGCCGCCGCCGGCCAGGGGTCGGGCAGGGCTCGTCCCTCGCGGACCAGTCGAGCCGCGGTCGCCGGTCCCAGGGCGGCGTCGTGCTCGGCGGCGAGGGCGGCCGTGCGCAGGAGCAGCAGCGGGTCGTCGGCCGGGCGCGCGGTCGAGTCGAGTACCACCTCGCCGGCCGACAGGGCGATTCCCGGCGCCAACGTGTCGAGCACGGGACGGCGTACGCCGCGGGGCGAGGCTGGTCGTGCGAGGGCGCCGTCGACCCGCCGCCAGGTCAGCCGGCACAGGTGGGTGATCCTCCGGCCCAGCTCGCGCACGTGCCGTTGCGCCGCGGCGTCGTCATCGAGCCCGAGGCCGACCGCGATCTCGCCCCACAGCTCCGGAGCGATCCGGTCGGTGGCGCGCCCGGCGGTGGCGTGCAGGACGTCGCGCACGTTCAGGAGCGCTCCGCGGCAGCGCTCGAGGTCGGCGTGCGGGACGTCGACGAGCCAGCTCGCCACCAGCGCGTTGAGGGCCGTGGCGTCGCGCAGGCCGCCCTCGGCCTCCTTGAGGTCCGGTACCGACAGGTGGGCCAGCTCGCCCAGCAGCTCGTGCCGGGCGCGCACCATCTCGCGCAGCTCCGGAAGCCGGGTCCGCGCCCGGCGGCGCCAGCCGGTGAGCATCGTGGCGCGCAGGCGCAGGGTCAGGTTCGGGTCCCCGGCGAGGTGGCGCAGGTCGAGCAGGCCGAGCGCGACCTTCAGGTCGACGTCCGCGGTGGACACCATCTCCGGGAACGACCGCACCGAGTGGTCCAGTCGCGAGCCGCTGTCCCACAACGGGTACCACACCCGCTCGGCGACCTCGCCGAGCTCGACACCCTCGTCGGCGACGAGGACGACGTCGAGGTCGGAGTAGGGGGCCAGCTCGGCTCGCCCGTAGCCGCCGACCGCGACGAGGGCCGACCCGGTGTCGCCTCCCCCGGCCTTCTCGTACGCCGAAGCGCACAACCGGTCGGCCTCCGCGGTGCGTGCGGCGCGCTCGGCGGCCGTCACGGACCCGCCTCTCGTTGAGTTGGGAATTCCCGACCGTTGAGTCGGGGTTTGGTGACCGTCGAGTGCGGCCTCCGTGAGGCCCTCCCCGCACGAATCCCCGACTGAAGGGTCGCGAATCCCCAACTCAACGAGATGGGGCTAGATCGCGGCCTCGTCGCGGTCACCGGTCCGCACCCGTACGACGGAGTCGACGGAGGCGACCCAGACCTTGCCGTCGCCGATCTTGCCGGTCTGGGCGGCCTTGCAGATGGCCTCGACGACGGCTGCGCTGTCCCCGTCGTCGACCACGATCTCGATCCGGATCTTGGGCACCAGCGCGATGTCGTACTCCGCGCCGCGATAGACCTCGGTGTGCCCCTTCTGGCGGCCGTAGCCGCTGACCTCCGAGACGGTCATCCCGGTGACGCCCACGGCCTCGAGGGCCGCTCGGGTGTCCTCCCACTTGTGCGGCTTGATGACGGCGGTGACGAGCTTCATCGGACGCCTTCCTCTCGGTTGGTCTCTCGGGTGGCTTGCAGGAGGCCGGTGGATCCCGACCGCGAGCCGGCGGTGGCGTGCAGGTCGTACGCCGTCTCGGCGTGCACCACCAGGTCGATGCCGTTGATCTCGTGCTCCTCGTCGATCCGGAAACCCATCAGCCGGTCCACGACGAGTCCGATGATGCCCGAGACCACGAACGCGTACAGCAGGACGGCGCCGGCTCCGAGGGCCTGCCTGCCGAGCTGGTCGAGCCCGCCGCCGTAGAACAGGCCGTCGACGCCGGTCGGGGCGGCCGCCGTGGCGATCAGCCCGATCCCGAGGGTGCCGACCAGGCCGCCGACCAGGTGGACGCCGACCACGTCCAGCGAGTCGTCGTACCCGAAGCGGTACTTCAGGCCCACCGCGAGGGCGCAGATGATGCCGGCCGCCACTCCCATGGCGAGCGACCCCATCGGGGACAGGGAGCCGCAGGAGGGGGTGATCGCCACCAGCCCGGAGACCAGGCCGGACGCGGCGCCGAGCGAGGTGGCGTGACCGTCGCGGAGCCGCTCGACCAGCAGCCACCCGGCCGAGCCCGCGGCCCCGGCCAGCAGCGTGGTCGTGAACACGACCGCTGCCGTGTGGTTGGCGCCCAGCGCGGAGCCGGCGTTGAAGCCGAACCAGCCGAACCACAGCAGCCCGGCGCCGAGCATGACCAGGGTCAGGTTGTGCGGACGCATCGGGTCCTTGCCGAACCCGATCCGGCGGCCGAGGACGAGGGCGAGCGCGAGGCCCGAGGCGCCCGAGCAGATCTCGACGGCCGTCCCCCCGGCGAAGTCGATGACCCCGAGGTCGTTGGCCATCCAGCCGCCGACGTGGTCACCGCTGGAGAAGTCGAAGATCCAGTGCGCGATGGGGGCATAGACGACCAGCGTCCACACGCTCACGAACACGATCCACGCGCCGAACCGTGCGCGGTCGGCGATCGCGCCCGACACCAGCGCGCCGGTGATCACGCAGAACAGCCCCTGGAACATCGCGAACAGGATGAGCGGCACGGTGGAGTCGCCGTTGCTGTCCTCGGCGAGCAGCTGCCCCAGGCCGAAGTACTGCGTGGGGTCGCCCAGCAGTCCGAGGCCGAGGTCGTCGCCGAAGGCCAGGGAGTAGCCGACGACCGCCCACAGGACGGCGACCGCGGCGAGGGTCCCGAAGGACATCATGATCATGTTCAGCACGCTCTTGGAGCGCACCATGCCGCCGTAGAAGAGGGCGAGACCGGGGGCCATCAGCAGGACCAGGGCCGAGGCGGCCAGCAGCCAGGCCGTGTCGCCGGTGTCCAGGGCCGAAGCCGCCGCCGTGGTGAGTGGGGACATGGGCGCTCACCCTTCCGGCTGCTCGTTTCGGCTCCCGGACGGCCGTGTTTCGGGCGTGTAAACGCTGACCCGCCCGAAACTTTCGGGCGGGTCAGCGTGGGGCGGGTCAGAGGGCGGCGGCGTCCTGCTCGCCGGTGCGGACCCGGACGACGCCCTCCACGGGGCTGGTCCACACCTTGCCGTCGCCGATCCGGCCGGTCTGCGCGGTCTTGACGATGATGCCGACGATGTCCTCCGCGTCGGCGTCGTCGACCACGATCTCGATCCGGATCTTGGGCACCAGCGCGATGTCGTACTCCGCGCCGCGATAGACCTCGGTGTGCCCCTTCTGGCGGCCGTAGCCGCTGACCTCGGACACGGTCATCCCGGTCACCCCGAAGGTCTCGAGGGCCTCACGGACGTCCTCCCACCGGTGCGGCTTGATGACCGCGGTGATCAGCTTCATGCGGATGCTCCCTGCTTCTCGGTCGGCTTGTCGCTGGGCTGCTCCGGCGTCTCGCCCGCCGGCTCACCCTCCGCCTGCGGCTGGCCAGGGGGTCGGGTCGGGAGGCCCGCGCCGGCGAGGACCGAGCCGGTCCGCCGGGCACCGCCGCCTCCGGTCAGGTCGTACGCCGACTCACCGTGCTCGGTGAAGTCGATCCCCTCGACCTCGTCCTCGTGGTCGATCCGCCAGCCGATCGTGAGCTTGATGGCCAGGCCGATCACCAGCGTGGCGACGCCGGACCACGCCATCGCGTAGAGGGCGACCAGCACCTGGACGACGAGCTGGCGCAGCCCCTCGCCGTAGAGCAGGCCGGTGGTGGTGGACAGGAAGCCGATCCCGATCGTGCCGACCAGGCCGCCGACCAGGTGGACGCCCACGACGTCGAGGGAGTCGTCGTACCCGAAGCGGTACTTCAGGCCCACGGCGAGGGCGCAGAGCCCGCCGGCCACAGCCCCGAGGGCCATCGACCCCAGCGGCGACAGCGCGCCGCAGGCGGGGGTGATCGCCACCAGCCCGGCCACGACCCCGGAGGCGGCGCCGAGCGAGGTGCCCTTGCCGTCGCGCAGCTTCTCGACGAGCAGCCAGCCGAGCATCGCCGCGCAGGTGGCCAGCGTGGTGTTGAGCCACACCAGTCCGGTCTCGGTGGTGAACTGGGCGATCATCTCCGACTCCTCGGTGGAGGTGAAGACGATCGAGCCGGCGTTGAACCCGAACCAGCCGAACCACAGCAGCCCGGCGCCGATCATGGTCAGGGTGAGGTTGTGCGGCTTCATCGGCTCGCGGCCGAAGCCGCGGCGCACGCCGATGAGGAGGGCGAGCACGAGTCCGGCCACGCCGGCGTTGATGTGGACCACCGTGCCGCCCGCGTAGTCGATCGGCGCCACGCTGGCCAGGCCGTCGGTGACCCCGAAGGTCAGGGCCGACAGCCCGCCCTCGACGTTGCTGAGGAAGCCGCCTCCCCAGACCTGGTGGGCGAGCGGGAAGTAGGAGAGCGTGACCCAGACCGGCAGGAACACCAGCCAGGACGAGAACTTGACCCGGTCGGCCACCGCGCCGCTGATGAGCGCCGCCGTGATCACGGCGAAGGTCAGCTGGAACGCGACGAAGACGTAGTTGGCCGGCAGGGTGTCGGAGAGACCGAACTGGTCGAAGGGGCTCGCGAACAGCTTCGCGGCCTCCCAGCCCGGGTTCTCGGCATCCGCGGCGGCCCAGGGGACGGAGCTGTAGGTCATCGACCAGCCCCACAGTGCGTAGACGATGCCGACGACCCCGAGCGCCGAGAACGACATCATCATCATGTTGAGCACTGACTTGGAGCGGCTCATGCCGCCGTAGAACAGGGCCAGGCCCGGGGTGGTCATCATCAGGACCAGACAGGACGAGATCAGCATCCAGGTGTAGTAGCCGTCCACGAAGTGCTCCTCCAGGTGTTGCCTGTGCGGAGGGCGGTCACGAACGACGACGTCGGTGTCGGGCCGGGATCCACCCCATTGGCGCCAACTCTCGGGGGCGAAGATTTCGCGGTGGGCCGCGACGTGTTGCGGCGAGGAAACAGGTGGACCCGGGACGTTACGTCCGTGTTACCCCAGGAGCGCGTCGACGAAGGCACCCGGGTCGAAGGGCGCGAGGTCGTCGGCCCCCTCCCCGAGCCCGACCAGCTTGACCGGTACGCCGAGCTCGCGCTGGACGGCCACCACGATCCCGCCCTTCGCGGAGCCGTCGAGCTTGGTCAGCACGATGCCGCTGACGTCGACGACCTCGCTGAACACCCGAGCCTGGACCATGCCGTTCTGGCCCGTGGTGGCGTCGAGCACGAGCAGGACCTCGGT
>NZ_DASSXS010000013.1:0-4237 GCF_035703625.1 Nocardioides sp. | reverse complement strand
ACTCAACGGTCACGGATCCCCAACTCAACGGGTCAGAGGGTGCAGTTGACGAGGACGGGTTCGTTGACGAGGCGGATGCCGAACCGGGCCTCGACGCCGTCGCGGATCTCGCGGGCCAGGGCCAGCAGGTCCGCGGTGGTGGCGCCGCCCCGGTTGGTGAGGGCGAGGGTGTGCTTGGTGGAGAGGCTGGACCGCTCACCGCCGTACCCCTTCGCGAACCCGGCCCGCTCGATCAGCCAGGCGGCGCTGGTCTTGACCCCGCCGTCCTGCGGCCAGGCCGGAGCGCCCTCGGGTACGTCGGCGGCGGCGACCACCGGGTTGGTGAAGAACGACCCGGCACTCCAGGTGTCGTGGTCCGAGGGATCGAGGACCATGCCCTTGCCGCCACGCAGCTTCAGCACCGCCGCGCGTACGTCGGCGATCGGGGCCCGCTCTCCGGGCTCGACCCCCAGGGTGGCCGCCAGCTCGGCGTACCGCACCGGGGCGCCGAGGCTGCCCTGCCGGAGCAGGAACGTCACGGTGAGGACGACGAACCGGCCCGCCTCCTCCTTGAACCGGCTCGTCCGGTAGCCGAAACCGCAGTCGGAGGCGGCGAAGGTGCGCAGCCGACCGTGCTTCCGGTCCCACGTGCGGACCGAGGCGATCGTCTCCGAGACCTCCTGCCCGTAGGCACCGACGTTCTGGATCGGCGTGGCGCCGACCGACCCCGGGATCCCGGACAACGCCTCGATGCCGACCCAGCCCCGGTCGACTGCCCGGGCGACCAGGTCGTCCCAGCTCTCGCCGGCAGCCACCGTCACGGTCACCGCACCCAGGCAACCGAGGTCGTCGGGGTCGTCGGGGTCGTCGGAGTCGGGGGCGACACCGCGGGTGGCGAGCTTGACGACGGTGCCGCCGAACCCCTCGTCGGCCACGACGAGGTTGCTGCCACCGGCCAGCACCAGCACCGGCTCCCCGGCCGCGTCCAGCCGGCGCACCGCGTCGACCACCTCGCGCTCGGTCGTGGCCTCGACCCAGTCGCGGGCCGGCCCGCCGAGGCGGAGGGTGGTGTGGTCGCGCAGCAGCTCAGGCACGCAGGACCGCCCGGGGCATGCCGAGCACCTTCTCGCCTCCGCAGGTCACCTCGAGGGCCAGCGTGGTGCGGCCGTCGGCGACGTCCTTGACGGTCCCGGCGACCTGGACCTCGACGCCGTCCCCATCGGGTACGACGACCGGCTTGGTGAACTTGCAGCCGAGCTCGACCACTTCCGCCCCGTCGCTCCACGTGTCGACCGCGCGGGCGGCGAGCGCCATGGTGAACATCCCGTGGGCGAT
This sequence comes from Nocardioides sp., assembly GCF_035703625.1. Taxonomy (GTDB): domain Bacteria; phylum Actinomycetota; class Actinomycetes; order Propionibacteriales; family Nocardioidaceae; genus Nocardioides. The sequence goes on along the minus strand of NZ_DASSXS010000013.1, from coordinate 2,923 downwards.
GACTCCCGGCAGGCCGACCGAACGGGCCACGTCCTCGTCCTGGTGGATCGGGTTGTGGTCGCCGCTGGCCTCGGCATATCGGACCAGGTCGGAGCGGCGGACGACGAAGACCTGCGGCGGGAGCGCGTCGCCCGGGCGCAGTGAGGCGCTCATGCGTCGGCGCCGCGGTGCACGAGGGTGGCGCTGGTGGCGCACACCCGGGCTCCCGACTCGTCGGTGATCTCGCTGGTCGTGCCGATGATGTCGGCGCCGGCGATCTGTCGCAGGGAGGCGACGGTGAGGGTGGCGGTGAGGACGTCGCCGGGCCGGACCGGCCGCTCGTAGCTGAACTTCTGGTCGCCGTGGACGATCCGCGAGAGGTCGATCTGCTCGGCCCCCAGGAAGGCGTTCATGGCATCGAACGCGAGCACGATCGGGAAGGTTGCGGGCGCGGCGCCGCCGGCGTACTCCCCTCCGGTGGCCGAGACGAACTCGCGGACCTTCTCCTCGGACACGGTGTAGGGCTCCGTCGGCGGGAAGGACCGCCCGACGAGCGACTGGTCGATCGGCATGGGTTCCAAAATAGACCGACCCGCCCGAAAGTTTCGGGCGGGTCACGCCGAGACGGGTGCGTCAGCGGGTCTCGCGGTGGCCGCGAGCGTCAGCGGGTCTCGCGGTGGGCCGTGTGCTTGCGGCAGCGCGGGCAGAACTTCGACAGCTCCATGCGGTCCGGGTCATTGCGGCGGTTCTTCTTGGTGATGTAGTTGCGCTCCTTGCACTCCACGCATGCGAGCGTGATCTTGGGGCGAACGTCGGAGCTCTTGCTGGCCACGGGGAAGTCCTTTACCTCGGTGATGCTTCGTCTGCGCAGTAGCGGGGGCGGGACTCGAACCCGCGACACCACGATTATGAGCCGTGTGCTCTAACCACCTGAGCTACCCCGCCACCGGGCGGAGCAGCCGACCGGATCGGATCCGGAGGCCCTCAGCCCAGAGCCCCTTTACGGAATCGAACCGTAGACCTTCTCCTTACCATGGAGACGCTCTGCCGACTGAGCTAAAGGGGCAACGACCGATGAGGATACACACCGGCTGACATGATCGAGAAATCGACTGAACCGCCCAGTTTCTACCGTTCCCAGGGGCCTTCCGCGGACGGTCGCGAGGGCTTCGAGTCCCTCCCGACGACGGCGTCCCCCTGGGGTCCCGACAGCCAGCACGGCGGCCCGCCCGCCGGGTTGCTGGCCCGGGCCATCGAGGGCCTCTCCGACGCGGTGATCGGCCGGTTCACGATGGAGCTGCTGGGCCCGGTGCCGGTCGACGACCTCGCGGTGTCGGCCTCGATCCTGCGGCCGGGGCGCACGGTCCAGCTGGCCGCCGCCGAGCTGTACGACGTCGCGCGCGGTCGCCCGGTCGCGACCGCCCGGGCCTGGCTCTTCCCGGCCTCGAGCACCGGGCCCAGCCACGAGCGGACCCCTCCGGCCCACGGACCCGAGGACGGCACCCCGCGCGAGCGGCCCTCCGGCTGGGGCGGCGGCTACGTCGACGCGGTCGACTGGAGGTGGGTCTCCGGAGACCTCGCGCAGCCCGGGCCCGGGGTGGTCTGGATGCACGCGCCCGACCTGGTCGAGGGTGAGCGGGTCTCGCCGGTCCAGCGGTTGTTGACCTGCGCCGACTCCGGCTCCGGGGTGAGTGCCGTCTTCGACCCGCGGGAGTGGGGGTTCCTCAACACCGAGCTGACCGTCCACGTCCTGCGCCAGCCCGAGGGTGAGTGGCTCTGCCTGGACGCGGACACGAGGTTGTCCAGCGGCTCGGTGGGCATGGCGGTGGCGGAGATCCACGACCGGTGCGGCCTGGTCGCCCGGTCTAGCCAGGCTCTGCTCGTCCAGCGCCGATCCGGATAGTCCCGAACGAAATGGTGGTCGACACGCCGCCGGCAGGCACCGCTTCGTGAGGGACTATCCCTGGATGCGGGCGAAGGGGTGGGCTCCCTCGAGCTCGTAGGCGAGCTCGAGCAGCAGCGCCTCCCGGCCTGGACCGGCGCCGAGCATCATGCCGAGGGGCAGTCCTGCGGCGGTGGTCGCCAGCGGGAGGCTGACGGCGGGGTCACCGGTGGCGTTCTGCAGCGGGGTGAACGCGACCCACTCCAGCATCCGCTCCAGGGTCGTCTCGTAGTCGTTGCCGGCGGAGAGGTGGCCGACCCGCGGGGTGGAGGTGGCGAGGGTGGGGGTCAGCAGGACGTCGTACCGCTCGAAGAGGCGGGCCGTCACCCGGCCGGACCGGCGCAGCCGGGCGATCGCCATCGGGAGCTTGTGCAGGCCGCGCCGGGAGTGGCGGGCCAGGCCGTGGGTCAGGTTGTCGAGCAGGTCCGCGTCCCAGGTCTCGCCGAAGGTGCGGCGACCGGTCTGCACGGTGAACAGGCTCAGCACCGACCAGTAGAGCAGGAAGTCGTCGCGGAAGTACGCCGGCACGGGAGGGTCGATGTGCTCGACGGCGTGGCCGAGCTCCTCGAGCAGCGAGGCGGTCTTCAGGGTCAGCTCGGCGACCTCGGGCGAGGCCTTCGCCCCGATGCCCTCGGTGAAGACCGCGACCCGGAGCCGGGCCCTGCCCGGGCGGGTGATGTCGCCGACCGGCGGGAGGCGCAGGTTGCGGTAGACCTTCTCCGACTCGCGGAAGAACGCCGCCGTGTCCCTCACCGACCTGGTCAGCACGCCGTCGGAGACGATCTGCACCGGCATCTGGCGCAGCATCTTGTCCTGGGCGAGCCGGCCGCGGGTGGGCTTGAGCCCGACCAGTCCGTTGACCGAGGCCGGGATCCGGATCGAGCCGCCGCCGTCGTTCGCGTGGGCGAGGGGTACGACGCCCGCGGCGACCATGGCCGCGGACCCGGCCGACGAGGCGCCGGCCGTGTGGTCGAGGTCCCACGGCGACCGGACCGGACCCAG
>NZ_DASSXS010000115.1:0-2795 GCF_035703625.1 Nocardioides sp. | reverse complement strand
TGAACGTCGACGCCCGGCAGTTGTCACTCTCGCTGCCCTCGGAGACGAGGTGGGTGTCGTCGGCGCAGGCCAGCAGGCGATATGTGCCGACCGGCATCGACGTCGGCACCCTGACCGTCTTGCTCCCGGTCGCCGTGGCGCCGGCCGCCAGAGCGGTGACGGATCGTTCACCGGCCAGCAGCACGTCGCCCGCACTCAGGCGGCCGTCGAGCGAGAGCCGGTAGCGGGTCACGCTCGTGCCGGCGGGGGCCAGCCCCACGTTGCGGGTGCTGTCCTGCACCTGCATGGTCCGGCCACGGACGACCGAGCTCGGCGGGTTGGACAGCGCGGTCACCCGCAGGTTCGGCGCGGTGACCTGCAGCGTGGCGGTCGACACCGCGCAGTTGTCGGTCTCGTCCCACTCGGTCACGGCGCCGGTGCTGTCCGCGCAGGCCACGACCCGGTACACGCCCGGCGCGGTGCCGCCCGGGACGGTCACCGACACGCTCGCCGACGTGGTGGCGCCCGGCAGGACGGTGCCTACCGATCGGGTGCCGGCCAGCGGCAGGTCCCCGCCCGGTGTTGCGTCGGCGGACAGGGCGAAGCGGGTCGTGGACGGGCCGGCTTCGGCGTCCCCGGTGTTGGCCAGGACGTCGGTCAGGCTGAACGATCCGCCCCGCAGCACGGTCCCCGGCAATCCGGACGGCGACCGCGACTCGAGGTCCGCACGCTGCACCTGTACGACGACCTTCGTCGCCGAGACCGCGCAGTTGTTGGCCTCGTTGGACTCGAACAGGGCACCGTCCCCGTCCGCGCAGGCCAGGAGGGAGTAGCTGCCCGCCGGGGTGCCCGGCGGCACCGTCAGCGGAACGGTGCCGGTCGAGCTGCCGCCGGCAGGAAGCAGGTCCGGGACCCCGCGGGTGCCGAGCCGGATGTCGTCCGGCCCACGACCGGCGTCGGTGGAGAGCCAGAAGGCAGTCTGGCTGCTCTCGCCAACGCGGGTGACGCCGACGTTCCGGGTGGTGTCGGTGACGCTGAGCTGCCGGCCCCGGACAACCGAAGGACTGCCGAAGCTCGCCGTCCCCACGCTGAGGTCCATCGCCTGACGCCCGGGGAGGTGGTTCTCGTCGTACACCTCGGCCAGCCTGCTGGCGAGGCCGGGGTTCCGCGCGTCGAAGCCCTCCAGGAACTGGTCGATCGTCCGGACGTGGTTCCAGCCGCCGTCGAACGGCTTGGGGTCGTAGGTGTCGACGACGTTCCAGATCGCACCGAAGCCGGCGTCGAGACGGTCCCGCGACCCGTTGCCGTCGTGGTCCTCACCGGTGCGCACTCCGTCCCAGGCGTCCAGCAGGATCGCTGCGGTGTAACCCTCGGTGTTGGCGTGGTCGGGGTCGGCGTGCGCCGCTGGGTGGGGCAGGTCCTCGAGGTTGCCGTAGACCGAGGAGATGGTGGTGTCCTTGCCGTAGGCCCGGGCCACCACTTCGCCGAGGAAGTCCGGGAAGCCCTCGGTCCAGTGCACGAAGCCCTTCTCCGAGAGCCACATGCAGTGACCGGCCTCGAAGAAGAAGGTGCCGTCGCAGTTGCCGTTGTTGTAGTCGGGCATCGGGCTCTCGGCGAAGTGCTGGAGCACGTGGTGGCCGTACTCGTGATAGACCACGCCCTCGTTCCACGTGGCACCCTGGGCCACCGAGATCCCGCCCTCGTCGACCAACGGGACCGGGCCCCGGTAGAACGTGCGGTCGAGCACCTCTGGCCAGAAGGCCCGGACCTTCGGCACGTCGCGACCCGAGGTGGCCTGGGTGTGCGGGTTCATGAAGTCGCGGACCTCGCCGAGGTTCGTGAACACCTGCCAGGCGCCGTCGTCGTTGTCGGTCTGGTTGTGGAACACGTCGCAGGACACGCCGCTGTCCGGGCTGATCTCACCGAAGTTCTGGGTGGAGCCGTTGGTGGCGTTGTCACGGAAGCCGCTCTGGAAGCAGTACGTCGAGTTGACCGCGCCGGAGGTCTGCACGACCCCCGCTGGGCTGTCCGCGATGACCTTGACCAGAGGGTCCGGCATGTCGAAGAGAAAGTCACCGGCCCGGCCGGTGAGGCTGAAGTTCCCGTTGGCGTCGGTCTGTCCCGTGGCCATCCACGAACAGCCGGGGAACTCCTCGTCGCACATCTCAACGCGTGCATTGCGGATGCCCCGGATGTTGCCGCCGTCGTCGACGTAGACGAACCGGCCGACCGCGGTGACGGTGGCGTCCTCGGCCGAAGCCGGGGTGGTGGTGACCCCGCCCATCACGACAGCCGTCGCGAGTGCCGCGACGGTGGCCGCCCGAGCGAGAGGGTGAGCGTGCTGCCTCATGCTGACGTCTCCTTGTTCTCTGGCCGGGTCTGGCCGCGGCCGGCGCCGCGTCTCGGCGTCCGATGATCAGGAGCAGACGTCTAGGCCACTGATACGTCCACGCGTCACGTATCCAGCGGGCGCCTGCTCGCTCCATGACAGACATCAACCCGGTTCTCGGGTGTCGTGACCCCGCCGCAGCTCGATGCCTGGGACCACAACATGTCCAGGGGGACAGATCAATGAACAGAATCCGCTACACCATCGCGGCCGCCGCTTCGGCCGCCGCACTCGTCGCGTCGGGAGGGACCGCCTTCGCCGAAGGGGTGACGCCGAACGTCAACCGGGCCGCCGACCCCGGCGAGGTGATCCACCTGACCAAGACGGTGTCCACGCCGCCCATCCCGCCGAAGCCCGACATCGTGCTCCTCGTCGACAAGACCGGAAGCATGGGCGGGGAGCTCGCCAACGTGAAGGCGAACTTCAG
>NZ_DASSXS010000040.1:0-11056 GCF_035703625.1 Nocardioides sp. | reverse complement strand
GTACCGGAGTAGAAGTCGCCGATCACGGCGTCGTACCGCGAGACGTCGAGGAAGGCCCGGCGCGCGGGGACGCTCCCCTCGTCCGGCACCACCGTTGCCGCCATCAGCCAGGCGCCGTCCGGGTCGAGGTCGCGGGTGAGGCGGAGCGCGTCGGTGGCGTCGGTGTCCTCGAGGGCGATCCGGTACGGCGCCCCGACCCGCATCCGCGCCGTGGCCTCGGACCACTGCCCGACCTGCTGGGCACCGGTGAGGGAGACCGCAGCCACCACGGTCGCCGCCACCACCAGCCGGATCGGCGAGGCCGCCTCGGCCATCCGGGCGAGGCGTCGGGTGGCCAGGAAGCCCGGCAGGGAGGACGAGGACGTCCACCGAACCCCGGCCGCGGCGAGGAGCCGGACGACCCAGACGGTGATCTGGCCGAGGGCGAGGCCGACGAGGGCCGGGCCGGCCAGGACGACCCAGCCCGGGTCCGCGGCGTCGACGACCGACGAGCGGTAGGTCGCGACCACGGCGGCGACCAGGACCAGGACGCTCCCGAACAGGGCTGCGGTGGAGGCGGCGCGCGGTCGTTCGGCCACGCTGACCTGGTCGGCCAGCGGCTCACGCAGGGCACCCGCCATGCCCACCAGCACGGCGGTCAGGCCGACCACGACGATCATCGCCACCGCCGGCAGGACGTTGAGCCCGAGCGACGACTCGGCCCCGACCCACAGGCGGTCGGCCGCGGCGGCGACCAGCGCCCCGACCACGGTGCCCGCCGCCGAGCCCACCAGCAGCACCAGGAGCGGCTCGACGGCCAGCGTGGCCGCGAGCTGGCCGCTGGTCACTCCGCGCAGCCGGGCGACCGCGATCTCCCGGCGGCGCGTGGCCGCCAGCTCGCGACCGCTGGTGGGGACGGCGACCAGCCCCAGGGCGAGCAGCGGTACGGCGACCGCGGCCGAGGTCCTCGACCCGGCGGCGAGCGCGACCACCGCGACGACGCCGGCGACGACGACCGCGGTCAGGAGCAAGAGGGGAAGGAGGGTGCCGCGGCGTGCCCAGACACCACGGAGGGTGCGGTTCATTCAGGCTCGTCCCTGCTCGTCGCGCTGCGGACGGCGGAAGATCTCGTCGTCGCCCGGCTCCCGGTCGGGGGTGCCACGCTCCTCGGTCGACGTCTCGACCAGGTCGATCTGCGGGGGGCGAGGGGCCCCGACGGGGACGGGCGCGACCGGTGTCGGGACGGGCTCCGGGTGCTCCGGCTGGGTGCGTCCCCACGCCGAGAGGTCGACCGCGGCGACGTGGTCGGTCAGCCGGCCGTCGTCGAGCACGTAGTGGCGGTCGCAGGCGTCGGCCACGGCCGGGTCGTGGGTCGCGACCACCACGACGGCGCCGCGCAGCGCCTCCTGCCGGAGCTCGCCGAGCACCAGGCCGCGGTTGGCCTCGTCGAGCTCGCTGGTCGGCTCGTCGGCCAGCAGGATGTCGGCGCCGACCACCAGGCCGCGGGCACACGCCACCCGCTGCATCTGGCCACCCGACAGCTCCTCGACCTGCCGGTCGGCGAGGTCGGCGATGTGGAACCGCGCCAGGGCGGCCTCGGCCTTCTCGTCGGACTCACGGGGGCTGACGCCTCTCGCCCGCAACGCCACCGAGACGTTCTCGCGCGCGGAGAGGATGGGGATCAGCCCGTAGACCTGGAGCACGAACGCGACCTCGGGGCGCGGGTCGCCGGTGCCCAGCCACATCGGCCGGCCGGCGTACGACGTCGTGCCCTGCGTCGGCTCGAGCAGACCGCCGGCGATGGACAGCAGCGTGGTCTTGCCCGAGCCGCTCGGACCGGAGAGGGCGGCGAGCTCGCCGGGCCGGAACTCCAGGCCGATGTCGTGGAGCAGCGTGCGGGAGAGGGTGTAGGAGACCCCGGTGATCTCGAGCGAGCTCACACGTCCTCCTCGCCCTCGTGCGGGTCGGCGGGCCGGGAGACCACGAGCCGGTCGGTGTCCTCGGGCTCGATCCGCACCAGCGTGCCCTGCGGCCACTCCGCGGCCAGGTGGGTCGGCAGGTGGACCACGCCCTCGGCGCCGATGACGACGTACTCGGCGCCGTGCCGTCCCTCGGCGCCGACCCGGCCGCCCTTCATGGTCACCGTCCGCGGGAAGGTCGCGGCCACCTCGGGCTGGTGGGTGACCACCACGATCGTGCTGCCGAGGTCGTCGCCGAGCTCGTGGATCAGCTCGATGACGTGGTCGCGGTCCTCGTGGCTGAGCTGGCTAGTCGGCTCGTCCGCCAGCAGCAGCTGCGGCATGGTCGAGACCGCGCACGCGAGCGCCAGCCGCTGCCGCTGTCCGCCGGACATGGTGGCGACGACCTGGTCGGCCTGCTGCTCGAGGCCGACCTTGGCGAGCAGGTCGTAGTCGTCGATCGCCTCCCGGCGCTCGGAGCCGCTGAGCGCGAGCCGGGCGAACCCGAGGTTCTGCCGGGCCGTCGCGTAGGGCAGCAGGTTGCGGGTCGCGCCCTGGAGCATCGTGCTCACCCGGCGGGCCCGGATCCGGGCGAGGAACCGCTCTCCAAGACGCGAGATCTCGTCCTCGCCGAGGAAGATGCGCCCGGCACTCGGCTTCTGAATGCCTCCGAGCAGGGTGAGCAGGGTCGACTTGCCGGATCCGCTCGGCCCGAGGAACGCCACCCGCTCGCCGGCGTCGATGTCGAGGTCGACCCCCTGCAGTGCGACCACGTCGTGGCCCTCGAAGGTCCGGTAGAGGTGTACGACGCCCTGGCAACGGACCCCGATCCCGCCCGGGCGGCTCAGCTCGCCGATGTCGTACGCGACGCTCACGCGTCCCCCTCTCCTGCAAATGGCTAGGACACCGTAGTCGCACGCCGGCGGCAACGCGGTCTCTGGCCGCGTTCGTCCGGGCTTCGTTAGCGGGTCGTGACGTCGGCTCGTGGCGGCCGTGGCGCAGGAGGTGGCGGGTCAGCAGCCGCGGCGCTGGAAGGCCCGGGTTCCGGTGTAGTGGCCGCGCGGCAGGAACGCACCCATCACCTCGCGCTCGGTCCCGGGCCTGCGGACCTTCTGGATCGCGTGGGGGAAGCGCGGGTTGGCCAGCTGGTTGCGCATCACGAGGGCTGCGGTCGGGCGGATCCCGAACGGCAGCCAGGTCACGCCGCACTCGCGACGGGCGTTGGCCGGTCGGTCCTCGGGGGTGCTGACGACGACGGTGTACCACCCCTCGCGGCTGGTCGCGGTCCTGGCGTCGTTGACGCAGCCGATCGTGTCGGTCACCCCGTAGGGCTGCATCGAGACGCTGCACATCGACCAGTAGCGCAGCTGCCCGCGGGTGAACACCCGCTCCCGGCGGTAGGTCTCGGGAACGTCCGGCATCCGTCCGCGCAGCACGAGCACCCGCCCGAGGTCGCGGGCCATGAACGCGTAGACATAGGCGTTGTTGCCGTCGCTGAAGAAGCCGCCGCGGCTCTCGGCGCCGTACTCGTCGGCGAGGGTCTGGCTGAACTGCCGCAGCATGGTCCGCGGCACGTTGAAGAACCGCTCCCAGTCCGGGTGCTTCCTTGCGGTCGTGTAGTCGGGGAGGCTCGGGCCGTTGCCCTGCTGGTCGGCCTCGGTCACGCCGGTCGAGGGCTGCTGGGTGAGGGCGGTGCAGGTGGCCGGCTGGTCGAGCTCGGTGCCGTCGGGCAGCCGCAGGGCGACCTCGGGCAGCGGGACGCCGCCGTACTGGTTGCGTCCGCGGTCGGGCAGGTAGACCCGGAGCACCATGCTGGCGTTGTAGCGGGACCTGCCCTCGTCCCCGAGGTAGACGGTGTTGCGCGCCCGGTTGCGGTCGCGTGCCGGAGCGGGGGCGGGCACGACCTTCACCGTGTAGTCACGCCGGGCCCGGTCGCGGCGGTTGCCGACGACGAACGGGTTGACCGACCCACGGTCGGGGCGGATGTCGACGTCGGCCAGGGCGTCGGTGGGCTTGAAGGTCTCGTCGTAGACGTTGAAGCTGGTGTAGCGGGAGTGCGGGTACTGCCCGCGGACGACGAGCCTGCCGCCCGGCGGGAGCGCGACCCGGCCGAGGTAGTAGTTCACGCCGGTGTCGGGATAGAAGAGGTTGCTGTTCTCCTCGTCGAAGACGCTGGTCCAGAAGCAGTCCTGGGGCGCCTGGGCCGCGGCAGCGGGACCAGCGGTCGGGCCGGCGACCGGGGTGAGCAGGGCAGCCAGGAGGGTCAGCAGGATCAGCCTCATGCGGGGCCAACGAGCCTCCGGCCGCCCGGGTTATGAGGGGCGTGTGCCCCAGAACGCTCCCGGGGACGGCGACGGACACAGGTCCCCGTTGCCCGTACCGTGGCGACATGCGCAGGGCGGGGGTGCTCACCGGAGCCGTCCTGGCGGCGCTGGTCGCCGCCGGCTGCGGGGGTACGTCGCCGTCCGCCGAGCCGTCGCCGTCGCCGTCGCCGTCGATCTCGACCCTCACCCCGCTGCCGATGCCCGACATGGGCCCACCGGCGGGCGAGCTGGTCGCCGACCTGCGCCAGGCGTCCCGCGACTCGGCGCTGGGCCGGTTCCAGGTGTGGATCGGCAACGGCCTGCGCCGGGAGATCACGCCCACCTCGATCCGGTACCACGACCCGCGCTTCCGCTCGCCGATCCCCGGGGAGCGGCTGCGCGCCATCCCCGCCGACTCCGAGCGCGGCTATCCCCTGGCGCTGCCGCCGCGGCCGCGCTGCGACGTGCACCCGCGGTCGGAGTCCCCCGGCAGCGTGACCCTGGCGCTCGGCGGCCGGACGGTGCGGGTCCCGGTGGAGGACGAGGCCGACGTGGTCGCGCGGTACGTCGCCTCGCGCTGCCTGGAGCTGGCCGTCTCGGAGGTCGCCGCGCTGTCCTTCGCCGACGAGGTCCCGGTCGAGGGGTCGGGCCAGGGCAGCGTCGGGACGCTGGTCCTCGTGGCCCGGCCGACCGGCACGACCGGCCGGGTGCTCACGATCGAGACGGTCGGCGGGACACCGGTGCTGACCGCGCAGGGGTCCTCGGTGTGGCGACCGCAGGCGCGCGTGCGTGGTGACGGGCCGGTCCGCCGGATCGAGCTGCTCGTCGTACCCAACCGGTGCGACGAGCACGCGTTCCTCGAGGCCGGCGGGGCGACCGCGTTCATCGTCCACCTCCGGCTGGGAGGCGAGTCGGGTGACCTGGTCCTCCGGATGTCCGACGCCGGGGCAGCCGACGCCATCCGCTTCGCCCGCGACTCCTGTGGCCTCGAGTGAGCCGACCTCAGCCGAGGCGCTCCACGAGCCGCACCGTCACCTCGTCCCCGGCGGCCTTGCCGAGCCTGCGCCGGACGGCGGCGTTGACCGGGAGCTTGTGGGTGCCGTCACCGATCGCCATGAACGACGTCTCGATCGGCTCGCCGTCGACGGAGCCGCGCACCTTCACCAGTCCGCGGGTCCCGAAGTAGTCCACCGACCCCGGCCACACGACGTAGGTCCAGCCACCCTGCTTCGGACTCTTCTGCAGTGTCGCCGTGAACGACACGTCCAGCTTGGTCATGACTTCCTCCCTTGCGTCCGCCGATGCAGACCGGATCCACCGCCACGACTCAACGTCTCCCGATCCGGTTCTTGCGCGATCCGGATTCCCGTGATTGTATTCAACGTATTAGTTGATCAAAGAGAGGATTGAATACATGCCGGGGACCGTCGCCGACGAGGAGCGGCTGGATCGCGCCTTCGCCGCGCTGGCCGACCCGGTCCGCCGCGGGATCATCGCCCGCCTCAGCAGGGGGCCGGCCACCGTCAACGAGCTGGCCGAGCCGTTCGACATCACCCTGCAGGCGGTCTCGCGACACATCGCCGTGCTGGAGCAGTCCGGCCTGGTGACCCGCACCCGCGACGCCCAGCGCCGGCCGGTCCACCTCGACGCGGCGGCGCTCGAGGCGCTCACCGCCTGGATCGACCGCTACCGCCTCGTCCACGAGCAGCAGTTCCGCCGCCTGGACGCCGTACTCAAGAAGGCTCCACAGAGAAACCAAGGCAAGGAGGGAATTTCATGACCAACGCACTCACCGTCACCGCCCCCGAGGGGCTGCCCTACATCGACACCGAACGGGAGTTCGACGCCCCCGTCGACGCGGTCTTCCGGGCGCACCGCGACCCCGAACTGCTCCGTCAGTGGATGGGGCCGGACGGCTACGAGATGGAGATCGAGCGCCACGACTTCGTGACGCAGGGCGGCTACCGCTTCACGCACCGCAACCCCGAGGGCGCGGAGTTCGGCTTCAACGGCGTCTTCCACACCGTCCGCGACAACGACTTCGCCATCCAGACCTTCGAGTACGACGGCGCACCCGACCAGGTGTCGATCGAGTTCCTCACCTTCACCGACCTCGGCGGCGGCCGCACCCGGCTCAGCGCCCACGCCGTCTACCCCTCGGTGGAGACGCGGGACGCGATGGTCTCGAGCGGGATGGAGAAGGGCATGGTCGAGGGCTACGACAAGCTCGAGCGGCTGATCACGTCCGTGGACGCCGGATGACCATGGACTGGACCCTCGAGGTCGTGGTCGTCCCGGTCGGCGACCTCGGCCGCTCGATCGCCTTCTACCGCGACCAGGTGGGCTTCGCCCTCGACCACGAGACCCGTAACGAGCACATGCACTTCGCACAGCTCACGCCCCGGGGCTCGGGCTGCTCGATCGTGATCGGCGACCTGCCGTCCCAGCAGCAGATGGCACCGGGATCGCTGCGCGGGCTGCAGCTGGTGGTCTCCGACGCCGAGGCCGCACGGTCCGAGCTGATCGGGCGGGGCGTCGAGTGCGACGCGATCGAGGTCTTCGACGAGCGGGACGGGGGCACCTTCTTCGGCTTCGCCGACCCCGACGGCAACGGCTGGGTGGTGCAGCAGCTGAAGGTACGCGCCGAGCAGCCGCTGATCCCGCACGAGCACCGGGGCGGCACCGAAGGCTGACCCCGGCCTCTCCGGATAGTCCCGAACGAAAAGGTTGTCCCCGGCCCCGATCCGGGTTCGTTTCGTTCGGGACTATCTGTTCACCCCGGGGTGGTTCACAGCCGGGGTCGGGCGGACCTACTGTCTGGCCCATGTCTCGGAGATCCGCGGCCCTGCTCGCCGCCACCACCCTCGTCGCCCTCGCCCTCGTCGTCCCCGGCGCCACCGCCGGGGCCGAGGGGTCGAGGCGGAGCGTCGACCGCGACGTCCGCTTCGCCACCTACAACGCCTCGCTCAACCGGGGCAACCAGGGCGACCTGGTCCGCGACCTGTCCACGCCCGACAACCGGCAGGCGCAGAAGGTCGCCGAGATCGTCCAGCGCACGCGGCCCGACGTCCTCCTGGTCAACGAGTTCGACTACGTCGAGGGCGGCCGGGCGGCCGAGCTGTTCCGCGACAACTACCTCGAGGTATCGCAGGGCGGCCAGCGCCCCGTGGAGTACCGGCACTACTTCGTGGCGCCCTCCAACACCGGGATCCCCAGCGGGCACGACCTCGACAACAACGGCGCGGTCGGGGGCCCGGGCGACGCCTACGGGTTCGGCTTCTTCCCCGGTCAGTACGGCATGGTCGTCTACTCGAAGTTCCCCATCGACACCGAGCAGATCCGCACCTTCCAGCACTTCCTCTGGAAGGACGTGCCGGGCGCCATGCTGCCGGACGACCCGGCGACCGCGGCCCCGGCCGACTGGTACTCCCCGGACGAGCTCGACGACGTCCGGCTCTCCAGCAAGTCCCACTGGGACCTGCCCCTCCGGATCGGCCACGAGACGGTGCACTTCCTCGTCTCCCACCCGACGCCGCCCGTCTTCGACGGGCAGGAGGACCGCAACGGCACCCGCAACCACGACGAGATCCGCTTCTGGTCCGACTACGTCAGCGGGGGCGCGCGGGCGTCGTACATCTACGACGACGACGGCGGGTACGGCGGCCTCGCGCGCGACGCGAGGTTCGTCATCGCCGGCGACCAGAACTCCGACCCGCTCGACGGCGACTCGGTGCCCGGCTCCGCCCAGCAGCTGCTCGAGCACCCCCTCGTCAACGCCACCATGACGCCCGACAGCCGGGGCGCGGTCGAGGCGTCGCAGACGCAGCCGGGCAACCAGTCGCACCGGAGCCCGCCACGGTTCGACACCGCCGACTTCTCGGAGCCGCCGGGCAACCTGCGCGCCGACTACCTCCTGCCCCACCGGTCGGTCCGGATCCTCGACTCGGCTGTCTTCTGGCCGGTCTCGACAGATCCCGCCGCCGCCCTGATCGACGCCAGCGACCACCGGCTGGTGTGGGCCGACCTGCTGCTGCCGCACCGGGGCTGAGGCCGGTGGCCGACGACCTCCCCGAGCTCCTCGTCCCCGACGCCGCGGGCTGGCGGGCCTGGCTCGCCGAGCACCACGACTCGGCGCGCGGGGTGTGGCTGGTGCTGCACAAGAAGGGCGGGGAGGTCACGTCACTGGTCTACGAGGAGGCGGTCTGCGAGGCGCTCTGCTTCGGGTGGATCGACGGCCAGGGGCGCCGGCGCGACGAGGGCAGCTCGCTGCAGCGGATGACCCCGCGCGGCCCCAGGAGCCGCTGGTCGGCCACCAACGTGGCCCGCGTCGGCAGGCTCGAGGAGGAGGGCCGGATGCAGGAGTCCGGCCGCGCGGCGGTCCGGGCGGCCCAGGCCGACGGCCGCTGGGAGCAGGCGTACGCCGGGCCGGCCACCGCCGAGGTGCCCGACGACCTGGCCGCGGCGATCGCCGCGAACCCGGACGCGCAGGCGATGTTCGACGTCCTCACCTCGGCGAACCGGTTCGCCCTGATCTACCGGCTGGGCGGGGTCAAGCGGCCCGAGACCCGGGCGCGCAAGATCGAGGAGTTCGTCGCGATGCTGGCGCGGCACGAGACGACGTACCCGCAGAAGCGACGGCCGCCGCAGCGATGAGTCCGGGCGCCAGCCCCGGTCTGAGTGAGGGCGGTTTCGGTCGTCGTGGAAGAGTTGGCGCACCGGCGTGGTTGGACCGGGCAGAGGGACGGAGGGACACCGATGACAGACGCGATCCTGGCCGAGGGGCTGGTCAAGCGCTACAAGGACGTCACGGCACTGGACGGGGTCGACCTGAGGGTTCCCGAGGGCAGCGTCCTCGCGATGCTCGGGCCCAACGGCGCCGGCAAGACGACGGCGGTCAAGATCCTGACCACCCTGATCCTGGCCGACGAGGGCCGGGCCGAGGTGGCCGGGATCGACGTGGCGGACGACCCGCGTGGCGTGCGCCGCAAGATCGGCGTCTCCGGTCAGTACGCCGCCGTCGACGAGTACCTCACCGGCTTCGAGAACCTCGAGATGGTCGGCCGGCTCTATCACCTGCGCCGGCGCGAGGCCGCCGACCGTGCCCGTGAGCTGCTCGCGGCGTTCAGCCTCGAGGATGCCGCCGACCGGCCCGCCAAGACCTACTCCGGAGGCATGCAGCGCCGGCTCGACCTGGCCGGCGCGCTGGTGGCGCGCCCTCCGGTGCTGTTCCTGGACGAGCCCACCACCGGCCTCGACCCGCGCAGCCGGACCGAGATGTGGCACATCCTCCAGGAGCTGGTCTCCGGCGGCACCACCCTGCTGCTCACCACGCAGTACCTCGAGGAGGCCGACCTGCTCGCCGACAACATCGTCGTCATCGACCAGGGCCGGGTGATCGCGGAAGGCACCTCCGACGTCCTCAAGTCACAGGTCGGCGGCGAGCGGCTGGAGATCACCGTCAACGACGAGGCCCAGGTGCAGACGGCGGTGGCGGCGGTCGCCCCCTTCGCCACCGGCGAGGTCGCCGTGGAGACCGAGCGGCGATCCATCGTCGTACCCGTCGCCGGCGGCGCGGCGGTGCTGGCCGACGCGCTGCGCCGGCTCGACGCCCAGGGGGTGACGGTCGACGACGTCGGGCTCCGCCGTCCCACCCTCGACGACGTGTTCCTGTCGCTCACCGGCCACGCCGCCGAAGCCACACCCGAGAAGGAAGGGGCGGTGACCCGATGAGCTCGACGCTGCACGGCACCCCGGTCGCCGACTCCCTGGTCGTCGCCAAGCGCAACCTGATCAAGATCAAGCGCGTTCCCGACCTGCTGGTCTTCACGACCATGTCGCCGATCATGTTCATCCTGCTGTTCGCCTACGTGTTCGGCGGGGCGATCGACCAGCAGAGCGGTGGCGACGCCTACCGCGAGTTCCTGATCGCGGGGATCTTCGCCCAGACCGTCGTGTTCGGCTCCACGATCACCGGGTACGCGCTGGCCGAGGACCTGAAGAAGGGGATCATCGACCGCTTCCGGTCGCTGCCGATGTCACCGTCGGCGGTGCTGGCCGGCCGCACGTTCTCCGACGTGCTCAACAACGTGATCGTGCTGATCGTGATGAGCCTGACCGGCCTGCTGGTCGGCTGGCGGATCCGCGAGGGAGTCCTCAACGCCCTGTGGGCCTACGTGCTGCTGTTGGTCTTCGCCTACGCGATCTCCTGGATCATGGCGTGGATCGGGATGCTGGTGCCCTCGCCCGAGGTGGTCAACAACGCGGCCTTCATGGTGATCTTCCCGCTCACGTTCATCGCCAACACGTTCGTGCCGCTGGAGACCCTGCCCGGGCCGCTGCAGACGTTCGCGGAGTGGAATCCCGTCTCCGCGGTCACCCAGGCCGCCCGCGAGCTGTTCGGCAACACCAACCCGATCGGGGGACCGGAGCCGACGGCGTGGCCGCTGCAGCACCCGGAGCTCTACACGCTGATCTGGTCGGCGCTGATCCTGGCGATCTTCATCCCGCTGGCAAGCAGGCAGTACCGCCGGGCCACCAGCCGCTGACGGACCCCGGTCAGGACCGGCGCAACATCCCGTAGGCACGCACCGGCGAGATGCGTACGACGGCGCGACCCTCGTCCACCATCGCGGCGCGGTAGGCGTCCCAGTCGTCGTGCTCACCGGCCAGTGAGCGGTAGAGCTCGACCAGCTCCTCGACCGCGGCATCGGCCGGGTCGGCGGCCACGTCGGAGAGCGTCACGTCGCCCTCGATGACCACGTAGGACCAGTGGCTCCCGGCGTTGACGTGGAGGGCCGCCCACGGCTCGCGCTCGAG
>NZ_DASSXS010000239.1:0-9663 GCF_035703625.1 Nocardioides sp. | reverse complement strand
CCGGCTGGTGGCGGCGGCAGTGTCGGCCGGGGGAGAGGACAACGCCACGGCGGTCGTCATCGATGTGGTGGGATTGGCCTCAGAGAGCGCCTGTGACTCCCGGCGTGAGCGGGAGAGCCTGGAAGAGAAGCTGGGGGCCGTGCCGTGAGCGACGCGAGAGGCCGCTTCGGTCCGCACCAGTCCCGCGAGGGTGAGGATGCGGCCGAGCTGCGAGTGGTGAATGCGCGTGCCTACCGTCCCGGCGAGTGGTTCGCGATCTTCGGCGACCACGCCACTGTCGTGCTCCCACCTTCGGAGAAGGGTCGCGTCGCGCAGCTGTGGCACCTCGTCGACGACGGCGCGGGATTCGACGAGGTCCTCGACGCCCTGATCTCGGACGGGCTGCGCGAGCTGCCCGGCTTCGTGCTGGTCAGCGAGTCCGACGCCGACACCAAGGCGGTGGTCCGTGGTCCGGCCACCGCGCGCTTCACGACCCCTGAGGGCGAGGTGGAGCTGGCCGGTGCGGCCGCGACCACCTGGGTCGAGCAGTCCCTGACCGGCGTCACGGGGCTGGCCATCGATCTCGGCGACGACGGGGAGGGGCCGGACCTCACGGTCCAGAACGGTCTGGTGCGCGTCTCGCGGGTCCAGGAGCCACCACGCCGCGGCGCCCGCCCGGCGCCCGCCGGCCCGGAGAGCGCGGAGCCCGACACCGCCGAGACCCCCGTCGCCGACCGCGACGGGCTCACCCGGGCCGGGGGAGGCCTGCCGGACCCGCTGGCCGCGCCTGGCATCCCGGGGCAGGCACCCGCTCCGGACGTGGTGGCCCGGGCGGTGGCGCGGCTGGTCTTCTCCAGTGGCGAGACGGTCGAGGTCGACCGCCCGGTCCTGGTCGGCCGGGCCCCGCAGCCCCAGCGTCACCAGGCGTCGGAGGAGCCGCGGCTGGTGACGGTGCCCAGCCCGCAGCAGGAGATCTCGTCCACCCACCTGGAGGTGCGGGCGGGCTCGGGTGCCGACCACGGGTCTGCCGTGGTCACCGATCTCGGCTCGACCAACGGGACGGTGCTGGTGCAGCCCGGCCTCGCCCCGGAGGACCTGCCGGCCGGCGTCGCGGTGCAGCTGCTACCTGGCGCGATCATCGACCTGGGTGACGGGGTGACCATCCAGGTCACCAACCCGTGACCCAGCCCGCCGACGAGGCGACCATCGTGGCAACCGGCGCTTCGGTGCTCCCCGCGGCCGACCTCGACCGCAGGTTCTACGCGTTCGTCCTCGACCGGCTGATCGGCTGGTCGGTCGCCGGGCTCGCCGCGTGGGCGACCTACGGGCTCCTGTTCTCCTCCGGTGGCCCCGGCGCCGCCGTCCTGGTCGCCCTCGGAACGCTGCTGGTGGTCGGGCTGGCCATGGCGCTGGTCGCGGGCCTGCGGGGTACGTCTCCGGGGATGGCCGTCCTCGGGTTGCGCCTGGTGCACGTCGACTCCGGTGAGCCGATCGGAGTGCTCGCGGCGATCCGGCGTGCCCTCATCCTCGGCATGGCCACCCTGCCCACGTTCGGGCTGGGGGTGGCGACGCTGGCCTGGACCTCGGTGATGGATCCGGGCCGGAGGCGGCGGGGCTGGCACGACCTGGTCACCGGGTCGGTGGTGGTCGACGTCCGGCCCGCCCCGGAGGTGCCGGCGGTCGCGGCGCAGCCCACCCGCCAGATCGTGAACCTGACCGCCGCGCGGCTGGCGCCGCCGGTCGCCCAGTCACCAATCGCCCAGTCGCCGGTCGCCCAGTCGCCGTTGCCCGACCTCCCGGTGGCCACGGGCGCCTCCGGCCCCCCGTTGGCACGCTGGCGGCTCGCCTTCGACTCCGGGGAGACCCTGGTGGTGGAGGGCCTCGTCGTCGTGGGCCGTCGCCCCGAGCCGCCGCCGGGCGAGGAGGCGCGGCACGTCGTCCCGCTCCGGTCGGAGGACATGTCGCTCTCCAAGACCCACGCCCAGCTCCAGGTCGCGCCCGACGGCGTACTGGTCGTGATGGACCGTGGCTCGACCAACGGATCGGTGCTGATCCGCCAGGGTGTCCCGAAGGACCTGGTGGCGGGGAAGCCGACCACGTTGCTGCCCGGGGACGAGGTCGCCTTCGGCGACCGGCGGATGACTGTCGACCGGGAGCCCTGATGCGGGCGGACCGATGAGCCGATCGTTCCTGGACCTGCTCTACGACCAGGCCCCACGCTCCGCGTTCGACGACGTCGTGGCCGACGCGGAGCGGGCGGGAGCGTCCGAGGCCGAGCTGGCCGAGCTCCGCCGGGAGTACGACGTCGCCACCCGGCTGCGCGAGCTGATCGCCCGCCAGCAGGCCCGGGAGGCGGAGCTGACCGCGCTCTACGACACCGCCAGCGACCTGACCGCGATCCGCGACGTGGACGCCATCCTCGCCGCGATCGTGCGCCGGGCCCGTCAGCTGCTCAACGCGGACATGACCTACCTGTCGCTCAACGACGAGACCGAGGGCGCGTCGTACATGAAGGTGACCGACGGGGCGCTGACCCCGGAGTTCAAGGAGCTCCGCCTCCCGCTCGGGACGGGGCTGCTGGGCCTGGTCGCCCAGACCGGGGCGCCGTACTTCACCCCCGACTACCAGTCCGACGAGCGGTTCGTGCACCGCGGCTACATCGACGAGGCGGTCGCCGGGGAGCGGATCCGGGCGATCCTCGGCGTGCCCCTGGTGGTCGACGACCAGGTCATCGGCGCCCTGCTCGCGGTGCACCGCACGGTGCGGCCGTTCCCTCCTGCGGAGGTCAGCCTGCTCACGTCGTTCGCGGCGCACGCCGCGGTGGCCCTGCAGAACGCCCGGCTGTTCGCCGAGCTGGACCAGGCCAACCGGACCATGACCGAGCACACCGTCGCGGTCGAGAGCGCGGCCCGGGCACACGACCGGCTCACCGACCTGCTGCTCCACGGCGGCGGGGTCGTCGAGGTGGCCGGGGTGCTCGCGGACGAGCTGTCCGGGCGGCTGGCCGTGCACGACCCCGACGGCGACCTGATCGCCGGCGAGGCCGCGCCCGGCGAGTGGGACCGGGCGGTGGCCGAGTCGGTGACCTCGGGGCGGTCGGTGCGGCTGGACGACTCCTACGTGGTGGCCGCCCTGGCCGGCACGGAGCACGTCGCCACCCTCGTCCTGCACGACGTCGCCGGGTCGCTCGGCCTGGCCGAGCGCCGCACCCTCGAGCGTGGGGCCATGGTGACCGCGCTGGTGCTGCTGTTCGCCCGCACCGTCGCCGAGACCGAGAACCGACTGGGCGGGGAGCTGCTCAGCGACCTGTTCGACGGCAAGGCCGGCGACCCGGCGCTGCGTCAGCGCGCCCGGCGCCAGCACGTCGTGCTGGAGCCGCCGCTCGCGGTGGCGGTCGCGGCCACCGAGGGCATCGACCGGTACGGCTCGATCCGGGCGCTGGCGCGGCTCGCCGGCGACGGGCGCGGCCTGGTCGGTGAGTACCACGGCACGGTGGTGATCCTGGTCTGCGCCGACGATCCGCGCGTGGTGGGCGAGGAGGTGCGCTCCGCCCTCGAGCGCGCCGGCGGGCGGGCCACCGTCGGGGTGGCCGCCGCGAGCCCCGACGACCTCCGGCCGGCGTACGACGAGGCCCGCCGCTGCCTCGACACCCTGGTGACCCTGGGGCGGTCCGGCGAGGTCAGCGACCCGGCCGGGCTCGGCCTGGCCCGTCTCCTGCTGGGCGACAACGGGCCCGAGGAGCTGGCCGGCTTTTTGGAGTCGACGCTCGGTCCGGTGCTGGCCTACGACGACGCGCGGGGCTCGGAGCTGGTGGCGACCCTCGAGGCGTGGTTCGCCACCGGGGGTCGGCTCAAGGAGACCGGCGCCCGGCTGCACGTCCACCCCAACACGGTCTCCCAGCGGCTGGGCCGCATCGGCGAGCTGCTCGGCGCCGACTGGCGCGATCCCGCCCGCAGCCTCGACGTCCAGCTGGCGTTGCGGGTGCACCGCCTGCGGGCCCGCTGACCACGCGGATCAGCACCGGCCTCGCGGCTAGTCCGACTCCGGACAGTCGCCGGCGGGCGCGGTCGATGCCCCGGCCAGCACGTCGGCGGCGCGGGCCCGTCCGAGGTTCCACTCCAGCCAGTCGTCGGACGAGGCGGTCCGCCCGTCCAGTGCGCAGCTCTGGAGATCCTGGGGCAGCCGGGTGTAGACGGGCACCGCGTCGTCGGAGAGGTTGCGGAGGTAGGACCAGTCCACGCGACCGGTCTCGGCCTGGCGGTCCAGGTTGTGCTCGGCGATCCAGGCGTCGGGGTTGATGGCGGCCAGCCCGAGCAGGGCCAGGGCCCCGCTGAGGAGGGCGAAGCGAGGGAGCCACGCCCCCTTCAGCACCAGCCCCCCGGCGATCACCGCCAGGACGAGCAGACCGAGCCAGCCCTCGAAGACGTCGACGAGCAGCCGGAGCCGGGTGAACCCGTAGGCCTCCTGGTAGACGTGCATCCGGTAGAGCGCCGAAGCGACCACCACCAGCGTCTGGACGCAGAGCAGACCGAGTGCCGCACGCAGCCAGGTCCGGTCCGCGGTCGTCGCGCGGGGCGCCTTGCGGGCCGCGGCCCAGACGACCAGCAGCGTCAGCGCGGTGGCGACGGTGAGCTGCCCGAAGCCCTGGTGGACGTACTCCGCGTAGGTCAGGCCGGTCGTGCGCTGCAGGTAGTCGTGGCCGCCGAAGACCACGGTGGCCTGGGCGACCAGGAACGTCGCGAAGACGGCGTTGACGACGAGCACCGGGGCCAGCCACTCGAACCTGCTGGTGACCGGTCGGGCCTCACGGGCGCCACCGTCGACCTTCGGGGGATTGAGCGCGAGGTAGGCGGCCGCCAGCACCGTTCCCGTGACGGCCACGGCGACGAAGGTGCGCAGGACGAACGTGTCCACGGTGAGGTCCGGCAGCAGTGCGCCCACCCACTCAGCGACCAGGGCGTCGGCGGTGGCGAAGAGGACGCCGAAGACGAGCAGCCCGAGGGCGGAGAGCAGGAGGGTGCGCAGGATGGCGGCGCCCTGCCGTGGGCTGCTGAGACCGCTGAGGGTGCGGCCCAGCCACGGGAGGCCACGGAGCCCGGCCAGCGGCCAGGCCAGCCCGGCCAGCACGAAACCGGGCAGGGTGCGGCCGCGGGTCACCCCGCAGAGGCCCACGCCCGCCCCGGCCAGCAGGCAGAGCACCACGATCCACTCGGCGTCCCGCACCACGCAGGTGGCCACGAGGGCGACGTACACCGCGGCACAGGTGAGGGTGAACCGGTCGCGGCGGTGGCGGCTCGCGGCCACCACCACCCCCGCGCAGGCGAGCAGCACCAGGAACGTGCCGAGCCCGAGGTCGTGGAACGGCAGGACCATGCCGGCGAGGACGCCGGCCGCAGCAGCGCCGAGGAGGAGGTTGCGTCGGCCGGGGATCCCCCGGTCGGGCCAGAAGCCGGCGAAGAGGTCGTCGAGCAGCGACGGCGTCGGTACGGCGGCCGGCGCGGCCTGCGGTGCGGGGGGCGCCGCGGGAGGCTGGGGGGCGGTGGGCATGGTCTTCTCCTCGGGGGGATGGGTGGGGCGAGCGGTCGGGTCGAGGGGGAGGTCGACGCGGACCCGGGCGCCGTCGCGGCCGGTCCCCGGGTCGACGAAACGGATCGTGCCGCCGTGCAGGTCGGTGACCCACCGGGCGATGGCGAGGCCGAGGCCTGTCCCGCCGCCGCCCCCGGTCGGACTGAGGGTGCCGAACGGCTCGAACACCCGCTCGCGGTCGGCCGCCGGGACGCCGGGTCCCGCATCGGTCACCTCGACCCGGTACCGATCGCCGGCGCGCGTCGCGGTCACCAGGACGGTCCCGCCGTGGGGGCTGTGCCGCGAGGCGTTGTCGAGCAGGTTGGCCACGAGCTGTCGCAGCCGGGCGGGGTCGGCCCGGACGACGAGGTCGCCGGGGTCGACCCGGACGTCGTACTGCACGGGCCGGGCGAGGACCCGCGCCTCGGCGACGGCGTCGTCGAGGAGCTCCCGGATGGGGACGGGCTCCGGGGTGAGCGGGGCCTTCCCGGCGTCGACCCGGGCGAGGTCGAGCAGGTCGTCCACGAGGCGAGCGGTCCGCTCCGCCTGGTCGAGGGCGGCCGAGAGGGAGTCGGGGTCGCGGGCCACGCCGTCGACGAGGTTCTCCAGCACGGCACACAGGGCGGTCAGCGGCGTCCGAAGCTCGTGGCTGACGTTGGCGACCAGCTCGCGGCGCTCCCGGTCGACCCGTGCCAGGTCGCGTGCCATCGTGTTGAACGCGCGGGCGAGCTCGCCGACCTCGTCGTTCGATGTCTCGGTGACGCGGACGTCGTAGCTGCCGGTCGCCATGCGTCGTGCGGCCTCGGTCATCTGACGCAGCGGAGCGATCATGCCGACGGCCAGGAGCTGGGTGACGGCCAGGGCCAGCAGGATGGTCACCGGGATGCTCAGCCAGACCGGGACGCCACCGGCCCGGCCGAGGGTCGCGACCGCTGCGGCGACGGTGACGCTGGCGGCGACGAGCAGGCCGAGCTTGACCTTGAGCGAGGCGACCCGGGCGAGCGGCGGGGTGGTCACTCCCCGTCCCCCGCCTCGAGCGCGT
Organism: Nocardioides sp.; assembly: GCF_035703625.1. Classification (GTDB taxonomy): domain Bacteria; phylum Actinomycetota; class Actinomycetes; order Propionibacteriales; family Nocardioidaceae; genus Nocardioides. The sequence goes on along the minus strand of NZ_DASSXS010000239.1, from coordinate 3,077 downwards.
ACCCCACGCCGTGGGCGGTCCTGATCCGCTCGACACCCACCTTGGCCCGCAGGCCCTTGACGTGGCTGTCGAGGGTCCGGGTCCCGGAGGCGTCGGGCCAGCCCCACACCTCGGCCATCAGCTTGTCGCGGGTGACCACGGCACCGGGGGTCTCCGCCAGGCAGAGGAGCAGGTCGAACTCGGTCGGCGTCAGCCGGACCTCCTCTCCTCCGCACCACACCCGCCGGGCCGCGGCGTCGACCCGGAGGTCACCGACCGCGAGCGGCGAGCGGGCCACCAGCTCGGCGGCGCGCTGGACCCGGCGCAGCAGGGCGCCGATCCTGGCGACGAGCTCGCGCATCCGGAAGGGCTTGGTGAGGTAGTCGTCGGCACCCACGCCGAGGCCCACCAGGACGTCGGCCTCGTCGGCCCGCGCGGTCAGCATCAGCACCGGCACCGGCCGGTCGGCCTGGATCCGGCGGCACACCTCGTGGCCGTCGTACCCGGGCAGCATCACGTCGAGCACCACCAGGTCGGGCGAGTGCGCGCCGTACGCCGCCACCGCGCCCGGACCGTCCCACGCCCGCACCACGTCGTACCCCTCGGCCTCGAGGCGGTCGGAGACGGACTGGTTGATGATCGGGTCGTCCTCGACGACGAGGACCCGACGCGTGCTGGTCATGCCGGAAGGCTACGAGCGGCCGTGGTCGGGAAGCGTGTGCGACGTGTGGAGGTTCTGTGCAGGTCGGCCCCACCCCGCGGGCGCGGTAGCGTGCCGACGTGCGCTTCGGACTGGTCGGGACGGGTCCCTGGGCGGGCCTCGCCCACGGCCCGGGCCTGAGGGCGGCCGAGGGTGTCGAGCTGGTCGGGGTGTGGGGTCGCAGCCCGGAGAAGGCGCGCGTCCTGGCCACGGAGCTGGGTGTCCCGGCCCACGCCGATCTCGACGCGCTGCTCGCGGACGTGGACGCCGTCGCCTTCGCGGTTCCGCCCGACGTCCAGGCCGAGCTCGCGACTCGGGCCGCGCAGGCCGGGAAGCACCTGCTCCTCGACAAGCCGATCGCGATGACCGTCGGCGCCGCGCACGCCCTGAGGGACGCCGCTTCGGAGGCCGGCGTGGCCTCGGTGGTGTTCTTCACCGATCGCTTCCCCGAGACCTCGAGGGCGTGGTTCCGGGAGGTCCGGGAGGCGGGCGGTTGGCGAGGCGGATGGGTGCGCTGGTTCAGCTCGCTGCAGGAGCAGGGCAACCCGTTCGGCTCGTCCCCGTGGCGGCAGGAGAGCGGCGCGCTCTGGGACATCGGCCCGCACGCCCTCTCGACGTTGAGCAACGCCCTCGGCCCGGTCAGGTCGCTCACGGCCGTCGGTGGTGAGCGCGACCTGGTGACGCTGGTGATCCGGCACGAGTCCGGTGCGACCAGCACCGCGACGCTCACGGTGTTCGCGCCACCGGCGGCGGCGGGCTTCGAGGCCACCCTGTGGGGCGAGGGCGGCCTGTGTCCCATGCCGCCACGCCCCGAGATCGCAGCATCGGAGCTGCTGGCCGTGGCGGCCGAGGAGCTCGTCGAGTCGGTCCGCAGCGGCGAGCCCCACGAGGTCGACGTCGCGTTCGGCGCCCGGGTGGTCGAGCTCCTCGCGGACGCCCAGGCACAGCTCGACGCGGCCCCGTGCTCCTGAGCAGGCGTCCACCCGAGCCGGACGCCGTTCGTCCGGAATGAGTGCGAGGCTGCCGCCATGAGCACGGACACCGAAGCCTCGATCACGTGGTCACAGGCGCTGGCCTGGCGGATGGAGCGGCAGTTCCTCGACCCCGTGGGCTCCGGGTCGGTCGCTGACGTCGTACGCCGCCTCGGGGCGGTGCTGTCGATGGACGAGTCGCTGGCCGAGATCGCTGTCGCCGCACGTCGTACGACATCGCGTCCCGGCGAGCTCGCCGCCGCCCTGGCCGACGGCGAGGTCATCAAGGCGTTCGCCTACCGCGGGTCCATGCACTACCTCGCGCCCGAGGACGGAGGCATCTACCTGGCCATCCGCGCCGCCGGCCGGCAGTGGGAGCTGCCGAGCTGGGTGGAGCACTACCGGCTCGCACCTGCGGACTGGCCGGACTTCCGGGCTGCGGTGCGCGACGCCCTGAGCCACGGGCCGTTGACCGTGGCCGAGCTCGGGCAGGAGCTGGCGCGGCACACGGCCTACCGGCACCTGGAGCCGGTCTTCGACGAGGGCGCCGGCACGCTGATCAAGCCACTGTCCTGGCAGGGCGACCTGAGCCTGGGCCCGACACGAGACGGGCGGCGCACCGTGCAGCGCCTGGACGACAACCCCCGATGGGCCGGCATCCCCGACCTGGACGAGGCCGGGCCGCGCGCGGTCGCGGCGTACTTCCGGACCTATGGGCCGGCGACCGTCGGCCGGCTCCACTACTGGCTGGGCAACGGGCTGAGCGCCGGGCGCAAGCGGCTGGAGTCCTGGTTCGCGGGGCTCGGCGACCGGCTGGTCGCGGTCGACGTCGAGGGCACGGTGGCCTACGCCGCGCGCGAGGACGTCGACGCCCTCGAAGCCGCTGCTCCCTCGGCGGCGGTGCGGTTCCTCCCCGGGCACGACCAGTGGGTGATGGGCGCCGGAACCAAGGACACCCACGTCACCCCGTCGGACCGGCGCGAGCTCATGACTCGCAAGGCCAACCCGGTGATCCTGGGCGGTGTCGTGTGCGGCACCTGGGCGCGCAAGGGCGACGAGGTCACGGTCACCTGGCTCGACGGGCAGGCCCCACCCGCCAAGGCGATCGAGCAGGAAGCCGACCGGCTGGCCGCGATCCTCGACCGGGACCTGCGCCTGACGCGCGTCCCGTAGCCCGTGGGGAGCCGCGGGATCAGCCGGCTGGCTCCCGCGCGTCCAGGGAGTACGGCGTGGTGGTGGCCACCGCCCGCAGCCCGAGGTGCCTCAGGATCGGCCGTGAGTCGGGTGAGGTGTCGAGCCGCATGAACCGGTAGCCGCGCTCGCGGGCAAGCCTGGCCCGGTGGGCGACGGTGGCGCGGTAGAGGCCCCGGCGCCGCCACTCGGGCAGCGTCGAGCCGCCCCACATGCTGGCGAAGTCGGTGCCGGTC
>NZ_DASSXS010000194.1:0-4452 GCF_035703625.1 Nocardioides sp. | reverse complement strand
GTGGGCGGCTGCGAACGCCCCTTCGCCTGGTGCGAGATCCACCACCACCGGCTGAGCTGGGGCAAGGACGGGCCGACCGACCTCGACAACGGCCTCCCGCTCTGCGGCTACCACCACCGTCGGGCCCACGACGACCGCTGGGACCTCCGACGACACGCCTCGGGTGACTACCGCTTCCACCGGCGGCGTTAGGCCGCGTCGCGACTTCGCCCGCCGTGGCGTGGGTTACGGCGATCGAGCCAGGACTTCGGCATGCTGGGTCGTCGTATGCCTCCCCCTGAAGTCTGGTACGTCAGCTACGGCTCCAACATGTGCCGCGAGCGCCTCCGCTGCTACCTCCAGGGTGGCCGCCCGCGCGGCGGCGCCCTCGAGTACGTCGGCGCGCGCGACACCACACTCCCCGTCGCGGACATGGCCGTCGAGCTGCCCGGCAGCCTCTACTTCGCCGGCGAGTCCCCCACGTGGGGCGGCGGGGTCGCGTTCTACGACCACGACGTGCCCGGTCCGACCCCGGCGCGGGCCTACCGCATCACCGTCCAGCAGTTCGCCGACGTGGCCGCCCAGGAGATGCACCGCCTCCCCGAGGAGGGCGACCCGCTCGAGGAGATCATCATCGGCGGCCTCGAGACCGGCCGGCACGAGGCCGGGCCCGGCCACTACGAGACCCTGATCGAGGTCGGTCGGCACGACGGCCTGCCGATGCTGACCTTCACCTCGCCGCACGGGCTCGACGCGGTGCCCCACACGCGCCCCGCGCCGGCGTACCTCGCGATGCTGCGCCGTGGCCTGCGGGAGTGTCGCGGCTGGGGTGACGACCAGGTCGACTTCTACTTCGGGTCGGTCGTCGCGGCCTGAGTCGGTCAGGCTCCGGCCAGTCGCTGAGAAACCGTCGTCTGGTCACGTCACGGTCACGCCAGGCGTGGCGTACCCGGAAGCAGCTACGTCGCGTGGGCCTGTACCGAGGCGCGTCGAGCGACCTCGGTCAGGAAGCCGGAGAAGCCGCTGTCGCCTGGCTGGGGTTGATATCCGAGGCCGAGTGAGTCGAGAAACCGCTCGAGCGAGCCCTCGGACCGCTGCTCGTGCAACACCAGGTTGACCTCGGAGGGCAGTTGACGTGCCAAGGTCGGGGCGCCCGAGATGAAGTCGTCGACAGCCGCCCAGACATCGTCGTAGAAGTCGGGCCAGTCCTCGTTGACGTACGCGCCGCTGAGGCGCTTGAGCGCCGGGAAATCGGTCATTGTCGCCCTTCCTGCAGCCATGCTAGCGACTCGTGTCATGTGGTCACGAAGGCCGTCAACAGGCGCCACCCGTCCGGCATCTCTGGGTCCGGGACCAGGACGGCCCGGAGCTTGCTCGACTCCGTGATGTGATCTGACCCCTGCTGTGCCAGCCGGCCGATGATTCGGCCGGCATCACCGTCGATCGCCAACTTTCCCTCGCCGTGGCGCAGCCAGTCATCGACGACGTGACGGCGTTGCCTCAACAGCTGGTCGATGGCCCCGGCTGCTGTCTGCTCGTCGGTGAAGGTGGAACTCGTCCGCAGTCGCGGCTCCGACGCGAGGCGCTCCAGGATCTCGTCGTCGCTCTTGCCGGCGTGCTTCGCGAGCGTGTGGCTCCCGGAGTGCTCGTGAGCCCCGAGCCACGTCGTCCATCGACCGAACGGGCCGATGCTGCCCGCCTCGCCCCGTGCGACGGACCGCCTCGCGAGGACCTCGACGTACTTGGCCAGCTGGCTGCGCACCGACCGAAGGGCGGTGGTGCTGGTCCGGATGGTGGCGGCGGTGGCCGAGCCGGCGACACGGAGCGCGGTGAGGATCGCGGTGAAGCGGGGTGCGTATGCGGCGATCCGCGCGCCGGCCAGGGCGCCCTTGCCAGCCGCGCCGACCCCTGCCGTGACCAGACCAATGCCTATCGAGAGACCGACCTCTTCGGCGACCACGCGCAGCACCTCGAGTGCGAGGTCGATGATCTCGCGGCGCTTCGCCTCGACTGCGCTGGCGTGCGCGTCACACGAGCCGGCGAGCGCGGCGTACTGGTCGGCGACCGAGTCGATGGCCGCGTTCAGCTCGATGGTCGCCTCGATCGCCACTGGGATCTCGGGGGAGCGTTGCCCCTCGAGGCCGCGGATGGCGGCGTCGCAGTAGGTGCTGAGGCCGTCGACGGACTCGGCGGCGCCGCGCCAGGTCTGGGCTGCGTCGCGGAGGCGGTCCACGTCGGCGTTCGGCCAGATGAACCCGTCGATGGCGTCGACGAGCAGGTCGAGCGGGAACGGCTGGCTCGGTGTCGCACCACCCGACGCGGAGGGCGGTGCGCTGGGGAGCACCGTGACGACGCCGTCCTCCGGCAGGAGGTCGCCGTCGTAGACCACGCCGCCGCCGATGATCGAGGAGACGTTGGCGCTGCGGTGGTTGGCCCGAGACGCCTCGGTCAGGTGCCTGAGGGAGGCGAACCCGGCCACCAGATCGGCCAGGGCGCCGGCTGCCTGCGCCGCCGCATCGTCATAGGCCTCCGCGAACTCGGCCGATGAGGAGTCGTCACCGGCCATGCCTGCGTAGCCCGCGAGCTTGCCGGTGAGAGCGTCGTACTGGAGGGCCGCGACCTGGTTGGCGTCCTCGAAGGCGGTGCGGGCAGTCGCGTAGGCACCGCCGTCGACCAGCAGCCTCATCGAACCTGCTGCCACAGGTCGCGGTTGACGACCGCCGCGGACGTGTAGTTGCGGTGAGCGGTGGCCGCAGCCTGCCGCATCCGGTCCAGGGCATGGCGCATCTGCGTGAAGCTTTGGTCCCAGTGGGCCTGGGCCATCCCGTGTGCCTGGACGGCTTGCCCCTCCCACGTCAGGTGCAGCTCGCGGATGCGGCGTTCGAGGGCGATTGCGAGCTCGCACAGGGCGTCGTGGCCGCGGGCGAGGTCATCGATGACGTCGAAGAGCTCGGCCACGTCGAGGGAGTAGGTGTCCTGGAGCATCAGTCGAGCCTCGAGTGCAGCCGCGTCGTGATCCTGGCGAGTGAGCCGTTGGCGTCGGCATCGCGCGCCGTGAGGTCGTCGTGGGTCGAGTCCAGCAGGTCGGAGATGGTGACCAGGCCGGTGAATACGTCGTCCGCCGCCTGCCGCCAGTCCGACCAGGCCTCGGCGAACGAGTCTGCGGCGAGCCCGGTCCAGCCGCCCCGCAGCAGCGAGTCGACCCGGCTGGTGGTCTGGTTGCGGACTTGCCGGAGCTCGGCCGCAGCCTCCCGGACGTCTCGGACCGTGGTCTGAAACCTGGTGGGGTCAACGACGATGGTCATGGTGTCCCGCGGCTGGCTCAACCGGCCGCGAGGAAGTCGTCCATCGGGATCGGGATCAGGGTGTGGTCGGTGGCGAGGTGGACGACCTCGATCGGGACCCGGGCGAGCCGGGCGGCGTCGTAGAGCGCCTGCGCCCACCCCCGGTCGTGGGGATCGATGCCGCCTCCGCCCGGTCGCGAGCGCAGGAAGGCGAAGCGTGCCCTGGGCGCGATGTCGGCGCGGAGCCGGCGCATCAGCTCGGCGAGGCCGTCGACCTCCTCGGGCTCGGGCGGTTCCACGGCACCCTCGATCTCGGTGAGGCTGGGGATCGGCCGGTCGTCGCCGTCGATGAGCATCATCCAGATGCTGTGATCGGAGAAGCCGAGCGGCTCGATGAGGTGTCGCCAGGCATGTTCGAGATCGGCCTGGGTGCGGATGAGTGGTCGGAAGGGCATGTCAACAGTCATGCCGGTGACTCTCCCCCGGTTCGGCGCGGTGCGCGAACGGCTCTCCACAGGCTGCCCGGCAACCGTCGTCCGACAGCCCTTGCGCGCCGGGTGCAAGCGGAGCATCGTGGAAGCGACTGGCTTGGAGGTATCTGGATGCGCGCGAACGTGGGCGATCAACTGGTCGTCGAAGGGATGAAGGTCGACTCGCCGAAGCACGAGGGCGAGGTGGTCGAGGTACGCGGCGACGACGGTGCGCCGCCGTACGTCGTCAGGTGGTCCGACGGGCACGAGGGGCTGACGTATCCGGGGCCGGACGCCCACGTGGTGCCCAAGAAGGGCTGATCGGCCTCAGACCAGCGAGCTGGCGTCGGGCGGCACGTCGATGGACGCCTCCCGGAGCAGCTCGATCGGGATGATCTCGAGCGCGCGCTCGTGAGTCGAGGCGAGGACGACCGGCGCCGCGATCCCGGCTTCGTAGGACTGCAGCCAGCGGCCCGCCACCACGCACCAGCGATCGCCGGGCCGCAGTCCGGGGAACTGCCACTCCGGCCGCGGGGTGGAGAGGTCGTTGCCGACCTCGCGCTGGTGGTGCAGGAACTCCGGGGTCATCACCGCGCACACCGCGTGGATGCCGATGTCGTCCTGCCGGCAGGTGCAGCTTCCGTCGCGGTAGAAGCCCGTCAGCGGGTCGGTGCTGCAGGGCTCCAGCTCCCCGCCCAGGACGTTGCGCTCGGTCATGC
>NZ_DASSXS010000259.1:0-17874 GCF_035703625.1 Nocardioides sp. | reverse complement strand
CCGCGTGCTCGGGATCGTCAACGGCACCACCAACTACATCCTCGACAAGATGGACACCTCCGGCGCCGGCTTCTCCGAGGCGCTCGAGGAGGCCCAGGAGCTCGGCTATGCCGAGGCCGACCCCACCGCCGACGTCGAGGGTTTCGACGCGGCGGCCAAGGCCGCGATCCTCGCGTCGCTGGCCTTCCACTCCCGGGTGACCGCGGCCGACGTCCACCGGGAGGGCATCACGGACGTGACCGCCGCCGACGTGGCCTCGGCCCAGGAGATGGGGTGCGTGGTCAAGCTGCTGGCGATCTGCGAGCTCCGGCCGACCGCAGCGGGAGACGACGCCGTGGCCGTGCGCGTCCACCCCGCCATGATTCCGCGCTCGCACCCGCTCGCCTCCGTGCGCGAGGCCTACAACGCGGTCTTCGTCGAGTCCGAGGCGGCCGGTCAGCTGATGTTCTACGGCCCCGGCGCCGGTGGGGCGCCCACCGCCTCCGCGGTGCTCGGTGACCTGGTCACGGTGGCGCGCAACCGGCTGGCCTCGACCCGCGGGGTCGGTGAGTCGGCGTACGCCGATCGGGCGGTGCTGCCGATGGGGGAGACCCTCACCCGCTACCACGTGGCCATGGACGTCGACGACCGCGCGGGTGTGCTCGCCGCGGTGGCCAACGCCTTCGCCGACCACGGCGTCTCGATCCAGACCGTCCGCCAGGAGGGGCGCGACGAGGACGCCCAGCTCGTGGTCGTCTCCCACCAGGCCTCCGACGCCCAGCTCGTCGCGACGGTCGAGCAGCTGCGCGGGATGGAGTACGTGCGTGAGGTCTCCTCGGTGATGCGGGTCGAGGCGGAAGCCGAATGAACGAGGCGCACCCCCAGTGGCGTGGGGTGATCGAGGAGTACCGCCCCCTGCTCGACATCCCCCACGACACCGTCGCCGTCACGCTCGGGGAGGGTGGCACCCCGCTGGTGCGGTCCGCGTGGCTGTCGGGTCTGTCGCGTGCCGAGGTGTGGCTCAAGGTGGAGGGGGACAACCCCACCGGGTCGTTCAAGGACCGCGGCATGACCACGGCCATCTCGGTCGCCGTCCAGGAGGGGGCGCAGGCTGTGGTCTGCGCGTCGACGGGCAACACGTCGGCCTCGATGGCGGCCTACGCGGCCCGGGCCGGGATCAAGCCGCTCGTGCTCGTGCCGCAGGGCAAGATCGCCACCGGCAAGATGACGCAGGCGATCCTGCACGGAGCCCAGATCATCATGGTGCGCGGCAACTTCGACCACTGCCTCGAGATGGCCAAGGGGCTGTCCTGGGACTACCCCGTCTCCCTGGTGAACTCGGTCAACCCGAACCGGCTGCAGGGCCAGAAGACCGCGGCGTTCGAGATCGTCGACCGCCTCGGCGACGCGCCCGACTTCCACCTGCTGCCGGTCGGCAACGCCGGCAACATCTCGGCCTACTGGATGGGCTACACGCAGTACGCCGACCTCGGCCGCGCCACCAAGCGGCCGGTGATGCGGGGCTTCCAGGCCGAGGGTGCCGCGCCATTGGTGACCGGACAGCCGTTCCCCGATCCCGAGACCAGGGCGACCGCCATCCGGGTCGGCAACCCCGCGTCGTGGAAGCTGGCCGAGGCCGCCCGCAACGAGTCAGGGGGCAGGTTCGCCGCGGTCAGCGACGCGCAGATCCTCGATGCCCAGCGCCAGCTGGCGGCACGAGACGGGGTCTTCGTCGAGCCTGCCTCGGCTGCAGGGATCGCGGGGCTGATCCAGGACGTCGGGGCGGGGGAGAGCTATGAGGGGCGCACCGTCGTGGTCACCGTGACCGGCCACGGGCTCAAGGACACCGACACGGCTCTCGAAGGCTTCGGCAGCGTCGTCGACAATGTCGTCGACGCGGACGTCGCGGCCGCGGCCGACGCCGCGGGGCTCGCCTAGATGTCCGGCCTCGTCGACGGTCCGGTGCGGGTGACGGTGCCGGCGACCTCGGCCAACCTCGGACCCGGATTCGACTCCCTCGGCCTCGCCCTCTCCCTGCGCGACGAGCTGGTCGGCGAGGTGACGGAGTCCGGGCTCGACGTCCAGGTACGCGGAGTCGGCGCCGACGACGTACCCCGCGACGAGTCGCACCTCGTGGTGAAGGCGATGCGCGCGGCTTTTGCCGCCATGGGCGTGGACCCTCCCGGACTGCGGCTCGCCTGCGACAACGCGATCCCGCACGGCCGCGGCCTCGGCTCGTCGGCCGCTGCCATCGTGGGCGGCGCTGGGCTCGCACGAGCGCTGGTGGTGGACGGGGAGTCCCGGCTCGACGACGACACCATGTTCCGGCTCGCCGCCGGGATCGAGGGCCATCCCGACAACGTCGCTCCGGCGCTCCTGGGCGGGTTCGTGATCTCGGGGAAGGAGGGCTCGAACTTCTTCGCCCTTCCCTCGACCGTCGACCAGCGGATCAGTGTCGTGGTGTTCGTCCCGCCCGACCCGGTGTCCACGGAGCTGGCGCGCGGCCTGCTGCCCGACCAGGTGCCGCACGCCGATGCGGCCGCCGACGCCGGCAGGACCGCGCTGCTCGTCGCGGCGCTCGCCCGTCGACCCGAGCACCTGTTCCTGGCCACCCGCGACTTCCTCCACCAGGACTTCCGCAGGACGGCGATGCCCGAGTCGCTGGCCCTGGTCGACCGGCTGCGTGCGGACGGGATCGCGGCCACCGTTTCCGGGGCGGGCCCGACCGTGCTCGCCTTCACCACCGGACGCCATGCGGCCACCGACCTGGCCGAGCGCTGCCCACCGTCGTGGGGGTCCTCCCACCTCGGGATCGACCGGCTCGGTCTCCAGGTCGGGTGACCGGACGCACCAGCCGTTCAGGGCTCCCGCGATCGCGGTGAGCGGGTGGTAGCCTGTGGGCGCGCCAGCCATTCCGGCGCTGCACCACTCGGTGCACAACCCTTCCTCTCCCTCGTGGTCGAGACCGCACCCGACCGGCGTATCCCTTGCGGGAGCCCGGAGCGGGCAGGCGAGGAAGCAATGACCAGGAAGCCGACGGCACCCCTGCCGATGCGGCACTGATACGTGGGAAGGACCTCACGTGACGGAAACCATCGACCCCACCACCTCCCCGACCGAGCAGTCTGCCGTCGGGAACGCGCCCAAGAAGCGCGGTGGGGGACTCAACTCCATGCTCCTGGCAGACCTGAAGTCGATGGCCTCGGGCATGGGCATCGCCGGCGCCGGCTCCATGAAGAAGGCCCAGCTCGTCGAGGCCATCAAGTCGGCCCAGGGGAAGTCCGGCCAGGGCAAGTCCGGCCAGGACAAGGGCAGCCAGGACAAGGGCAGCCAGGACAAGGGCAGCCAGGACGCTGGCTCCACGGAGGACCGCTCGGCCAGGGGCGAGCGGTCCCCGCAGCGCAGGGATGACGACCAGGGCGGCCGGCAGCACGACAAGGGCAGCCGGGACAACCAGGACCAGGACCGCAAGCGCCAGCACGGTGACCAGCAGCAGGGTGACCAGCAGCAGGGAGACCAGCACGGCGGCGGCAACCGCGATCAGCGCCACCAGAACCAGGGCCAGAACCAGGGCCAGAACCAGAACCAGGGTGCCCGCAAGCAGGGCGGTCAGGACCAGGGCGGTCAGGACAAGGGGGGCCAGAACCAGGGAGGCCAGAACCAGGGCGAGGACACCCGCAGCAGCCGCAGCCGTCGGCGCCGGGGACGTGACCGCGACCGCGACCGCGATCGTGGGCGCACCGGTGGCGGCCAGCGCAGCGAGCCCGACACCACCATCCTCGAGGACGACGTCCTCCTGCCGGCGGCCGGGATCCTCGACGTGCTCGACAACTACGCGTTCGTCCGCACCAGTGGCTACCTCCCCGGTAGTGAGGACGTCTACGTCTCCTTGACGATGGTGCGCAAGTTCGGCCTGCGCCGCGGCGACGCGATCGTGGGCCAGGTGCGCCAGCCCCGCGAGGGCGAGCGCAAGGAGAAGTTCAACCCGATGGTGCGCATCGACAGCGTCAACGGAGCCGACCCCGAGGCCGCGCGGAGCCGGATCGACTTCTCCAAGCTGACCCCGCTCTACCCCAGCGAGCGTCTGCGCCTGGAGACCGAGCCGACGAACCTGATCGGCCGCGTCATCGACATCGCGGCACCCATCGGCAAGGGTCAGCGCGGTCTGATCGTCTCGCCGTCCAAGGCCGGCAAGACGATGATCATGCAGTCGATCGCGAACTCCATCACCACCAACAACCCCGAGTGCCACCTGATGGTGGTGCTGGTGGACGAACGTCCCGAGGAGGTCACCGACTTCGAGCGCTCGGTGAAGGGCGAGGTCATCTCCTCGACGTTCGACCGCCCGGCGAGCGACCACACGACGGTCTCGGAGCTCGCGATCGAGCGCGCCAAGCGTCTCGTCGAGCTCGGCCATGACGTCGTGGTGCTGCTCGACGGCATCACCCGTCTGGGGCGGGCCTACAACCTCGCGGCGCCGGCCAGCGGCCGGATCCTCTCCGGCGGTGTCGACTCCGCGGCGCTGTACCCGCCGAAGAAGTTCTTCGGAGCCGCACGCAACATCGAGAACGGCGGTTCGCTGACCATCCTCGCCACCGCTCTGATCGAGAGCGGCTCCAAGATGGACGAGGTGATCTTCGAGGAGTTCAAGGGCACCGGCACCATGGAGATCCGGCTGCGTCGCGACTTCGCCGACAAGCGGCTGTTCCCGGCGATCGACGCGGTGCAGTCGGGCACCCGACGCGAGGAGCTCCTGATGAGCAAGGAGGAGCTCCAGATCGTGTGGAAGCTCCGACGGGTGCTGTCGGGCCTCGACGGACAGCAGGCACTCGAGCTGCTGCTCGAGCGGTTGAAGAAGTCGCAGAGCAACATCGAGTTCCTGATGCAGGTGCAGAAGACCACGCCCACCGCGTCCGGCAACGGCGACTGATCCCGACGGGGGAGGGCGGATCCGTGACCGGCCCGCCTCCCCCCGCGCAGCTCGTGGGACCGATAGGCTTCCCGGCACGTTCCACCGTTTCGGGAAGGTGTGGCTGTGGCGAGGATCCTTGTCGCGGACGACGATGTCGACATCCGCGAGCTGATCGAATTCAAGCTGTCCACCCTCGGACACGAGATCGTGGCCGTGAACGACGGAGCGGCGGCCGTCGACGCCTGCCGGGAGCACAAGCCGGACCTGGCCGTGCTCGACGTGATGATGCCCGGCATGTCGGGGCTCGACGCGATCCGGGTCATCCGCGGTGACGAGGCGATGGCCGGCATCCCGGTCATCCTGCTGACGGCGCGAGCGCAGGAGTCCGATGTCGAGACGGGCTTCGACTCGGGTGCCGACGACTACATCACCAAGCCCTTCAGCCCACGCGAGCTCGCCTCGCGCGTCCAGGCACTGCTGGCCCGACCTCGATGAGCATGGAGCGGGTCGCTCTCGTCTCGGCCCTCGTGCTGGCGGTGGCGTGCCTGGTCACGGTCGTCCTCCTGGTGCTGGCGCGCATCGCCAAGGACCGGGCCGAACGACGCCGACACCACGTCCGTTCGTCGGTGTGGCGGGTCGTGCTCACCCTCGGCAGCGGCGAAGGGCCCGAGCTCGACGACGCCTACGCCACCCTCCTCGCCGCCGACCCGGAGCAGAGGAAGTCGGTCGAGAACGACGCGTTCGCGCTCCTACCCAAGCTGCGCGGCGAGTCGCGGCAACGCCTCAGCGAGGTCCTTCTCTCCTGGAACGCGCTGGACCGGGCCCGGAACTCGACGACGAGCAGGTCCGCCGTGCGGCGTTGCCGCGGGTACTACCGGCTCGGTGTCCTCGCCGAGCCCGGACGACGCCACCAGGTGCTGCGGGGTCTCGACGACCGCGACTTCGTCGCCCGCCGTACGGCGATGCTGGCGCTCGGGTCGTTCCCCGACCCCGTGGTGGTGTCGAAGATGCTGGATGCCGCGGCGGAGGAGCCGCGGCTGCGAAGCGACTTCTTGGCCTCCATCGACCGGATCGGCCTCACGGCGGCCCCAGTGCTCCGTGGGCAGCTCCACCCGGTGCCGGAGGGTGCGGACGAGACCGAGGCGCGACGAGCACAGCTGGCGGCGGAGGCACTCGGCCTGGTCGGCGCGATCGACGCGGTGGGCGACCTCGAGCACGCCATGGCGGGCGGACCGGACGAGCTCTGGATCGCGTGCATCAACGCGCTCGGCGCCCTGGGGTCTCCCGGTTCGATCGTGGTCCTGGGTGACGCGCTGGACCACGCCAACCCTGACGTGCGTCGGGCGGCGGCCCGCGCGATCGGGCTGATCGGCGCGAGCCACGCGGTCGAATTTCTCGGGAGCGCACTGGAGGACGACAGCGTCGAGGTGGCCAGGGCCGCGGCGAATGCGCTCTACCGCTGTGGGCGGACCGGGCAGCGGATCCTCAGGTTCAGCCCCGTCCCCGTGGCCCGCGAGGTGCTGGCCCTGGCCGAGCTCAGGGAGCGGGTATGAGCGAGGTCCTCCTCGATGTCGCGATCGCCTTCGCCGTCTACTTCGGGCTGGTCAACCTCAGCTACCTGGTGCTGACGGGTCTCGCGCTGGCCGACCTGACCGGATATCGACGGCGGCTGGACTACGCCGGGTACGACGAGTGGTTCCTCGACCCCAACAGTCGTGGCGTCTCGGTGCTGATGCCGGCCTACAACGAGGCCGCCAGCATCGTGCAAGCGGTGCACGCGATGACCTCGCTGCGCTATCCCGACCTCGAGGTCGTGGTCATCGACGACGGGTCCGCCGACGACACCTCGGCGGTCCTCATCGCCGAGTTCGACATGGCCGAGGTGCCGCTCGTCCCGGGCGGGGACATCCCGCTCAGGTCGACGGTGCAGAGCACCTGGGTGAGTCGCCGTGGGTCCCACAACCTGGCCCTGGTGAAGAAGACCAACGGCGGGAAGGCCGACGCGCTCAACGCGGGCATCAACCACGCCCGCAAGGAGCTGGTCTGCATGGTCGACGCCGACTCCCTGCTCGACCCACAGGCCCTGCTCAACGTCGCCCGGCCGTTCGCCGACGACCCGGGCAGGGTGGTGGCGGCCGGCGGTGTGGTGCGGGTCGCGAACGGGTCCCGGGTCGACCGTGGCCGGGTCACGAACCTGCGGATGCCGCGGCGCTGGCTGGCCCGGGTGCAGGTCGTCGAGTACCTCCGTGCCTTCCTCATCGGCCGGGCCGGGTGGTCACGACTCGGCGGGCTGCTGATCATCTCGGGCGCCTTCGGGATCTTCCGCAAGGACGTCCTGCTCGCAGCGGGTGGGATGGCCACGGACTGCATCGGCGAGGACGCCGAGCTCGTGGTGCGCCTCCATCGCACCCTCGCCGAGTCGCACACCGAGGCGGGCGTCGTCTTCGTCCCCGAGCCGGTGGCGTGGACCGAAGTGCCCGTCACCCGCCAGGTCCTGCGCCTCCAGCGCCGTCGCTGGCACCGCGGCCTCGCCGAGATCTTCCTCCGGCACTGGGACATGTTGCTCCGGCCCAGGTACGGCGTGATCGGCATGATCACCATGCCCTGGTTCCTCCTGTTCGAGCTGCTCTCGCCGGTCGTCGAGTTCCTGGGCCTGGCCTTCTTCCTGCTGCTCCTGGTGCTGCTCGGTACCGAACAGTGGGTCGACGTCGGGTCCGACCTGGTCAACCCGCTGTCGCTGCTGATCATGCTGACCGCGTCGGTGCTCTTCTCGGTGTTCGTGACCCTGACGGCGCTGCTGGCGGAGGAGGTCTCGTTCCGCCGCTACCGGGGAGTCCCGGACCTGTTGCGCGCGATCTACGCAGCGGTCGAGGAGAATCTGGGATACCGGCAGCTCAATGCGTGGTGGCGCCTCGGAGGCATCGTCGAGGTGGTCCGCAAGCGGGCCCACCACTGGGGCGACATGCAGCGCGCAGGCTTCGACCAGACGTGAACGACGGTCGGCCGGTCGCCCAGGTCCTCTCCCCGGTGATCGCACAGATCCTGGGGTTGACACTCGCCATGGCGAGCGTCGCGATCCTGGGCGGCTTCCTTGCCAACCAGTCGGTGCGCTACCTCAGCGAGGAGCTCCAGCCCGCGGCGTCGGCCAACCAGGACATCCTCGCCGACCTCAGCGACGCGCGGGGGGCCACGAGGGAGTGGGTGGTGGGTGGGCGTCCGTCGGCGCGCGCCGACTACCGGGAGGCCGAGGAGCGCCTCGCCACCGACCTGGCGACCGTGTCCGAGCTGACGACCGACGACCCCGGTCTCGAGCGACTCCTGGTCCGTCAGGAACGGGCCGTCCGGGCCTGGCTCGAGGACTACGGTGCCGTCGTCATCTCCCGGCCCGGGGGGACCGGACAGTTCGACCGGCAGCTCTTCGCGACCGGCCTGACCCTGTTCGAGGACTTCCGGCAGATCCACGACGACACCACGGCGGCGTACCAGTTCCGGGTCAGCCAGGCCAACGAGGCCTCCTCGCGTCGGCTCGGCGCAACGGTGGCCGCGGTCGTGCTCCTCGCCCTGCTGGAGGCCCTGGTCATCGTACGGGCCCGGCGGCGGCTCACGGCGGAGATCGCCGAGCCGTTGCGCGATCTCGAGGCCGTGGTCCACCAGATGGCCGACGGCCACGGGGTCCGCGCCGTTGCCGAGGGTCCACGCGAGGTGCGGGAGGTCGCGGGCGCCCTCAACGACCTGGCCGACGCCCAGGCCCGAGCCCGGCAGGTCGAGGACAGGATCCAGCAGGAGCAGCGGGCGCTCGACGTCGCACAGGACGACTTCGTCTCGAACGTCTCCCACGAGCTGCGGACACCGCTCACCACGATCAGCGGCTACCTCGAGCTGGTGGCCGACGAGTTCGAGGAGTCGATGGCGCCCCACCACCTGCGGATGCTCACGGCCACCCGGCGCAACGTTGCTCGCCTCCAGCTCCTGGTCGACGACCTGCTCACGCTGTCGAAGGCGGAGGCGAGCTCCACGTCCCTCGAGGCACTTGACCTGGCGACGGTGATCCGTCCGGTCGTCACCGACGTACAGCTCGGCGCGACCCGCCGGGGCATCGCCCTCGACGTCGCGCTGCCCGAGGAGGAGCTGCTCGTGCTCGGTGACCGGGTGATGCTGCACCGGGCGTTGCTCAACCTACTGAGCAACGCGGTGAAGTTCAGCCGCAGGGACGGTGTCGTCGAGGTCGAGCTGACCCGGGACGGCCGACAGGCAGCCATCGCCGTGCGCGACCACGGCATCGGCATCCCCCAGGAGGAGATCGACCTCCTCGGTACGCGCTTCTTCCGGGCGTCGAACGCGGTGAGCAAGGACATCGGCGGCTCCGGTCTCGGGCTCCGGATCGTCCAGACGATCCTGGAGAAGCACACCGGCTCGATGATGGTCGAGTCCAAGGTGGGCGAGGGCACGACGGTCACCATCCGCCTGCCACTGCAGTCTGGCCCGGGTCGGGAAACGTGATCTCGAGACGTGAATTTCCAGTGCGCTGGGCCGAGGTGGCACACTTGACCGCTGGTTCCGGTTCACGCCCCGCAGGTCGCGGTCGGCGACCCGGCGACCACGAGAGGACACCATGAAGAAGGACATTCACCCTGACTACGTCGTGACCGAGGTGACCTGCACCTGCGGCGCCAAGTTCACGACGCGGAGCACCGCCAAGTCCGGCATCATCCACGCCGACGTGTGCTCGCAGTGCCACCCGTTCTACACCGGCAAGCAGAAGATCCTCGACACCGGCGGCCGTGTGGCCCGCTTCGAGGCCCGCTACGCCAAGAAGTCGAGCCCCAAGTCCTGAGCTTGCTCAGGACTTGGCATGGCGAGAGGTTGAGGAGGGTCGGCGGACCCTCGAACGCAGTGAGAGGGACCGCGACCCGTCTCGAAACCCCCGTGAGCTACAGGGGACGGTGAACATCCCGGGAGGCGGGCGCATGTTCGAGGCAGTCGAGGGGCTGACGACCGAGCACGCCGCGATCGAGCGGCAGCTGGCCGAGCCCGAGATCCACGCCGACGCGCGCGCCGCCAAGCGGCTCAACCAGCGGTACGCCGAGCTGTCCCGCATCATCGCCACCTGGCGGGAGTGGTGCCGGCTGGGGGAGGACATCGAGGCTGCCCGCGAGCTCGCCGGAGAGGATCCCGCGTTCGCGCAGGAGGCCGAGGTGCTCGCCGAGCGTCGCTCCGCGACCGAGGAGCACCTCCGGCGGCTCCTCGTGCCTCGCGACCCCGCGGACGGCAAGGACGCCATCCTCGAGGTGAAGTCGGGGGAGGGCGGCGAGGAGTCGGCCCTCTTCGCCGGCGACCTGCTGCGCATGTACACCCGGTACGCCGAAGCGCGGCGGTGGGCGGTCGAGGTGCTCGACGCCACCGAGTCCGACCTGGGCGGCTACAAGTCGGTGACCGTCGCGGTGAAGGCGAAGGGGACGCCGGAGCCGGGAGAGGCGCCGTTCGGCCTGTTGAAGTTCGAGGGCGGTGTCCACCGGGTGCAGCGGGTGCCGGTGACCGAGTCGCAGGGACGGGTGCACACCAGCGCCGCGGGTGTCCTGGTGCTGCCTGAGGCGGAGCCGCTCGACGTCAGCATCGACGAGAACGACCTGCGCGTCGACGTCTTCCGCAGCAGTGGTCCCGGCGGCCAGAGCGTCAACACCACCGATTCCGCCGTACGCATCACCCACGTCCCCACCGGCATCGTGGTCAGCTGCCAGAACGAGAAGAGCCAGCTGCAGAACAGGGAGCAGGCCCTGCGGATCCTGCGGGCTCGCCTCCTCGCGGCCGCGCAGGAGGAGGCAGACGCCGAGGCCAGCGAGGCCAGGCGCAGCCAGGTCCGGACCGTGGACCGCTCGGAGCGGATCCGCACCTACAACTTCGCCGAGAACCGGATCTCCGACCACCGCACCGGCTACAAGGCCTACAACCTCGACCAGGTGCTCGACGGTGACCTCCAGCCGGTCCTGGACTCCTGCGTCGACGCCGACCTGGCCTCGCGGCTGGCCGCCCTCGAAGGATGACCGACCGACGCTCGGTGCTGGCCGACGCCACCGGCCGCCTCGCCGAGGCGGGGGTGCCGAGTCCCGAGTACGACGCCGCGGAACTGCTGGCGCACGTGCTCGGCACCTCCCGAGCCGGCCTGTTCGCGGTCGAGACCGTGCCGCCCGACCGGCTCGCAGAGCTCGATGCCCTGATCGACCGACGGGCCGGGCGTGAGCCGCTCCAGCACCTCACCGGCACCGCACACTTCCGCCACGTGACGCTGGCCGTGGGCCCGGGAGTCTTCGTCCCGCGTCCGGAGACCGAGCTGCTCGCCGGGTGGGCCATCGAGGAGGCCGGCGCGCTCGACCGACCCGTGGTGCTCGACCTGGGCACCGGATCGGGAGCGATCGCTGCCGCGGTGGCCGACGAGGTCCCCGCCGCCGAGGTCCACGCCCTGGAGCTCGACCAGCGCGCCCACGCCTGGGCGCAGCGCAACCTGGCCGGGACCGGCGTCGACCTGCGCCTGGGCGACCTGGCCACGGCGTTCGACGACCTCGTCGGCCGGGTCGACGTGATCGCGTCCAACCCGCCGTACATCCCGCTCACCGCATGGGAGTCGGTGGCGCCCGAGGCCCGCGACCACGACCCGGAGCTGGCCCTGTGGTCCGGGGCCGACGGTCTGGACGCGATCCGGGCGCTCGAGGCCCGGGCCGCCGTGCTCCTGCGCCAGGGCGGGTGGATCGGCGTCGAGCATGCCGACGCCCAGGGAGAGACCGCCCCGGAGGTCTTCACCGGCTCCGGGCGCTGGTCGCAGGTAAAGGACCATCGCGACCTGGCCGACCGTCCACGCTTCCTCACGGCGCGGCTGGCACGATAACGACGTGCGCTACGCCACGACGACCGATGACGAACGCAACATCGCCCTCAACGCCGCAAGCCTGGCGGTGCAGCGGGGCCAGGTGATCGTCATCCCCACCGACACCGTGTACGGCCTGGCTGCGGATGCCTTCGACGCCGACGCCGTGTCGGCCCTGCTGGCCGCGAAGGGGCGGGGTCGGGAGATGCCCCCGCCGGTCCTGGTCAGCTCGGCCACGACCCTCGATGCGCTCGCCGTCGACGTGCCCGACTACGCCCGGGCGCTGGTCGAGGAGTTCTGGCCCGGCCCGCTCACCGTGGTGTGCAAGGAGCAGGCCTCGCTCCGGTGGGACCTCGGCGACACACGAGGCACCGTCGCGGTGCGCATGCCCGACCACGAGATCGCGCTGGAGCTGCTGGAGCGGACCGGCCCACTGGCGGTGAGCTCGGCCAACCGGACGGGTCAGACGCCGGCGACCGACGCGGACGTCGCCGAGGAGATGCTGGGGGAGTTCGTCGCCCTGATCGTGGATGCCGGGCCGACCTTCGGCTCCGTGGCCTCCACGATCGTCGACGTCACGACCTCGCCGGGCCGGGTGCTGCGGCACGGCGCGCTGTCCCTCGAGCAGCTCAACGAGGTGCTCGAGCCACTCGGCGTGACGCTCACGGACGACATCTGATGCGGGAGTACGCCCTCGTCTTCCTGATCGCTGCCGCGGTCACCTACCTGCTCACGGTCATCGCCCGCGAGATCGCCATTCGCACCGGCGCCATCGCCGAGGTCCGCGACCGCGACGTGCACGCGGAGCCGATTCCCTACCTCGGCGGGCTGGCCATGCTGGGCGGCCTCGCCGCGGCGTACCTCGTCGGCCGCGAGCTGCCCTTCCTCTCCGGGAGCGGGCCCTTCGTCTTCCGCGACGCCGGAATCGTCCTGATCGCCGGCGCGATGATCTGCGCCGTCGGGGTGCTCGACGACCTGTTCGAGCTCGATGCCCTGTCCAAGCTCGGCGGCCAGGTGCTGGCGGCCGGTTTCCTGATCGTCTCCGGCATCCAGTTCAACTTCTTCCCGCAGCCGGACGGCACCCAGTTCATCCTCGACCCGACGCAGGGAGCCCTCCTCACCGCCGTCGTCGTGGTGGCGACCGTCAACGCGGTGAACTTCGTCGACGGACTGGACGGCCTGGCCGCGGGGGTGGTCGGCATCGGTGCCGCGGCGTTCTTCCTGTTCAGCTACCAGCTGGCGAACCTCAACCAGGTCACGCTGGCCACGACCGGAGCCTTCCTCAGTGCTGCGCTGGCCGGGGTGTGCGCCGGTTTCCTGCCCCACAACTTCCACCCGGCCCGGCTGTTCATGGGTGACAGCGGCTCGATGCTGATCGGTTTTGTGCTCTCCTCCAGCGCGCTCACGCTCACCACCCAGTTCTCCGGGACCGAGATCAGCCAGGGCGCCTCCGGCTCCCAGGCGAGCCTGCTCCCGACCCTGCTCCCGGTCCTGCTGCCGATCTCGATCCTGATCGTGCCGATGGCCGACCTGCTGCTGGCCGTCGTCCGCCGGACGCGGGCGGGGCGCTCGCCGTTCGCCCCGGACAAGCAGCACCTGCATCACCGGCTGCTGGAGATCGGGCACTCGCAGCGCCGCGCGGTGTTCATCATGTGGCTCTGGGCCGCCCTCGTCGCCTTCGGCACCGTCCTGGCCAGCCTCTACACCGGCCCCCTGATGTGGGGCTCGCTGGCCGCCGCCGCGGTGCTCACCATCGCGCTCACCTTTGTCCTGCCGATCATCCACAAGCCCCATCTGGCCGTCACCGAGGAAGCCTGAGCAGGGGGGCGGTTTCTGGCCCGTCCGGACTTTGTGCTAGTTTTCACAAGCACCGACCAGACCCACGACAGGACGGCCGCCGACCATGACGACCGCACGCCGCAGGCCCCGTGCCGGGACCCCCTCGTCGGGGGGCGTGGGTGGTCTCATCCCCGGGTTCGGACACCGCGTTCGCTGTGGTAGTTTCGCGCCGTCGTCGGACATCGCCTGGCGGGCTTCCTCGAGGCTCCAGAGCGCCGGCGTCTCCCATGATCGACACGACCTCGCCGCCAACGAAAGCGACCCGGGTGAATGGCCGATGAGCCTTCCGACACTTCCCTGCGAGGGCGAGACCTCGTGGGGCTCGGAGGCCTCCTCGCCGGCGCTGTCGTCGCCGGCACGCTGCTCGGCCTCCTCATCGACTCGCAGGCCGGCACCGCACCTGTCTTCACGGTCATCGGTGTCGGGCTCGGCATCCTCGCCGGTGCCGTGGGCTTCTGGCTCCGGGTCCGTTCTGCCCTTCGAGGGTGAGCGCCGATGACCGACCAGGCCGCCACTCCCATGAGCTCACACTCCGCCGCGATCTCGCCGGGTGACCGGCCGTCGTTCCTGCGCGTCCTCCGCGACCAGCGCAAGACCGCGATCCTGGCCGCGATCCTGATGGGCGGGACCTACTGGGTGGCCGGACAGCTGGGCGAGTGGCGCCTGGCGGCCTGCATCGCCGGCGGCATCGCCCTCGGTCTGCTCAACCACCTGGTGACCGAGTACTGGCTGATGCGGGTCATCACCTCCGGCGAGCAGCCCACGCGCAACAAGATGATCGCCTCCACGATGACGCGCCTGCTGGTGCTCACCCTCGTCGCCGTCGGCATCGCCGTGATGTTCTGGCCGGACGGGATCGGGCTGCTGCTCGGTCTCGCCCTGTTCCGGCTCATCGCACTGGTGATGACCGGACTCCCGCTGCTGAAGGAGCTGAAGAAGTCATGATGGGCCTGCTTCCCATGTCGGGAGAGATCGAGATCGGTCACCACGTCGAGAAGGAATTTCTCGGCATGACGTTCAACGTCGACACGATCTGGGCCACGCTCGTCGCCGGCACCATCGTCATCCTGCTCGGCTTCTGGGCCCGGCGTGCGCTCACCAAGGACGCCGACGACCACGTTCCCAGCAAGATCCAGCTGATCTGGGAGGCGATCGTCGGCGAGGTGAACCGGCAGGTCCTCGACAACCTCGGCCGCACCCACCCGTTCGTCGTGCCCCTGGCGGTGGCGCTGTTCTTCTTCATCCTCATCGCCAACTGGTTCGAGCTGATCCCCAGCGAGCTCAACCACGAGACGGGCCACCTGCTGCCCGCACCCACGGCGGACACCAACCTGACCTACGCGCTCGCGGCGATCACGATCGTCAGCGTCTGGGTCTACGGCATCCGGCAGAAGGGTGCGAAGGGCTACTTCAAGCACTTCCTCGAGCCCTACCCGGCCCTGCTCCCGCTGAACATCCTCGAGGAGCTCACCAAGCCGATCACCCTCGCGCTCCGACTCTTCGGCAACATCTTCGCCGGCGGCATCATGCTCGCCCTGATCGGGCTGATCCCTGCCTTCGCGATGTGGGCCCCCAATCTGATCTGGAAGCTGTTCGACATGTTCATCGGCGGCATCCAGGCCTTCATCTTCGCGCTGCTGACCGTCCTCTACTTCGGCATGGCCGGAGCCGGTCACGACGACCACGACGAGAAGCACGCGGCCGAGACCGACGACTCCGACACCGACGAGTCCGGGACCGACGAGGCCGCGGACGAGACCACCGAAGACGAGAAGTCCCCCGCACTTGCGCACTGACCGGCGTACGCCGGCCGGAGCGTGAACCAGAAGCACGACCCGCACAACCGAAAGAGACGGCACCTCCCGGGTGCCCAACCAAGGAGAGAAATGGCTGCAACAGAAACTGCCGATGCCGTCAAGCTGGCTGGTGCCTTCGTCGGCGGCGGGATCGCCCTCGCCGGTGGCGCGATCGGCGCCGGTGTCGGTGACGGCCTGGCCGGTTCGTCGTACATCCAGGGCGTGGCTCGCCAGCCCGAGGCGCAGGGTCGCCTCCAGACCATCTTCTTCCTGACGGTGGGTCTGGTCGAGGCGATGTTCTTCATCAACCTCGCCTTCATGGCCCTGTTCGTCTTCGTCCTCGGCGCGGCGTGACGCGCGGATAGAGACGCAGCACTGAGGCAGTACCGAGGCAAAGGATCCGATTGATGGCAAGCATCACGAGTCAGCTCGTACCGCTGGAGAGCAACTTCCTGGTGCCGAACGGCACGTTCCTGGTCGAGCTCGCGGCCTTCGGGCTGATGCTGTTCATCCTGGGCAAGTGGGTGGTCCCGCCGATCAACCGCGCGATGACGGCTCGACAGGACGCGATCCGCAAGCAGTTCGCGGATCTCGACGAGGCCAAGCAGGATGCGCGCGAGGCCGAGGAGCAGTTCAAGGCCCAGATCGCCGACGCCCGCCACGAGGCGGCGCGGATCCGCGAGGACGCCCGCGAGCAGGGCGCGCAGATCATCGCGGAGATGCGGGAGCAGGCCCAGAGCGAGGCCAGCCGCATCGTCGAGCACGCGCACGCGCAGATCTCGGCAGAGCGGCAGCACGCGGTGACGACGCTTCGGGCGGAGGTCGGGGCACTGGCCACGGCTCTGGCCGGGCGCATCGTGGGCGAGAGCCTGGAGGACGACGAGCGCAGCGGACGCGTGGTCGACCGCTTCCTGGCCGACCTCGAGACGCTCGAGACCTCGCAGGTGGCCGCCAAGGACGGGGTCAGCTGATGTTGCGAGGAGCGTCGGCCGAAGCGCTGGAGGGGGTGAGCGCAACCCTCACGAAGTCCGGCACCCTGGCCGAGCAGGCAACGACCGGCGAAGAGCTGTTCGGCGTCGTCCGGGTGCTGCGCAACGACCCCGCCCTCCGCCGGGTGCTCACCGACAGCTCGGTCGACGCGGAGGCCCGGACCGGTCTCGCGGAGACCGTCTTCGGCTCGGCCGTGGGCGCGAGCACCATGAAGGTGCTCTCCGACGCGGTCGTCCGGCGCTGGACCGTGAGCGGAGACCTGCCGGACGTGCTGGAGCGGCTGGCCGTGGTCAGCACCGTCCGGTCGGCCGGCAAGGACGGGTCCAAGGTCGGTGACGAGCTGTTCGCGGTCCGCAAGATGATCGACGGCAACCCCGACCTGCGCTCGGAGCTCTCCGACCAGACCCGCTCGGTGGCGGACCGCACCGCGCTGCTCGGCGGGCTGCTCGAGGGCAAGGCCCTTCCCGCGACCACAGTGCTGGTCAGGGAGGCGCTCGCCCGTGGCCGGGGAACCGTCGGCGGCGTGCTCGAGCGCTACCTCGCGCTGGCCGCCGAGGCCCGCGACGAGGCGGTGGCCACCGTCCACACCGCTCGCGAGCTGACGTCGTCGGAGAGGGAGCGGCTGGTCACGGCGCTGACCACCCAGTACGGCACCGATATCCAGCTCCACCTCGTGGTCGACCCCGACCTGATCGGCGGCCTGCGGATCCACATCCGCGACGACGTGATCGACGGCACCGTGGCCGGGCGGCTGGACGAGGCACGCCGCAAGCTGGCGAGCTGAGCACGCGGACCACGCGCAGCGAGACGTCCAGAACTTTCGAGAAGACTGACAGGGAAGAGGCAGGGAACATGACGGAGCTTTCGATTCGTCCGGAAGAGATCCGCGACGCGCTCCAGAAGTACGTCGCCGACTACGAGCCGGCGGCTGCCAGCAAGGAAGAGGTCGGCACGGTCGCGACGGCCGGCGACGGCATCGCCCGGGTGTCCGGCCTGCCCTCGGCCATGGCCAACGAGCTGCTCGAGTTCGAGGACGGCACGCTGGGCATCGCCCTGAACCTCGACACCCGCGAGATCGGTGTCGTCATCCTCGGTGACTTCGACAAGATCGAGGAGGGCCAGAGCGTCCGCCGTACCGGCGAGATCCTCTCGGTGCCCGTGGGCGACGGCTTCATGGGCCGGGTCGTCGACCCGCTCGGCACCCCGATCGACGGTCTCGGCGAGATCCAGTCCGACACCCGTCGCGCCCTGGAGCTCCAGGCGCCGACCGTGATGCAGCGCAAGTCGGTCCACGAGCCGCTCGCCACCGGCATCAAGGCCATCGACTCGATGACGCCGATCGGCCGCGGCCAGCGCCAGCTGATCATCGGTGACCGCTCGACCGGCAAGACGACGATCGCGATCGACACGATCATCAACCAGAAGCAGAACTGGGAGACCGGCGACCCGGAGAAGCAGGTCCGCTGCATCTACGTCGCGATCGGCCAGAAGGGCTCGAC
>NZ_DASSXS010000061.1:0-38579 GCF_035703625.1 Nocardioides sp. | reverse complement strand
CCCGGGACGCAGGATCCGCCGGACGCCGGTCAGGAACTCCGGCTCGTAGAGCGCGGCGTTGTGCTCGTGCACCAGGTGGCCCGGACCGTTGTCGACGTCGAGCAGCACCAGGTCGTACGACGCGTCGGACACCTCGCCGAGGGCGGGGCCGATGTCGGCCACGACCGGGTTGGCGCGCTGGTCGGCCAGCATCGCCGGCCCGTGCGGGATGGTCCCGTCGCGCATCCACTCCACCAGGGCGGGCTCGATCTCGACCACCGAGCAGCGCTCGACCCGCTGGTCGGCCAGCACCTGGTGCATCGTGTAGCCCAGCCCCAGTCCTCCGACCAGCACGTCGCGCGGCTCCGCCACCAGCTGGAGTGCGGCCTCGGCGAGGGCCTGCTCGCTGCGGGTCTCGTGGGTGTCCATCACGAACACGCCGTTGGCGCGCAGCTCCAGCACGACCGGGGCGCCGTTCTCGTGCCGCTCCCGCAGCACCAGCTCGCCGCGCTCGGACTCGGCGCGGGCGATCTCGATGTGCTCCATGGGACCACCCTGCCGGACGTCATGCGGCCGGAGCCAGCGGGTGCCACCAACCACCGCAGCTTCATCAAGGTATGCAGACGAACCGGCACTTCCCTCGGCGAACTCACATGGGGAAGTGACGTTTCATCAAGGGATGCAGACGAACCAGTGCCCCCCAGGTCAGCCGGTCAGGGCGTTGCCGAGATACACCAGGGTGGCGAAGCTGCCGGCCAGCGCGCCGCCGTAGCAGAGCACGGCCACGAGGCCCTGGTGCTTGACCTGCAGCCCGTCGTAGAGCGTGTAGCGGAACCGGTGGGCGGCGTGCACCAGGATCACCGGGAAGGCGCCGAGCAGCACCAGGAACGTCAGCGGGTGGCCGACCACGGCCGCGATCCGGTCGTGGCTGGGCGGCTCGATCCACCCGAGCGGGAACGCGAGCGCGAACAGGAAGGCCAGCACCGGCAGGAGGACCGCGGCCAGCACGCCGCCACCGCTGAACGCGAGCCAGACGAAGGGCTCGGCGTGGAACCTCAACCGGCGGGTGCTCATCGGGTCACCAGCCAGAGCACGAAGGCCGACACCACGGCCAGGCCGGCGTACTGCGCACCGAGGATCGCTGCCGGAGGCACCCGTCGCCCGCGGACGCTGAGGACCATCGCCTTCGGGGTCAGGGAGAACCACGTGACCGCGTGCAGGAGCAGGAACCCGAAGGCGACCAGGTTGAGCGCCACCAGCCAGGGGGAGGCCGCCCGCTCGAGGAACTCGGCGTACGCCGCCTCGCCGTGGGCGACCGCCCGGATGAGGAGCAGCAGGAAGAACACCAGCCAGGCGATGAAGAGGCTGCTCAGCTCGCGCATGACGAACAGGAAGTAGGTGCGCTTGCGCGTCCACCACCACACCGAGACCGGCCGGCGGTAGAGCAGGTCGTCGCTCATGGCCTCCTCGCCTTCGGGCGGAGGCCCCGCGGGAGCAGGAACGCCTTGACCGACTCCTGCGCGGCCTTGAGCTTGTAGCGCTGGATGGCGCCGGCGGGGTCGACGTGCTTGGGGCAGACCCGCGTGCACTCGCCGACGAAGGTGCAGCCGTAGACACCCTCGTGCTCGATCAGCACGTCGAGCCGCTCGCGGGCACCCTGGTCCCGCGAGTCGAGGTCATAGCGCTCGGCCAGGGCGATCGCGGCCGGTCCGACGAAGTCGGGGTCGAGGCCGTAGACCGGGCAGGCGGCGTAGCACAGCATGCAGTTGATGCACATGCTGAACTGCTGGTAGGCATCGAGCTCCTCCGGTGTCTGGAGGTACTCGCCGTCGTCGATCGGTCGCTCCTCGTCGCGGATGATCCACGGCTTCACGCGGGGGAGCTTGGCCATGAAGTCCTCGATGTCGACGACGAGGTCACGCGCGACCGGGAAGTTGCCGAGCGGCTCCACGCGCACGGGGCCGGGGGCGTAGTCGGAGAGGAAGGCCGCGCAGGCGAGCCGGGGCTCTCCCTCGACGTTCATCCCGCAGCTGCCACAGATGCCCATCCGGCACGACCAGCGGAACGCCAGGGTGGTGTCGATGTCGCTCTTGACGTGGTTGAGCGCGTCGAGGACGGTCCACTCCTGACGCAGGGGTACGTCGTAGTCCTGCCAGGACGGTTCCCGGTCCTTGTCCGGCCGGTAGCGGGTGACCCGCAGGGTGATCCGTTCGTCCATGCGTCACCTCCCGTAGACCCGCTCGCCCGGGGGCCACCGGGTGATGGTCACCGGTACACGATCGACCCGCGGCGTGCCGTCGGCGTCGCGGCGGTTGAGCTGGTGGACCAGGAACCGCTCGTCGTCGCGGGCGGGGAAGTCGGTGCGTTGGTGAGCCCCGCGCGACTCCTCGCGCTGCAGCGCCGAGGCCAGCATGCACTCGGCGATGTCGAGCATGTTGGCCGCCTCGAGGGCTCCGATCAGCTCGGTGTTCCAGGTCCGGCTGGTGTCGCGCACGCCCACCCGGGGCAGCCGGTCCTGGAGCTCCCCCAGGTGGGCCAGACCCTTCGTCAGCGCCTCTCCCGTGCGGTAGATCCCGGCGGCCTCCTCCATCGTCTCCTGCATCTCGGTGCGGATCGAGGCCACCGAGTCGTCGCGCGGCGCCTGACCCAGCACGCGCTCGAGCCGGCGTACCTCGTCGGCCAGCTGGGCCGCGATCGTCGCGGTCGGCGGAGCGGCCGAGCCGGCGTACTCCGCGGCGGCGGCGCCCGCCCGGGCGCCGAAGACCAGGCACTCCGGCAGCGAGTTGGAGCCGAGCCGGTTGGCGCCGTTGATGCTCACGCAGGCGGTCTCGCCGGCCGCGAAGAGGCCGGCGAGCGGGGTCGCGCCGTCGCCGTCGGTCGAGACCCCACCCATCATGTAGTGGACGACGGGGCGCACCGGGATCAGGTCGGTGACCGGGTCGATGCGCTCGTACTTCAGGCACAGCTCGCGCACGAACGGCAGCTTGGTGTCGATCAGCTTCGCCCCGAGGTGGCGCAGGTCGAGGTGGACGACGTCGCCCCACGGCGAGTCGACGGTGCGGCCCTTCCCCTGCTCGTGGACGAACGCCTGGGAGAGCCGGTCGCGGGGGCCGAGCTCCATGCTGCGCAGCTCGGGGGTGGGGGTCGGCCGACCGAGGTCGTAGTCCTGCAGATAGCGGTAGCCGTCCTTGTTGAGCAGCCACGCGCCCTCGGCGCGGGTGGCCTCGGTGATCAGGATGCCGGTGAACGGCAGCCCGGTCGGGTGGTACTGCACGAACTCCATGTCCTTGAGTGGAGCGCCCGCCCGGTAGGCCAGCGCCATGCCGTCGCCGGTGTTGATGTTGGCGTTGGTCGTGAACGGGAAGACCTTGCCGCAGCCGCCGGTCGCGAGGATCACCGCCTTCGCGGCGATCGCCTCGACCCGCCCGCTGCGCAGCTCGACCGCCACCACGCCCTGCACCCGGCCGTCGTCGACCAGCAGGCGGGTCACGAACCACTCGTCGTAGCGCCGGACCCCGCCGAACTTGAGGGAGGTCTGGAACAGCGCGTGCAGCATGTGGAACCCGGTCTTGTCCGCGGCGAACCAGGTGCGCTTCTTCCTCATCCCCCCGAACGCGCGAACCGCGACGTGGCCGTCGGGCCGCCGGCTCCAGGGGCAGCCCCAGTGCTCGAGCCGGAGCAGCTCGCGCGGAGCCTCGTGGACGAACGCCTCGATCGCGTCCTGGTCGCCGAGCCAGTCGCTGCCGGAGACGGTGTCGTGGATGTGCTCCTCGACCGTGTCGCCCTCGGCGATGACGCCGGCCGCACCGCCCTCCGCCGAGACGGTGTGGCTGCGCATCGGGTAGACCTTGGACACCACGGCCACGTCCAGGTCGGGACGGCTCTCCGCCACGGCGATGGCGGCGCGCAGTCCGGCAGCACCCCCACCCACCAGCAGTACGTCGTGCGTGCCGGCTGTCGGGGGATCACTCACCCCGGAACTCCTCGTCCACCATCACCTTGCCGTGATGGTTCACGACCAGGTGGTGGACGCTGCCGTCGTGGTACTCCTCCCGGTGGGTCTGGCACCCGCACTCGAAGCGCAGGTCCTCGGTCACCAGGCCCTGGAGGTCCTCGCTGACGAACTGCTCGCCCGGGAGATGTCTGCCGCAGGGAGCCATGCGGGCTTCGAAGGTCGTGATGGTCGCGGTCACGGGACACCTCCTCGGCAGGGGCCCCGAAGCCGCGGCCCCACCTCCAGATTCCTCCTTCCCGCACGGTTTGTGAAGTGACCTTCGGACCCGGGCGCCCGAGCGATATGTCGTGCTCTTGACGGTCGTTGGAGATCGTCAATACCTTGCCGGGATGGACCTGCTGCCGTCCGCCCACGTCGACACCTTCTGCCGCGACCACCTGCCGCCCGACGACCAGTGGCCGGAGCTGAGGTTCGACCTTCCCGAGCTCGCGTACCCCGACCGGCTCAACTGTGCGACGGCGCTCCTCGACGACGTGATCGACGAGCACGGCGGCGACCGGGCCTGCCTCCACGCGCCGGGCGCCGACACCTGGTCCTACGACGACCTGCTGGCCACCGCGAACCGGATCGCCCACGCGCTGGTCGAGGACCTCGGCATCGTGCCCGGCAACCGGGTGCTGCTGCGCGGGCCCAACAACCAGTGGCTCACGGCCTGCTGGTTCGCGGTGCTGAAGACCGGGGCCGTCGCCGTCACCACGATGCCGCTGCTGCGGCCCGGTGAGCTTGCCACCATCCACGAGATCGCCCGGATCGACCTGGCGCTGGTCGACGAGCGGTTCCTGGCGGGCACCGAAGGGCTGTCCGGTGAGCTGGGCGTGCGGGTGGTGCCGTTCGGGGGCCCGGCGGGGCTGGCTCCCCTGATCGAGGGCAAGCCGGCGTCGTACGACGACGTGGCGACCTCGTCCGACGACGTGGCCCTGCTCGCCTTCACCTCCGGCACCACGGGGCGGCCGAAGGCGACCATGCACTTCCACCGCGACGTGCTCGCGATCTGCGACACCTTCTCCCGGCACGTGCTGCGGCCCTCGCCCGACGACGTGTTCACCGGCACGCCGCCGTACGCCTTCACCTTCGGGCTGGGCGGGGTGCTGCTGTTCCCGCTCCACGCCGGCGCGTCGACGGTCCTGGTCGAGAAGGCGACGCCGGCCGAGCTGGCCCGGATCATCGACGAGTTCGGCGTGACGACCTGCTTCACCGCCCCGACGGCCTACAAGGCGATGCTCGCGGCGGGAGCCACGCTGCCCTCGCTGCGGGCCGCCGTCTCGGCGGGGGAGCACCTGCCGGCTGCCACCTGGCAGGCGTTCCGCGAGGCGACCGGGGTGAGGATCATCGACGGCATCGGGGCCACCGAGATGCTGCACATCTTCATCTCCGCCGCCGGCGACGACATCCGGCCGGGCTCGACCGGCCGTGCGGTGCCCGGCTACACCGCCACCGTGCTCGACGACGACGGTGCCGAGGCCCCGCCCGGGGAGCCGGGACGGCTGGCAGTGAAGGGACCGACCGGGTGCCGCTACCTCTCCGACCCACGGCAAGAGGCCTACGTGAAGAACAGCTGGAACATCACCGGTGACACCTTCAGCCGCGACGACGACGGCTACTTCTGGTACCACGCGCGCAGCGACGACATGATCATCTCCTCCGGCTACAACATCGCCGCTCCCGAGGTCGAGGAGGCGCTGCTGACGCACCCCGAGGTCGCGGAGTGCGCGGTGGTCGGCGTCCCCGACGAGGCGCGGGGCTCGGTCGTCAAGGCCTACGTCGTCCTCGCCGACGGGTCTCCGGGTTCCGAGGGGCTGGCGCGCGCGCTGCAGGACCACGTGAAGGCCGAGATCGCGCCGTACAAGTACCCCCGCGTGTTGGAGTTCGTCGACGAGCTCCCGCGCACGGCCACCGGCAAGCTGCAGCGGTTCCGGCTGCGTCAGGACTCCTGACGCCGTGGACGTGCCTCCGCGGCAGCTGATCCTGTCGCTCTACGGCCTCTACGCGCGCGAGGAGGGCAACTGGCTGTCGGTGGCGTCGCTGATCGCGCTGATGGCCGACCTCGGCACCGACTCCGCAGCCGTCCGGTCGTCGGTGTCGCGACTCAAGCGGCGCGGCGTGCTCGAGGCCGCCCGCCGGGACGCCCAGGCGGGGTATGCGCTCTCGACCGACACCCTCGAGATGCTGCGCGAGGGGGACCACCGGATCTGGTCGCGCCCCCGGGCCACCGTGGCCGACGGGTGGCTGGTGCTGGTGTTCTCGGTGCCGGAGTCGGAGCGCGAGCGCCGGCACGCCCTGCGGTCGCTGCTCTCGCGGCTGGGCTTCGGGACCGCGGCCCCGGGGGTCTGGGTCGCCCCGGCCACGCTGCACGACGAGACGGTGCAGGCCCTGGACCGCGACGGGCTGACGGCGTACACCGAGCTGTTCCGCGGCGACTACCTCGGCGCAGGCGAGGTGGCGGCCCGGGTCGGGGAGTGGTGGGACCTGCCCGCCCTGACGGCGCTCTACTCGGAGTTCATCGGCGCCTACCGGCCGGTCGCCCGCCGCCGTTCGGCGTTGTCGCCGGGCGCGGCGTTCGCGGCGTACGTCCCGATGCTGACGGCGTGGCGGCGGCTGCCGTACCTCGACCCCGGTCTGCCGCTGGAGCATCTGCCGCGTGACTGGCCGGGCGTCGAGGCGGCCGAGCTCTTCACCTCGCTGGACTCCCGGCTGCGCGAGGGCGCGCACGAGCACGCGCACGCCATCCTGCACGCCTGAGGGCAGTAGCGTGGCTTCGCTGGTGCCATCACCGATCGGAGACGTCCATGGAGATCCTGCACTCTGCCATCGCGATCCTGGGCGCGATCGTGCTCATCATCAGGTTCAGGGTCGACCCCGTGATCTCGCTGGTGCTGGCCTGCGTGTACCTCGGGCTGGCTGCCGGCCTGGGCGCCGAGGGAACCGTTGCGCAGATCACCGGTGGGTTCGGCGAGATCATGGCCGAGGTCGGCCTGCTGATCGGGTTCGGCGTGCTGATCGGGGCGCTGCTGCACGCGATGGGCACCTTCAGTGATCTGGTGGCGATCCTGGCAAGCCGTGTCGGTCGACGGCTGCCCTACGCGATGGCGGGCACGCTCTCCACGATCTTCCCGTCCATCTACGTCGACGTGCAGGTCGTCCTGGCGGCGCCGATGGCCAAGGAGTCGGCGCCGGCCGTCGACCGCCGCATCGGCCTGCCGTGGCTCGCCGGAGCGATGGCCATCGGCATCTTCGCGGGCTACGTCTTCGTCGTGCCCGGCCTGGCAGCGGTCGCGGTCGCCGGGCTCATGGAGGTGCCCCTGGGCACCTACCTGCTCTACGGACTGCCGATCGGGCTGACAACCGCACTGATCACCACCTTCCTGTTCCGGCTGCTGCTGGGACGGGGCTTCTGGAACGAAGAGACCGACTTCGACCCGGGCGCGGTCATCGAGGAGGGCCGCCCCCACTCCGAGACGGAGGACGTGCCCCAGGCCGAGAGGGCGGCGCGGCTTCCCCTGTGGGTGCGCCTGCTGCCGATCCTGGTGCCACTGGTCCTCATCGCCGCTGGTGCGATCGCCGGCGTCGCGGAGGTCTCGAACCCCGTGCTCACCTTCCTCGGCGACGCCAACATCGCCCTGTTCATCGGACTGCTGATCGCCTTCCTCATGGTCCGGCCCTCGCTGGGCGCCGACGGAGTCGGCACAGTGCTCACGGCGGGCTTCCACACCACGGGCGAGATCCTGCTCGTCACCGGCGTCGGCGGCTCCCTGGGCGCCGTCATCGCCGAGAGCGGCATGGAAGAGACGCTCAAGGACCTGTTCGCCGCCGACGAGAACGCGCCGGTCATCATCAGCATCCTGCTTGCCTGGCTCATCGCCGCCGTGCTGCACTTCGCGATCGGCTCGGTGTCGGTCGGGGCCATCACCGCCGCCGGGATCATCTCGCCGATCGTCGGCTCGCTCGGGGTCGACCCCGTCGTCATTGCGCTGGCCATCGCATCGGGCGCCATGTTCGCGCTCCACGTCAACAGCAACTTCTTCTGGATGTTCAGCACCCTGCTCGACCTCTCCACCAAGGGCAGCCTGAAGACGCTGACCGTGGCGACCTCGCTCGGGGCCCTCGTCTCCCTGCCGCTGGTGATCGTGGCCAGCCTGGTGGCCGGAGCCGCCTGAGCCGGGCTCGGGCCAAGGCTTGCCCTGCCGCAGCAGCTTCATCAAGGGATGCAGGCGAACTGGAGTCTTGCGGATCGGCCGCACCACGCGCCCACGCTGACGGATCCGGTGCGCGCACATCGCCAGACGAGAGCGCGCAGCGTCGTCGCCCGTCATTCAGGACGGCCGTAGGGTTGCTGCATGCCGGAAGCGCATGACCACCCCATTGCCTACACCGCGCTCCAGCCGGGCACACCGGTGCAGACGAGCGACGGCCACCCCTTCGCCACCGTCCAGGCCGTTCTCGTCGACGAGAAGGTCTCGGTGTTCGACGGCATCGTCGTCCAGACGGCGGAAGGGACACGGTTCGTCGACGCCCCCCAGGTCGACTCGATCCACACCACCTACGTCCGCACGACACTCTCCGCGGAGCAGGCAGTGAACCTTCCCTCGCCCGGTGGGTCACACCTGGTCGAGATCAAGCCGCCGAGGTCGATGGCCGACCGCTTGCGCCGCATGTTCGGTCGGGGGCGCCGGTAGTACCTGCGTACGGCACCACCTGGGGGTTCGCACTCGAGGATGCTGTGGATGGAGGCTCTGCCCGACGCGTGCCGGGTAGGTTCGGGACACACCACGCGACGGGAGGGCCGACGGTGATCGAGCTGACCAGGGGGCAGGAGCTGGCGCTGACCGCCCAGGACGGAGCACCGTTGACCCGGGTGCAGCTCGGCGTCGGCTGGGACAAGGTGCCGACGGCCGGCTTCATCGGCTCGGGTGCGCCCGACATCGACCTGGATGCGTCGGCGGTGCAGTTCGCGGGAGGACAGCTCTTCGACCTCGCGTTCTACAACAACCTGCGGACCCGCGACGGATCCGTCGTCCATCTCGGTGACAACACCACCGGGCGCGGCGAGGGCGACGACGAGGTCCTCACCGTGGACCTGACGAAGGTCTACGGCAAGGTCGACGCCATCGTCCTCTTCGTGAGCAGCTACCAGGGACACACGCTCGAGTGGATCGCCAACGCCTACTGCCGGCTGGTCGACGAGAACGACGTCGAGCTGGCCCGCCTCCGCCTCACCGGCGGGGTGCCGGAGACCGGCCTGGTGCTGGCCAAGGTCTTCCGCGACGGGGACGGGTGGCGGCTGCGGGCGATCGGTGAGGGGATCGCGGTGAAGGTCCCCAGCGAGTCGGTCGCGGCGCTGCGGCCGTACCTCTGAGGATCGGCGACCGGAGGAGGCTCTCCGCCGTGGCCTAGCCGGGTCGGCGCTCCGCGAGGACCAGGGCCATGTCGTCGTCCATCTCGTCCGCGGAGTGCTGGACCACGTCGTCGAGCAGGCCGTCGAGCGCGTCGTCGAGACTCCCGGCGCCCAGGGTGGTGGCGCTGTCGACGAGCGGGAAGAACGCCCCCTGCCGGTTGCGGGCCTCGATCAGGCCGTCGGTGTAGAACAGCATCCGGGACCCCTCGGGCAGGTGGCAGGTGACCGGTTCCGGGTGGGGGCCCAGTCCCAGCGGCGGCTGTGGGTCTCCGGTGTCGACGAGCCTGCCGGTGTCACCGTTGGACAGGAGCAGCGGCGGGTGGTGTCCGCAGTTCACCAGTGTCACCGTGTGGTCGTCGTGGAACTCGGCCAGCACCGCGGTGACGAAGTCCTCGTCCCCGGCGACCGCGGTCACCACGTTGTCCAGGTCGGTGGCCATCGCGCTCAAGGAGACCTCCAGGACCGCGGCCCGGCGAAAGGCGGCGAGGACCGTCGCGGCCATCTGGACGGCGTCCAGCCCCTTCCCGCGGACATCGCCCACGATGACCCGCACGCCGTCGGGAGTCTGGACAACCTCGTAGAGATCGCCGCCCACCAGCGCTTCCTTCGTCGCCGAGACGTAGCGGGTGGCGACGCTGAGCGTGCCGACCGAGCTCGGGATCACCCGAAGGACTGCGCGTTGCGCGGCCACGGCGATGGTGGTCATGTGCTGCAGGTCCTGCTCGCGGCGGATCCGGATCTGGGCCAGGAGGACCGCCAGGGCCCCGATCCCGACCGTCATGAGCGTGTGGATCCACCAGCCCACGCTTCCGAAGTTGTCGTTCCAGATGCCCGACATCGCCGCCAGGGTCGACGACGCTGCCGCGAAGACCGCGGTGACGCGCACCGTGGTGATGGCGCAGGCCACGAGTGCGGCGACGCCGTACGAGCTGCTGACCAGGGTCTGCGGTGGGAAGGTCGCATCGATCCCCGCGAGCACTCCGAGCACCACGAGGGGAAGGAACGCCTGGGTGTCCTGCAGCGAGCCCTTCGGCCTCATCTCGCGCCCTCCCGGAGCAGAGGGGTACTGACTATCGACGGTACTCCCGGCCCTGGCCCTCGAGGCGGCACCGACGTCACCGGATGCAGTCCGATGAGTTCCGGCTCCCTCACGGGTCCGCATGAGCACGTGAGGACCGACCGGGGAGGATGCAGAGATGACCGAGACCGAGACCCGCAGCCTGGAGGTCCCCCGCGGGACCGTGCAGTACGACGTCCGCGGCGACCTGGACGCCGGCGGCCCACACCGGGTTCTGGTGCTGGCCGGCTATCCGATGGACGCCACCGGGTTCGGGACGCTCGCGTCGTACTTCACCGACCGGCCGGTCGTGACCTACGACCCGCGCCCGGTCGGACGCAGCTCCGGCGCCCCCGACGACCGGCCGCTGGCCCCGGAGGACCACGCCGGGGACCTGCACCGGCTCATCGACGCCCTGGGGGTCGGCCCGGTGGACCTGTTCGGCAGCAGCGGCGGCGCGGTCAACGCCCTGGCCCTCGTCGCCCGGCATCCCGAGCAGGTCGCCACCCTGGTCGCGCACGAGCCCCCGCTGGCCTCCGTCCTGCCGGACCGGGACCCGCTCCTCGCCGCCTGCGCCGACATCTACGGCACCTACGCGAGCGCGGGGATGGGGCCGGCGATGGCGAAGTTCATCGCGCTGGTCCAGCACAAGGGCGAGCTGCCGCCGACGTACGCCGACCAGCCTGACCCTGACCCCGCTGCCTTCGAGCTGCCGACCGATGACGACGGATCGCGCGACGACCCGATGCTGGGGCAGAGCATCCGGACGATCCCGCAGCACGAGCCCGACCTGGGCGCACTGGGCAGCGCGTCGACCAGGGTCGTCATCGCCGCGGGCGTGGAGTCTGAAGGAGAGATGGCGGCCCGGGGGGCCGCGGCCCTCGCGGAGCGGCTGGGCCTCGAGCTGACCGTGTTCCCCAGCCACCACGGCGGCTTCCTGGGTGGGGAGTTCGGCCAGCGGGGTGACCCGGACGGCTTCGCGGGCGCGCTCCGGGCGGCGCTGGACGGCTGAGGTCCCCGTCAGGACGAGCCGGAACGGCAGCACCGCCTCCGTCGTGCTGCCCGGTCAGAGGGTCACGGCGTCGCTCGCGAGCAGGAGGGCCGCCGGGATGGCCAGCACCAGCTGCAGGGCGACCCCGACGATGCGTTCGGAGCCCGAGACGTCCCCGGGTGCATCGCCGTAGGTGAGGACACCCACGAGGCCCGCGACCGGTGGCAGCAACATCAGCCACCACCGCCAGGCCGGCTCGCCGCCGAAGTAGGCGGTGTAGCAGGTGATGGCGTTGTAGACCGAGCCGTAGGCCACGATCGCCCCGAGCATGCCGAACAGGGCGTTCTTCGGCTCGCCGTCTCCGCCCGCCAGGCCCATCCCCGTGATGGCGCCGATGCTCGGTGCGGACACCACGGCGACGAGGAGCGCCATCGTGACCAGGACCGCCGACATGGGGCCCGACCCTATGAGCAGCAGGAGGCGGAGCGCCGCAGAACTACTCGATGCAGAGGCAGAACGGATGCCCCGCGGGGTCGAGGAACACCCGGAACGTCGTACCCGGCTGGTGGTCGTGCCGGGTCGCGCCGAGCTCGAGCACCGCCTTCTCCCCGGCGTCCAGGTCCTCGACCATCACGTCGAGGTGCATCTGCTGGGGGACGCCCTGCCCCGGCCAGTCCGGCGGGGTGAAGTCATCGACCGGCTGGAAGCAGATGCACTGTCCGTCCTCGGACCGGATCTCGGCCCAGTCCGGGGAGATGTCGACCTTCCAGTCGAGCAGTCCGCCGTAGAACGTGGCGAGCGCGCCGGGGTCGGGGCAGTCGATGACGAAGCTGGGAAAACGTGCGATGGCCATGCGGGGCACGGTAGTGGCGATTGCGGACGATCTGCGTCCGGGTCACGGCAGTACGGCGAACCCCTGCACCTCGACCACGGCCTCCGCATCCCACAGCCGGGAGACCCCGATGCCCGCCATGGCGGGATAGTCGGCACCGACCAGGCGCTTCCAGACGCCGCCGATCTCGCGGGCGTTGGCCCGGTAGTCGTCCATGTCGACGATGTAGACCGTCAGCGACGCCAGGTCGGCGGGGGAGCCGCCGGCCGCGGCCAGCGCCTCCAGCAGGTTGGCCAGTGCCTGCTCGAACTGCGCCGCCACACCCCCGGGGACGATCGCGCCGGAGGAGTCCATCCCGGTCTGCCCGGCCAGGAACACGGTGGTGCCGGTGGCGACCACGGCGTGGGAGAAGCCGGAGGGCGCGGCCAGGGACGGTGGGTTGATCCGCTTCACGACTGCACCGCACCCCCGTCGACGTTGAGGCCCTGACCGTTGATCGCGCCGTTCTCCACGCACAGCATCACCGCCGAGGCGACCTCGGACGGGGTGACCAACCGCCCGATCGGCTGCATCCCGGCCAGGATCTCCCGCGCCTCCTCGGGGGTCCGTCCGGTGCCGGCGGAGATGTTGGCGACCGAGGTGTCGGTCATCGGGGTGTCGACGTAGCCCGGGCACACGGCGTTCACCGTCACCCCGGTGCGGGCCACCTCCGCCGCGGCGCTGCGCACCAGGCCGAGCACGCCGTGCTTGCTGGCGGCGTACGCCGCGATGCGCGCGCTGCCCTGCTTGCCGGCCACCGATGCGATGACGACGACGCGCCCCCACCCCCCCGAGGTCATGGCGGGCAGCGCCCGGCGCAGGCAGCGGAACGGCGCGGTCAGGTTGAGGTCGAGCATCCGCTGCCAGTCCTCGTCGGACGTCTTCACCAGGGTGGCGGACACGGCCGCGCCCGCGTTGGCCACCAGCACCTCGACCGGGCCCCACGTCGACTCGACGGTCGAGAACGCCGCCTCCAGGGCCGCGGGGTCGAGCACGTCGGTCGGCAGGACCAGGGCCTCGCCCGGGAGGCCGGCCGCCACCTCGTCGAGTGCCTCGGCGCTGCGGGCGACCAGGGCCACCTGGTAGCCGGCCGCGGACAGCGCGGCGGCGCAGGCGGCCCCGATGCCCTGCGAGGCGCCGGTGACCAGGGCTACGCGTGGCTTGGCGGAGCTCATCGCCCCGTCCACTCCGGCGGGCGCTTCTGGTTGAACGCCGCGTGGAACTCCGCGTGGTCCGAGGTGGTCATCAGCAGCGCCTGCGTCATCGCGTCCAGCTCCATCGCCGCTCCGATCGGCATGTCCAGCTCACGGGTGATCAGTGACTTGGTCTGCGCGTAGGCCAGCGTCGGTCCGTCGGCCAGCCGTCGGGCGAGCGTGGAGACGGCGTCGTCGAGCCCGTCGTCGTCGACCAGCTGGGAGACCAGTCCGTAGCGGTCGGCCGTGGCCGCGTCGATCGTGTCGCCGAGCATCAGCAGCTCGGTGGCGCGGCCTGCTCCGACGAGGCGGGGGAGGAGGTACGCCGCCCCCATGTCGCCACCGGACAGCCCCACCTTGGTGAACAGGAAGGCGAACCGGGCCGAGGTCGAGCAGACCCGGAAGTCGCTCGCGATGGCGATCACCGAACCGGCGCCGGCCGCGATGCCCTGGATCCCGGCGACGATCGGCACCGGGCACTCGCGCATCGCCTTGATCACGTCGCCGGTCATCCGGGTGAAGCCGATCAGGTCGCGCGGATCCATCTTGATGAGCTCGCCGATGATCTCGTTGACGTCGCCGCCGCCGCAGAAGCCCTTGCCCTCGCCGCGGATCACCAGGACGTCGGTGTCGCCGCGGTGCGGAAGCTCGTGCAGCAGGTCGCGCAGGTCGGCGTAGGACTCGAAGGTCAGCGGGTTCATCTTCTCGGGCCGGTCGAGGGTCACCGTGGCCACGCGGTCCTCGACCGAGAACCGGAAGTGCTGCCAGTCGTCGGTGATCGGGACACTGCCCCGGTAGCGGCTGCTCACGCGTGGCCTCCCTGACGGCTCTGCCGGGCACGCACCAGCCCGCGGCCGATGATCGTGCGCTGCACCTCGGACGCCCCCTCGTAGATCCGCGGGGCGCGCACCTCACGATAGAGCCGCTCGAGCAGGTGGCCCTGCTGGAGGCCACGCGCGCCGTGCAGCTGGACCGCCTGGTCGACCACCCACTGGGCGTTCTCGGTTGCGAAGAGCTTGGCCATCGCCGCGCTCTGCGTGACCTCACTGGCCGGCGCGCCCACGTCGTACGTCGCCGCGGCCGCCCGGACGAGCAGTCGGGCCGCCTCGGTGCGGGTCGCCATCTCGGCGAGGGTGTGCTCGACGGACTGCTGCCGGATCAGCAGGTCGCCGTAGACCTCGCGGGTCAGGGCCCAGTCGAGCGCGGCGTCGAGTGCGGCCTGGGCCATGCCGACCGCGAAGGCACCGACGCTGGGGCGGAACAGGTCGAGCGTCCGCATCGCCACCGCAAACCCGTGGTCGACCTCGCCGAGGACGTCGGTCCCGGTGACCCGCACCCCGTCGAAGGCCAGGGTCCCGATGGCGTGCGGGGCCAGCAGGTCGAGGCGCTCGCCACCGAGCCCCGGGGCGTCTCCGGGCACGACGAAGGCGGTGACACCGCGGGCTCCGGCACCGTCGGTGGTGCGGGCGAACACGGAGTAGACGTCGGCGTCGGGCGCGTTGGAGATCCAGGCCTTCTCGCCGTGCAGCCTCCAGCCGTCGCCGTCCGGCGTCGCCCGCAGGGAGAGGGCCGCGGCGTCCGAGCCGGCGTCAGGCTCGGAGAGCGCGAAGGCCGCGACGACGCTGCCGTCGACCACGCCCGGGATCCACCGCTCGACGGCGGCCGGGGAGCCGGACTGCAGGATCGGGTAGCTGCCCAGCCCCTGCAGCGCGAGGGCGGTCTCGGCCTCCGTGGTGACGGTGGCGAGGGTCTCCCGCAGCAGGCAGAGCTGGAGGGCGGCGGCGTCGCCCGAGGCCAGGTCCAGGGGCTCGTCGGGTGCCCCGCCGAAGAGGCCCCGGAGCAGTCCGTGCTCGCCGAGCGCCGCGAC
Organism: Nocardioides sp.; assembly: GCF_035703625.1. GTDB lineage: Bacteria > Actinomycetota > Actinomycetes > Propionibacteriales > Nocardioidaceae > Nocardioides. The sequence continues at coordinate 23,214 of NZ_DASSXS010000061.1, read as the reverse complement.
GAGCGGGCGGTTCACCGAGCCGTGGACGGGGGGGATCGCCGCCAGGTGGTCGGAGGCCACCTGGCGGATCCGGGCGACGTACTCCTCCTGCGCTGCCGTCAGCCCGACGCCCATGCGCGCGACGCTATTGCGCCTTGACAACTTCCGTCAAGAACACAATATGTTGACCGCATGCGGATCGCGGTGGTCGGAGGCGGCCCCGGAGGGCTCTACTTCAGCGCCCTCGTCCAGCAGCTCGCCGGGCGATCGGGTGGGGGGACGGGGCAGTCCCACGACGTCACCGTCTGGGAGCGCAACGCCCCTGACGACACCTTCGGCTTCGGGGTCGTCTTCAGCGACGAGACGCTCGGGGGGATCGAGCACGCCGACCCGGACGTGTTCGACCGGATGCAGCGGGAGTTCGCGGTCTGGGACGACATCGACGTCCACTTCAAGGGCGAGGTCGTCACCAGCGGCGGCCACGGCTTCGCGGCGATGTCGCGGCGCCGCCTGCTCGAGATCCTCCAGGACCGCTGCCGCGAGCTCGGCGTCACGCTGCACTTCCGCACCGACGCGCCCGACGTCGACGAGCTGGCCCGGACGCACGACCTCGTCGTCGCCTGCGACGGCCTCGGCTCCGGGGTCCGGTCGAGGTACGCCGACACGTTCCGGCCGACGCTCGAGGCCCGCGACTGCAAGTACATCTGGCTCGGCACCGACAAGGTGTTCGACGCGTTCAAGTTCTACGTCGCGCAGACACCCCACGGGGTGATGCAGGTCCACGGCTACCCGTACGACGCCGGGGGCAGCACGTTCATCGTCGAGATGACCTCCGCCGTCTGGGAGGCGGCGGGCTTCGGCGAGTACGCCGACCGTCCCTGGGCGCCGGGGGAGTCCGACCAGAAGTCGATCGAGCGGATCCGCGAGCTCTTCGCCGACGTGCTGGAGGGCCACGAGGTGATGGCCAACAACTCCCGCTGGATCAGCTTCACCACCGTGCGCAACGAGCGCTGGGTGCACACCACGCCCGGCCAGGGCGCCGTCGTGATCCTCGGCGACGCCGCCCACACCGCCCACTTCTCGATCGGGTCCGGCACCAAGCTGGCGATGGAGGACGCCCTCGCGCTGGCGGCCTGCCTGCACGAGGAGGACACGCTCCCCGCCGCCCTCGAGACCTACGAGACCGAGCGCAAGGCCGTCGTCCTCTCCACCCAGCGCGCCGCGCAGGCCAGCCTCGAGTGGTTCGAGAACCTGGCGCAGTACGTCCACCAGGAGCCCCTCCAGTTCGGCTTCAACATCATGACCAGGAGCCGCCGGGTCACCTACGACAACCTGCGGCTGCGTGACCCGGAGTTCGTGGCCCGCTGCGACGAGTGGTACGCCGACCACGTCGGTGCCGCCGCTGTCAGCCCGCCGATGTTCCAGCCGGTCCGCATCGGGGAGCTCGAGCTGGCGAACCGGGTCGTCGTGTCGCCGATGGACATGTACGTCGCCGAGGACGGGCTGACCTCCGACTTCCACCTGGTGCACCTGGGCGGCAAGGCGCTGGGCGGCGCCGGCCTGGTCATGACCGAGATGGTGTGCGTCTCGCCCGAGGGGCGGATCACCCCGGGCTGCGCCGGCCTGTGGGACGACGAGCAGCAGGCCTCCTGGCGCCGGGTGACCGACTTCGTCCACACCCACACCCCGGCGAGGATCGGCCTGCAGCTCGGCCACTCCGGCGGCAAGGGATCCACCAAGCTGATGTGGGAGGGCATCGACGAGCCGCTGGACGAGGACAACTGGGAGGTCGTGGGTCCCTCGCCGGTGCCCTACCGCGAGGGGGTCAACCAGGTGCCGCGCGAGCTGAACCGCGCGGAGATGGACACCATCCGCGACCAGTTCGTCGAGTCCGCGCGCCGCGGGGCGGAGGCCGGCTTCGACCTGCTCGAGCTCCACTGCGCCCATGGCTACCTGCTCTCGGCGTTCCTGTCGCCGGTGACCAACCACCGCACCGACGAGTACGGCGGCGACGTCGCCGCCCGGTTGCGCTTCCCGCTCGAGGTGTTCTCGGCGATGCGCGAGGTGTGGCCCTCCGGACGGCCGATGACGGTGCGGATCTCGGCGACCGACTGGGTCGACGACGGCCAGACCCTCGACGACGCGCTCGAGGTGGCCCGGGCCTTCGTCGCGGCCGGTGCCGCAGCCATCGACGTCTCGACGGGGCAGGTCACCTCCCGCGAACGGCCGGCGTTCGGCCGGTCCTACCAGACGCCGTACGCCGACGCGATCCGCAACCGGCTCGGCGTCCCCACCATCGCGGTCGGGGTCATCTCCTCCTACGACGACGTGAACTCGATCCTGATGGCGGGCCGGGCAGACCTCTGCGCCATCGGGCGGGCCCATCTCTACGACCCGATGTGGACGCTGCACGCGGCCATCGAGCAGGACTACGACGGACCGGGTGCGAGCTGGCCGCTGCCGTGGCGGGCCGGCCGGCGCAAGCCGCAGACCGGTCGCACCGACGGACCGAGACCGAGGCTGCAGCTGATCCGCGAGGGCGAGCAGGGGACCCGGCACCGGCGCTGGCGGCCCCAGCGACCCCCCGGCGCGCGGCTACCCTGACCCCATGGAGGGACCGCTCGAACCGCGCGACCCGTCGCTGCTGCGGGTCTCTGACGCGGACCGGCACAAGGTGGCCGAGATCCTCAGGCAGGCCGCCGGGGAGGGGCGCCTCGACCTCGACGAGCTCGACGAGCGCCTCGAGTCGGCCTACGCCGCCAAGACCTACGCCGACCTGGTTCCGATCACCGCCGACCTCCCGCTCCGCGCCGGCGAGCGCCTCCCGGGCTCGGCGCCACGGCCCGCGAGTCCGGGCGTGCCGGCGCCACGGCACGACACGACCCTCGCGTTCATGGGAGGGGCGAGCCGCAAGGGACTGTGGGAGGTCGGCGCGACCCACACCGCGTTCGCCATGTGGGCCGGCATCACCCTCGACCTGCGCGAGGCGCGGTTCACCAGTCGCGAGACGGTCATCTATGCCAACGCGATCTGGGCGGGGATCGACATCGTCGTCAACGAGCACACGCACGTGATCGTCGACGGGATCGGGATCATGGGCGGCTTCGAGCAGGCCCGCGACAAGGTGGCTCCCGCGGTGGGCCCCGACTCACCGATCGTGCGGGTCAAGGGAATCTCGCTCATGGCCGGAGTCTCGGTGCAGCGCCGGCCGATGCCGGGCCAGAAGTCGAAGCGGCTCGGGCGGCGCTGAAGACGCAATCGAGACCGAACTGTAATTGACGCCGCGTGTGACCTAGACCACCATGAGGCCCATGCCGAGGTGATCGGTGGTCGCCCCTCTCGGCTCACAACATGAATATCGGGGGTGCGTCAGTGCGGCAGTCCGATGACGGGTTGTCGTTGCCAACAACCGGAGGATGACATGCCGTTGAAGCGCACAGTGGGGGCCATTTCCACGGTCCTTCTCATCTCTAGCGTGGCCGCGTGCGGTGGTGACGACGCCGGCGGCGGTGCCGAGAACTCAGCGTTCGAGGAGAACCTCGACTCGCGCGGTCCGATCACCTATGTGCAGGGCAAGGACAACAGTGGTGTTGCCCAGCCACTGGTCGACAAGTGGAACGCCGAGCACCCTGACGAGCAGGTCACGCTCAAGGAGCAGACCGACGAGGCCGACCAGCAGCACGACGACCTGGTGCGCAACTTCGACGCCCAGAACGAGGACTACGACGTGGTCTCCGTCGACGTGATCTGGACGGCCGAGTTCGCGGCGAAGGGCTACCTCCAGCCACTGGAGGGCGACCTGGCCATCAACACCGACGGGCTGCTCGCGCCCACCGTCGAGCAGGGCGCCTACGGCGGCAAGCAGTACACCTCGCCCTACGCCAGTGACGGCGGGATGCTCTACTACCGCACCGACCTGGTCAAGGAGCCGCCGACGACCTGGGACGAGATGATGGAGATGTGCTCCATCGCCAAGAAGGAGAACATCGGCTGCTACGCCGGTCAGTTCCAGAAGTACGAGGGCATGACCGTCAACGCCTCCGAGGCGATCAACGGTGCCGGTGGCTCCATCGTCGGTGAGGACGGCAAGACGCCGACCGTCGACAGCCCGGAGGCCGCGGAGGGCCTGGGCAACCTGGTCGAGGCCTACGAGAACGGGAACATCCCGAAGGAGGCCATCACCTACACCGAGGAGGAGGGCCGCATCAAGTTCGAGGAGGGCAAGCTGCTCTTCCTGCGCAACTGGCCCTACGTCTACGGCCTGGCCGCGACGGAGGCCAGCTCCAAGGTCAAGGGCAAGTTCGACGTGGCTCCGCTGCCCGGCACCGACGGTGTCGGCGCGTCCGCGCTCGGTGGCCACAACGTCGGCATCAGCGCCTACTCGGACAACAAGGCGACGGCGATCGACTTCGTCAACTTCATCCTCGAGGAGGAGCAGCAGAGATTCCTGCTGACCAAGGGATCACTCGCGCCCGCCCTGGAGTCGCTCTACACCGACGAGGCGCTGGTCAAGGAGTTCCCGTACCTGCCGGTGCTCCTGGAGTCGATCCAGAACGCCGTACCGCGGCCGATCTCGCCGTTCTACCCGGCGGTGACCAAGGCGATCCAGGACAACGCCTACGCCGCCATGAAGGGTGAGACGGACGTCGAGACGGCGCTGTCCGACATGTCCGACGCCATCGGCTCGGCCAGCTCGAGCCAGTAGGTCGTACCAGGCTGAGTGGGGCGGCGGCCTGCCCGCCGCCCCACCCCCGCCCCCACCAGCAGGTTGCGGACTCCCAGGGAGGGGACATGTCAACCGAGACCACCGACGCGATTGCCAGCACGGAGGAGACACCTCCTGCGGAGCCCGAACGAGCGTCCATCGACCCCCACCAGACGCGGCGTGCGTGGCTGCTCATCGCCCCGACCCTGGTCACGCTGGCCGTGGTCATCGGCTACCCCGTGGTGCGGGCGATCTGGATGTCGTTCCAGAGCGACGAGACGATCGATCCCCAGACAGGGCTCTTCGTCGAAGGCGGGTTCGCCGGCCTCGAGAACTACGCCCACTGGATCCTGCAGCAGTGCGGCGGCCAGGCGTGCCCCCCGGGGACCAACGCCGCGTCGTTCTGGGACACGGTCTTCATCACGCTCGGCTTCACGGTGGTCACCGTGGCCATCGAGCTGGTGCTCGGGTTCTGGTTCGCGATCATCATGAACGGCACCTTCCGGGGCCGCGGGCTGGTGCGTGCCGCCGTGCTGATCCCCTGGGCCATCCCCACGGCAGTGACGGCCAAGCTGTGGTACTTCATCTTCGCCTTCGACGGCATCGCCAACAGCCTGATGGGCACCAGCATCGTGTGGTTCAGCGACAAGTGGGCGGCGCGGGCAGCGATCGTGATCAGTGACGTCTGGAAGACGACACCGTTCATGGCGCTGCTGATCCTCGCCGGACTCCAGCTGATCGGACAGGACGTCCACGAGGCGGCCAAGGTCGACGGCGCCTCCGCGTGGCAGCGTTTCTGGCACATCACGCTGCCGCTGGTCAAACCGGCCGTCGTGGTGGCGCTGCTGTTCCGCACCCTCGACGTGCTCCGCATCTTCGACCTGCCCTACATCATGACCGGCGGCGGTGCGGGAGACGGGAACGACACCACGACCCTGTCGATCCTGGTCGTCAACGAGATCAGGAGCGGCTTCAACAGCGCAGCAGCGCTCTCGACGTTGACCTTCCTGTTGATCTTCGCGGTCGCGTTCGTGTTCATCAAGGTGCTCGGGGCCGACCTGTCGCAAGACGTGAAGGAGCGCTGAGATGGCCACGAGCACCGACACCGCGACCACCGACACCCGGGGCTCCGAGAGCGACCGGAAGCCGCCCGGGAAGCCGACCGCACCCTGGCTGAAGACCCTGCGCACCTACACCGGTGTCGCGATCATCGTGATCTGGGGCCTCGGGCCGTTCTACTGGATGGGGGTCACGGCCTTCCGCGACCTGCAGTTCACGTTCGACACCACCCCGTGGCCGACCCACGTCACGTGGGACAACTTCGAGACCGTGTTCTCGACCGCCCGCGGCAACCACTTCGGGCGCGCCCTGGTCAACAGCGTCATCATCAGCGGCCTGACCACGATCGTCTCGATGGTGGTCGGCGTGTTCACGGCCTACGCGCTGGCGAGGCTGGAGTTCAGGGGCAAGTTCATCATCCTCGGGTTCGTGCTGGCGGCCTCGATGTTCCCGGGCGTCGCGCTGATCACGCCGCTCTTCGAGCTGTTCACCAACATCGGCTGGTTCGGCACCTACCAGGCCCTGGTCATCCCCGACATCTCGTTCGCCCTGCCACTGACGATCTACGTGCTGACCGCCTTCTTCCGTGACATGCCCTGGGAGCTCGAGGAGGCCGCCAAGATCGACGGCGCGTCGCCGGGCCAGGCCTTCCGGCTGGTGATCCTGCCGCTCGCCGCTCCCGGCATCTTCACCGCGGCGATCCTCGCCTTCATCACCGCCTGGAACGAGTTCACCATCGCCAGCCAGCTGAGCAGCGACGAGACCCAGCCGGTGACCGTGGCGATCGCGAGCTTCGCCGGCGCCCAGCCCCACGTGGAGCCCTACACCGCGGTCATGGCGGCCGGCTTCGTGGTGACGGTGCCCCTGATCGTCATGGTGCTGGCGTTCCAGCGCCGGATCGTGGCGGGACTGACCGCAGGTGGGGTGAAGGGCTGATGCCACCTCCACGGCGCCCCCAGGGGTCGCTGTTCTCTGCGATCGTCAACACGGTGGGCTCCTCCGAGCCCGCCGCGCTCCTCCAGAAGCTCGACGTGGCGCTGGGCTTCATTGGCTTCTTCGTGTTCTTCTCAGTGGTCCGGACGGCCGCCTCCACCTTGCAGGGCGCCCCGTCCGCGGCGGAGGCGCTGGTGGCGGCGCTCTTCCTGGGGCTGGGATATCACCTGCTGCGGCGTCGCGAGGCGCTGTGCCGCAGGGCCGCCGTATCGCACGACCAGGGGACCGCCACCGCCCCTGGCCCATCCCTCACAACGGATCGTCCGGCGCGTTCCCGCCGGTGAAGGAGTCGAAAGTCAATGGCAACCGTCAAGTTCGAGAAGGCCCAGCGCTGGTATCCCGGCGCCGATGAGCCGGCCGTGCCCGGTATCGACCTGGAGATCAACGACGGCGAGTTCATGGTGCTCGTCGGACCGTCGGGGTGCGGCAAGTCCACCACCCTGCGCATGCTGGCGGGCCTGGAGGAGGTCAACTCCGGCAGGATCTTCATCGATGACCGCGAGGTGACCTACGTCCCTCCCAAGGACCGCGACATCGCGATGGTGTTCCAGAACTACGCCCTGTACCCCCACATGTCGGTGGCGGACAACATGGCGTTCGCCCTCAAGATGGCCAAGGTCCCCGAGGAGAAGCGGCGCGAGAGGGTCAACGAGGCAGCCGCCATGCTCGGCCTGACCGAGTTCCTCGACCGCAAGCCGAAGGCGCTCTCCGGCGGCCAGCGCCAGCGAGTGGCGATGGGGCGCGCGATCGTGCGCAACCCGCAGGTGTTCTGCATGGACGAGCCACTCTCCAACCTCGACGCCAAGATGCGGGTGCAGACCCGCACCGATATCGCCAAGCTCCAGTCCGAGCTCGGGGTCACCACCTGCTACGTCACCCACGACCAGGTCGAGGCGATGACGATGGGGGACCGCGTGGCGGTGATGAAGCTCGGCGTGCTGCAGCAGGTCGACACCCCGCTCAAGCTCTACGACAAGCCCCAGAACCTGTTCGTGGCCGGCTTCATCGGCTCCCCCCAGATGAACCTCATGGAGGGCGTCGCCGACAACGGCGAGGTCAAGATCGGCGGCTACCACGTCCCGGTCGACGAGACCGCCGAGAAGAAGATGAACGGCAAGGTCACGGTGGGCGTGCGCCCTGAGAACTGGCGGATCGTCTCCGACGGCGAGGGCGGACTGCCCGTCCAGGTCACCGTGGTCGAGGAGCTCGGAGCCGACAGCTACGTCTACGGCACCTGCGACGTCGAGGGCACGCCGGCCGACGTGATCATCCGGGCCAGCGGACGCAGCCACCCGCACCGGGGCGACACGCTCTACGTCACCACGGACCCCCACCACGTGCACGTGTTCGACACCGAGAGCGGCGAGCGACTCAGCGACTGACGGGTGCGCTCCCGCCTGGCCAGCTCAGGCGGGAGCGGCCTCCGTGTCCTTGAGGTCGGGGATCCGGCCGGCCTTCTCCCGGTCCACCGTGAGGTTCTCCCCGGTCGACGGGTCGAAGAGGTGAATCCGCTCCGCGTCGATCCAGATCTCGGCCTCGTCGCCCTCCTTGATCTGGCTGGCGCCGTCCAGGGAGACCACCAGCTGGGTGCGCGTGCCCTCGCCCTCGAGGTCGCGCTCGAGCTGGTCGAGCTCTGCCCGGAGCTCGGCCTCGACCTCGAAGGGGATGTAGGCGTAGGCCTCGTTGCCGAGCCACTCCACCACGTCGACCTCGGCCCGGAAGGTGTCGCCTGACGTGCCACCCCTGACTACCGAGGCGTCCTCGAAGTGTTCCGGCCTGACTCCGGCGATCAGCAGGCCCTTGCCTGCCGCCTTCTCCGCCTTCGCGGCCGGAATCTCCACGGTGCCGAACGGCAGCTTGAGAGAGGTGCCCTCGACCGTGGCCGGCATGAAGTTCATCGGCGGGGAGCCGATGAAGCCGGCCACGAACAGGTTCCCGGGGTTCTCGTAGAGCTCGCGCGGCGTCGCGAGCTGCTGGAGGAACCCGCGCTTGAGCACGGCCACCCGGTCGCCGAGCGTCATGGCCTCGGTCTGGTCGTGGGTGACGTAGATCGTCGTGATCCCGAGCCGCTTCTGCATCCTGGAGATCTCGGTACGCATCTGCCCGCGCAGCTTGGCGTCGAGGTTGGACAGCGGCTCGTCGAAGAGGAACGCGTCCGCGTCCCGGACGATCGCACGGCCCATCGCGACCCGCTGCCGCTGGCCGCCGGACAGGTTGCCCGGCTTGCGATCGAGGTGCTCGTCGAGCTCCAGGGTGGCCGAGGCCTCCCGGACCTTCCGGTCCACCTCCTCGTTGGACGCACCGGCGAGCCGGAGCGGGAAAGCGATGTTCTCGAAGACCGACAGGTGGGGGTAGAGCGCGTAGTTCTGGAACACCATCGCCAGGTTGCGGTCGCGCGGTGCGAGGTCGTTGACCGTGCGTTCCCCGATGACCATGTCACCGGAGGTGATGTCCTCGAGGCCGACGACCATCCGCAGGAGCGTCGACTTTCCGCATCCCGACGGCCCGACGAGGATCATGAACTCCCCGTCGGCCACGTCGATGCTGACGTCGTTCACCGCCTTGAAGCCGTCGCCGTACTCCTTGACGATGTTCCTCATGTCGATGGCAGCCATGTCTCAACCCTTCACTGCGCCGGAGGTCAGACCCGCGACGATCTTTCGCTGGAACAACAGGACGATGATGATGATCGGGATCGTGACGATCACCGAAGCGGTGGCCAGCTGGCCGTAGGGCGGATTGAACGGGTCGGGCCCCACGAAGTAGGACAGCTGGGCGGGGACGGTCCGGGAGCCGGTTCCGGTGGCGCCTCCGTCGACCGTCGACGTCAGCGAGATCGCGAGCACGAACTCGTTCCACGCGAAGAAGAACGTCAGGATCGCGGCGGTGAACACACCGGGAGCCGCGAGCGGCACGATCACCTTGCGGAACGCCTGCCACGACGTCGCACCGTCCACCTGGGCAGCCTGCTCCATCTCCCACGGGATCTCCCGGAAGAACGCCGAGAGCGTCCAGATCGCGAGGGGCAGCGTGAACGACATGTAGGGGATGATCAGGCCGGGCCAGGTGTTGAACAGGCCGACGGTGCGCCACAGGTCGAACAGCGGACCCACCAGCGCGACCACCGGGAACATCGCGATCGCCAGCGCCAGGGAGAGGACCAGCCGCTTGCCCTTGAACTCCAGTCGCGCGATGGCGTACGCCGCCAGGGTCGCGAAGATCACGGCCAGCAGGGTCGCGATCGCCGCGATCCCGAAGGAGTTGATCAGCGAGTTCGAGAAGTCGGAGTTGTTCAGGATGTCGCTGTAGTTCGCGGTGGTCGGGTCCTCTGGCAGGAACTGCGGACTGCCGGCCGCCGTCTCCTCGACCCCCTTGAACGAGAGCGAGATGATCCAGACGACGGGCAGCAGGCACCACACCAGGATCAGGATGAAGCCGACCCACACGCCGACCTTTGCCTTGCCCTTCATCACGCCTCACCCCTTGCCTGGGCCAGATCGACCTTGAACAGCTTCACGATCAGGAACGCGATCAGCAGCACCGCCAGGAACAACAACACCGAAAGTGCGGATCCGAGCCCGAGCTGCACCTGCTCGATGACCTGTCGATAGGTCAGGAACGAGGACGACTCGGTGTCCTCGGCCCCCTTGGTCATCACGAAGATGTTGTCGAAGATCCGGAAGGCGTCGAGGGCCCGGAACAGGACCGCCACCATGATCGCGGCCCGCATGTTGGGGAGGATCACCTTCCACAACCGCTGCCACCACGTGGCGCCGTCGACCTGGGCCGCCTCGATCATGTCCTCGGAGATCTGGGACAGGCCGGCCAGCAGCAGGAGGGACATGAACGGGGTGGTCTTCCAGATCTCCGACACCATGATCGCGAACATCGCCGACCAGTGGCCGCCGAACCAGTTGTAGTCGTCGGGCACGAACGGCAGCCACCCGTTCACGAAGCCGTTGTTGAGACTGAACGCGAACTGCCACGCGTAGGCCGAGACCACCGTGACGATGCCGTAGGGGATCAGGATCGAGGTGCGCACGACACCACGGGCGAAGATGATCCGGTGCATCACCATCGCGAAGGCGAAGCCGATCACCAGCTCGATGGCGACGGTGACGACCATGATGAGCACCGTGTTCCAGGTGTCCTGCCAGAACAGCTGGTCGGTCAGCACCGTCCCGTAGTTGGCCAGACCGACGAACTCCCGGTCGTCCGGCGCGGTGAGCCGGTAGCGGAACAGCGACAGGTAGAGCGCCTGGGCCATCGGCCAGGCGGTGACGATCAGCATCAGGATCACGGCCGGGGCGACGAGCCGCATCCCCAGCCGGTTCTCGGCCCGCGCCCGGTCGCTGATGATCGCGGGCGCCTGGGCCTTCTTCCGGGCCTGCTTCTTCGGGGCAACGGTGGTGCTCACAGCAGGCTCTCTCCCTGGAGGACTTCCTCCATGAACGTCGCGGATTCGTCAGGCGTCTGGTCGTCCACGCCGGACGGTGGGTGCCAGGTGCTCAGGATCGCTCCGGACATGTCGCTCCAGTACGGAGAGACGGTGCGCGGTGCGGCACGCTCCAGGCTCTCCTGGAACAGCGCGAGCAGCTGCGCGTCGTAGAGCTCGGCCAGCGGCGGGTAGTCGTAGCCCGCCGGGCTGGAGGGCATGTTGCCGGTCAGCTCGGCGTTGACGCCCTGGTTCTCCGGCGTGGTCAGGCATTCGACGGCTTTCATCGCCGCGTCCTTGTGCTCGGAGAAGTTGCTGACCGCGAGCCCGATGCCGCCGTACGGCGGTGCCGACTCCTCGCCCTCCACGGTCTCGGGGTAGGGCGCGAAGCCGATGTCGTCGTCGAGCCGTTCCTCGCCGTAGTTGTTCCAGATGAACGTCCAGTTGACCATGAAGGCGCCGGTGTCGGCGGCGAAGGACGTCGCCGCCGTGCCCTCGTTCGACACCGAGAGGTCAGCCGGGGCGGCGTCGGAGCCGTTGAGCTCCGCGACGACGTCGGCCGCGGCCTGGCCGGCCTCGGAGTCGATCGTGACGGTGGCGTCCGCCCCCTTCTCGGTGTCGGTGGCGATCTCGCCTCCGGCGCCGGAGACGAGCGCGTTGACCCACACCGAGTAGCCCTCGTACTTGTTGGCCTGGACCGCCACCGTGCCGTCGTTGTCCGCGGCTGCGGTGATGATCTGGTCCCAGGTGACCGGCTGGCTCATGTCGAGCCCAGCCTTGTCGACGAACGACTTGCGGTACCACAGCACCTGGGTGTTGGACCAGAAGGGCGCGACCACGAGCTCGTCCTCCCACGTGGCGGCGTCCACGGCGCTGGCGAACGCCTGTTCCTCGAACTTCGTCTGCAGGTCCGAGGGGATCTCGGCGAGGTAGCCGGCGGCGGAGAACTCCGCGGTGAATGGCGGGTCGAGGCTCATGATGTCGATCTCCGGGTCGCCTGCGGCCAGCCGGCGCGCGAGCTGGATCCGCTGCTGACCGGCGTCCTGGGGGAGGACCTGGGTGGTGATGGTGTACTCGCCGCCCGACTGCTTCGTGCAGTTCTCCGCGATCTTGTCCTGACCGCCGGCGTCGGGGTTGATGTACCAGACGAGGTTGTTGCCGCCGTCGTCCTCGCCGCCACACGCGGCAAGGACACCGGACGCCATGAGCAGGATTCCGACGGTCGCAACCGCGGGCCGAACTCTCCGTTGCCGCTTGCGTGGGGTCGTCATGCGCCCTCCCTGGCTCCGTGGCCAAATTGTGGCCTAGGTCACGGTCTAGTCCCTGGGGCGGGGTTTGTCTACTTTCCTGCTCGCCTGGCAGTCCGATCGATGGCGTCGACGAACGTCGAGAAGAGGGCGGGGGGCAGGTCGTGGCCCATGCCCTCGATCAGGAGCAGCTCGGCTCCGGGGACCGCCGCGGCCGTGGCGCGACCCCCCGAGGCGTGCACCATCTTGTCGGCGACCCCATGGATCACCAGCGTCGGCACCGTGACTCCGCGCAGCCGGGAGGCGCGGTTCTTCTGGGTCAGGACCGCCAGCATCTGGCGCAGCACGCCGCTGCGGCTCACGCCGCGGTCGAAGGTCTCCTCGGCGCGTTCGACGACCCGGTCGTGATCCTGCGGGTAGCTGGGGGAGCCGATCATCTTCCAGACCGCGACGCTGGTGGTGACGTAGGCCTCGCGACCCGGGCCGCGCGACATGAGCAGCGACGGAAGCAGCGACGGGTGCTGCCAGCCCACCGACCGCTTCCCGGTGGTCGACATGATGCTGGTCAGGGAGCGCACCCGCTCCGGCCGGGTGATCGCCATGGTCTGCACGATCATCCCGCCCAGGGACACGCCGACGACGTGGGCGGACTCGAGGCCCAGGTGGTCCAGCAGCCCGCAGGCGTCGGCTGCCATGTCCTCGAGGGAGTACGGCGCCCGCACCCTGCGGCCCATGAAGGCGCGGACCACCATCGACCGGGTCACCCGGCCCCGGATCCGGGAGGACCGGCCGGTGTCGCGGTTGTCGTAACGGATGACGAAGTAGCCGCGCCGGGCCAGGGCGGTGCAGAGATCGGGGTCCCACCAGTTCATCGGTCCGCCGAGCCCCATCACGAGCAGCAGCGGCTCGCCGTCGGGGCTCCCGAAGGTCTGGTAGCAGAGCTCGACGTCCTTGCTCAGCGGGGCCATCAGCTCGTCGGAGACCGGGACCGCGGACGTGCGCCGCGTGCGGGAAGCCATGTCGACCAGTCAACTACACCTCGCGGACGACAAGCGATCGCGGACTCACCATGCGGTCGATATGCGGCGGCGGGTGGGGTCGGGGCCGTATCGTTGAAAATGTGAGCACATCGGTGGGCTCGTTCCTCCATCCGCCGGGCTTCGTGAGCCCGGGGCTCGCGGCTGTCCTGCGCGAGGGCAGCCTGGTGGCCGAGGCCGGGCGCTACGCGGTGCGCTCGGCCGGGAACTGCCGCTCCGAACGCGGTCGCGGGTCCGGTCGGCAGTCGGGCCGGCAGCCTGGACCAGGGGCGGGTCGAGGGGCGGGCCGAGGGGTGGGCCGCAACGACCCCGTCATCCTGGTCCCGGGCTTCCTGGCCGGCGACGGAACGCTGAGGTTCATGGCCGGGGCGTTGCGCCGGAACGGCTTCCGCACCTACCGCTCCCACATCCACGCGAACGTCGGGTGCACGCTCAACGCGGCCGCCCAGCTCGAGGGACGGCTCGAGTCCATCGCGCAGCGACGCGGCGGGCGGGTCCAGATCGTCGGCCACAGCCTCGGCGGCATGCTGGCGCGCGGTCTCGCCGTACGTCGCCCCGACCTGATCTCCGGGGTGGTCACGCTGGGGAGCCCGATGCTGGCCCCGGGCGCCCACCACGCCTCACTCGCGCGGAGCGTGGAGGTCCTGGTCCGGCTGAGCCGGGCCGGCGTGCCCGGCCTGATGTCGGAGGACTGCGTGGCCGGCGCCTGCGCCCGGCAGAGCTTCGAGGAGAGCCGCCGGCCGATGCCGGCGACCGTGGCCTTCACCGCGGTCTACTCCCGGCGTGACGGCATCGTCGACTGGCGCGCGTGCGTCGACCCGTTGGCGGTCCCGGTCGAGGTGAGTACTTCTCACATCGGGATGGCGATCGACCCGCGCGTCATCGACCACGTCGTGGCGGCGCTGAGCGGGTCGCTCGCGAGCTCAGCGCTCGAAGTCGATCGAGGCGAAAGTGCGTAGCTTCTGGAGCCGGTGCTCGGAGGTGATGGAGCGGATGGTCCCGCTCCGGGCCCGCATCACCAGCGAGTGGGTCGTGCAACCCCCGGCGCGGTAGCGCACACCCTTCATCAGCTCTCCGTCGGTGATCCCGCTCGCCGCGAAGAACGCGTCGTCGCCGGACACCAGGTCGTTGGTGCCGAGGACGAAGTCGTCGTCGAGGTCGTGGCCCGCGTCGAGGGCGCGCTGGCGCTCGTCGTCGTCCTGGGGCCAGAGCTGGCCCTGGATCACGCCGCCGAGGCATTTCATGGCGCAGGCCGCGATGATCCCCTCCGGGGTGCCGCCGACGCCGAGCAGCAGGTCGATGCCGGTGTCGGCGCGGGCCGCCATGATCGCGCCGGCCACGTCGCCGTCGCTGATGAACTTGATCCGGGCTCCGGTCTCGCGGATCTCGTCGGCGATCGACTGGTGCCGCGGGCGGTCCAGCAGCACCACGGTGACATCGGCCGGCCTCGACCCCTTGGCCTTGGCGACCTGGTGGATGTTCTCGGCCACGGGGTAGCGGATGTCCACGACGTCGGCCGCCTCCGGGCCGGTGGCGAGCTTGCGCATGTAGAACACCGCCGAGGGGTCGTACATCGCGCCACGGGGCGCCACCGCGAGCACCGAGATGGCGTTGCTCATCCCCTTGGCGGTCAGGGTGGTGCCGTCGATGGGGTCCACCGCGACATCGCACTCCGGGCCGGTGCCGTCGCCGACCTGCTCCCCGTTGTAGAGCATGGGCGCCTGGTCCTTCTCGCCCTCGCCGATCACCACCGTGCCGTTCATCGCGATCGTGGAGATCATGATCCGCATCGCGTTGACCGCGACCCCGTCGGCGCCGTTCTTGTCACCCCGCCCCACCCAACGGCCGGCGGCCATGGCGGCGGCTTCGGTCACCCGGACCAGCTCCATCGCGAGGTTGCGGTCAGTGGTACCGGGGGTGATGTCCGCCAGACTGTCGGTCATGGCCGAATGGTAACCGTCATGGCCCGGTGGAGTCGTACGACCGCACCGCGGTCGCCTTCACCGACAGCCACACGTCGCGGCCGGGCACGAGCGACATCTCGGTGGCGGCGGCCGGGGTCACGTCGGCGATCAGGTCCGGCTGTGCTGGTTCGTGAGGGGCGTGGACCAGGAGCCGCACCGCGTCCCCGTGCGGCGACACGTCGACGACCTGCCCGTGCCAGCGGTGGCGCGGTGAGCCGACCGGCTCCTGGAGCGTCACCACGACCGCCTCGGGGGTGAAGGCCATCAGCTTGTCGCCGTGGCGCACCACGTTGAGCCCGACCAGCCGGGCGACGTGCTCGGTGCGCGGCCGCTGGGAGACCTCGGCGGGGGTGCCGAGCTGGGCCACCCGGCCCTCGTCGAGCACGAGCACCCGGTCGGCGATGGTGAGCGCGTCGATGGCGTCGTGGGTGACGAGCAGCGTGACGCCGTCGTACGACGCGAGGTGGCGGCCGAGCTCGATCCGCAGGGCCATCGCGACCTTGACGTCGAGCCCCGTCAGCGGCTCGTCGAGCAGCAGCAGGCGAGGTCGGGTGGCCAGCGCCCGGGCGATCGCGACCCGCTGGGCCTGGCCGCCGGAGAGCTGGCCGGGCTTGCGGTCGGCCAGGTCCCCGATGCCGAAGCGTTCGAGCCAGGCGCGCGCGTCGGCGTCCGCCTGCCGGCGCGCGGTGCCCCGGGCGCGCGGGCCGAAGGCCACGTTGGCCAGCGCCGTCAGGTGGGGGAAGAGGAACTGGCCCTGGAAGACGAGGCCGACCGCCCGGTCGCGGGCGGGGACCCGGAGCAGGTCGACCCCGCCCAGCCGGGCATGACCCTCGGCCGGCAGCAGGCCGGCCAGCGCGCGGACCAGCGTCGACTTCCCGGCGCCGTTGGGACCGATCACCGCCAGCACCTCCCCGCCTCGGGCCGTGAACCCGGCCTCCACGCGGTCGGCCACCCGCAGCGAGACGTCGAGGCCGGTCACGGGGTGCCCAGCCAACGGTCGCGCAGCGCGAGGAGCACGCCGATCGAGACCAGCAGCATCACCATGCTCAGCGCCAGGGCGGCGTCCTGGTCGGACTGGCGGGTGACGTAGATGAGGTTCGGCATCGTCTGGGTGACGCCGGGGTAGTTGCCGTTGAAGGTGATCGTGGCGCCGAACTCGCCCAGCGACCGGGCCCAGCCGAGCACCATCCCGGCGAGGATCCCCGGCAGGGCGAGGGGGACGCTGACCCGCCGGAACGCGGTCCACCGGGTGGCGCCGAGGGTGGCCGCCGCGGCGTCGTACTCCCGGTCGGCGGAGCGGAGGGCCCCCTCGATGGCGATCACGACGAAGGGCATCGAGACGAAGACGTGGGCGAGCACCACACCCGCGGTCGTGAACGGGAACGCGAAGCCGGTCAGCTCGAGCAGCGGCTCGCCGATCACGCCGGTGCGGCCGAACGCCGTCCGCAGGGCGATGCCCGCCACCACCGGTGGCAGCACGAGCGGGACGGTCACCAGGGCGCGGAGCCAGCCCCGGCCGGGGAACTCGACGCGAGCCAGGAGCCAGGCGAGCGGCAGCCCGAGGACGAGACAGATCAGCATCGCGGCGGTCGACGTGGTCAGCGAGAGCCAGAGCGCCTCGCGCAGGGGTTCCGAGCGGAGCTGGCCGGGCAGGGCCGCCCAGTCCGTCGCCGCCACCATCGCCACCAGGGGCACGACCAGCAGCAGGGTGGCCAGGAGCGCCGGCGCCATCAGGACGACCGGGGGTCGCCCGAGCGGGTCCCTCATGGGCGGCTCACGGTGAAACCTGCCTCGCTCAGGGCCGCCCTGCCCTCATCGGAGGTCATCAGGTCCACCCACGCCTGGGCCAGATCGGCGTCCTCGCTCTGCTCGAGCGTGGTCGTGAAGTACGTCGTCGGCTCCTTTTCGGCACCCGGGACCTCGATCGTCTCGACGTCGTCGCCTGCCGCCACGGCGTCCGAGGCGTAGACGAGGCCCGCGTCGGCCTCGCCGGAGACCACCTTGTCGAGCGTGGCCCGCACGTCCTCCTCGAGGCTGGCCGGTGCGGCGGTCACGCCGTTGTCCTCGAGGACGGACGTGGCGACGCGGCCGCAGGGGACCTCGTCGGCGCAGCGCACCCAGGTCGTCCCCTCGAGGTCGTCGAGACTCCTGATCCCGGCGGGGTTGCCGGCGGGGGTGACGATCACCATCACGTTGCCGGCGAACTCGACCACGTCCCCGGCGACGCCGGCCTCCTCGGCCGCCTGCATCGACGTCGCGTCGGCGGTGGACAGGACGTCTCCGGGGGCGCCGTCGGCGGCCTGCTCGGCCAGGTCGGTGCTGGAGCCGAAGGAGAAGGAGACCTCCGCCCCGTGCTCCTCCTCGAAGCCCGCTGCGAGCCCCTGGTAGACGTCGGTCAGGGAGGACGCGGCCAGGACGGTCAGCTCCGGTTCGGCATCGCTCCCGCCGGACCCGCATCCCGCGAGCACGAGCACCAGAGCCAGCGCTGACCCGCCCGAAACTTTCGGGCGGGTCAGCGTGTGGCGGGTCATCTCAGGGCCTCTCGATGACGACGTTGGTGGACTTCACCGAGGCGATGGCGCGCACCCCGGGCTCGAGCCCCAGCTCGTCCGCGGCCTCGGAGCTCATGAGCGAGACCAGCCGGTAGGGACCGCAGATCACCTCGACCTGGGCCATCACGGTGTCCTTGACGACCTTCGTGACGATGCCGGAGAACCGGTTGCGGGCGCTCACCGCCGCGGCGCGGGTGCTCTCCCGATCGGGGTGGTCGGCCAGCTCCTGGGCCAACCGGGCCAGCTCGACCGCGGGGACGACCGTGCGGCCGGACTCGGTGGCGCTGGTGAGCCGGCCGGCCTCGATCCAGCGTCGGACGGTGTCATCGCTGACGCCGAGCACCTCCGACACTTCCGCAATCCGGTACCCCATCACGCGTACAGCATGCCGCACATGCGGATGAATTGGCGATTGGTCCGCCGCGTCTGATCCCTCACCGCCCGGCCCGGGCCGCCGCCCGCCACCTCGTTGATTCGCGACGGGTCAGCGGGCGCTGTGAAGATTGGCGCGTGAGCCAACCCTCCTACCAGCGGTCGGCGTCCGGCCTCGTGGGTGCCCTGGTCGTCACCCTGCTCGTGATCGGAGTGTTCGTGGCGTTCCGGGCCCTGAACCGCGACGAGCTCGAGGTGGGTCCGGCGTCGATCGACTACCTCGAGCAGGCTGCCCTCGCCCAGGACGCGGGCCTCGACGTGGTCTACCCGTCAGACCTGCCGGAGGGCTGGCGGGCCACCAACGTGGAGGTGGCGCCGGGCGAGCGTCCGGCCTGGGCGATCAGCCTCCTCACCGACGATCAGCGCTACGTCGGCATCCGTCAGGAGGACGACCAGCTCGACGACCTGCTCTCGACGTACGTCGACGAGGAGGTGCAGGAGCGGCCGGGCATCCGGGTCGAGGGTTCGGTGGCACCGGAGTGGCAGGCGTTCGAGGACGAGGGCGGCGATCTGGCCTACGCCGCGGAGCTCGACGGCGATGTCGTGATGGTCTACGGGTCGGCCGGGGAGGAGGACCTGCGGATGGTCCTCGAACGGCTCAGCACGGATCCGGTCACCTCGACCGGCTGAGCCCGGTCAGGTCCCGGGATCGGCCTCGATCGCGTCGTCCAGCCGCCTGCGGGCGCCGTCGAGCCACTCCTGGCAGGTCTTCGCCAGCAGCTCGCCCCGCTCCCACAGGGCCAGCGACTCCTCGAGGGTGGTGCCACCCGCCTCGAGCTTGCGCACCACCTCGATGAGCTCCTCGCGGGCGGACTCGTAGGACGGCTTCTGCCCCGTGTCTTGATCAGTCATCGGACTCGACCTTCGTGGTGGTGGCGTGGAGGCGACCGTCGGACACCCGGATGGTGACCGGGGCGCCGGTGGCGACTCCGGCGACGGAGCTGACCACGTGTCCCTGGGCGTCCTGGAGCACCGAGTAGCCCCGGCGCAGGGTCTCCAGCGGGGAGAGCGCCCTGGCCCGGGCGCGCTGGTGGGCGATGTCGTCGGCCCCCCGGTCGAGGCCGTGGCGCAGGCAGCGGCGAGCCCGCTCGCGCAGCTCGACCACCTCGTCGGTGCGCGCGGCGACCAGGGACCGGGGATCGGCGAGGACCGGGCGCGACCGCAGGTTGTCGAGCCCCGCCTGCTCCCGGGCGAGGACACCGGTGACGGCCGAGCGAATGCGGTCGCGGGCCGTGGCGACGCGCTGGCGCTCCTCGAGCACGTCGGGGACCACGAGCTTCGCCGCATCGGTGGGCGTCGAGGCCCGGACGTCGGCGACCAGGTCGAGCAGCGGGGCGTCGGGCTCGTGGCCGATGGCGGACACGACCGGCGTGCGGACCTGGTGGACGGCGCGCACCAGCCCCTCGTCGGAGAACGGCAGCAGGTCCTCGACCGAGCCGCCGCCGCGGGCGACCACGATCACGTCGACGCGCGGATCGCGGTCGAGCCGCTCCACCGCCTCGATCACCTCAGCCGCGGCGCGGGTGCCCTGCATCGCCGCGTGGGCGACCTCGAAGTCGACCGCCGGCCACCGCCGCCGCGCGTTCTCCAGGACGTCGCGCTCGGCCGCCGAGCTGGGGGCGGTGACCAGGCCGACGCATCGGGGCAGGAAGGGCAGGGCTCGCTTGAGCTCCACGGCGAAGAGTCCCTCGGCCGCCAGCAGCTGCCGCCGCCGCTCGATCCTGGCCAGCAGCTCGCCGAGCCCCACCATCCGGATCTCACGTGCCGCCAGCGAGAGCGTTCCACGGTTGGCGTAGTACGACGGCCTGGCGTGCACCACGACACTGGCGCCCTCCACGAGAGGCGGGTTGAGACTGTCGAAGAGCGTCCGCGAGCAGGTCACCGCGA
This sequence comes from Nocardioides sp., assembly GCF_035703625.1. Lineage (GTDB taxonomy): Bacteria > Actinomycetota > Actinomycetes > Propionibacteriales > Nocardioidaceae > Nocardioides. The sequence goes on along the minus strand of NZ_DASSXS010000061.1, from coordinate 2,924 downwards.
TCGAGATGTCGGCGATGGGGTCCCGCATGGTCATGAAGACGGTGTTGAGCCCCGGCCTCCGGCTCACCTGGGCGATCTGGCCCTCGACCCACACCGCTCCGAGACGGTTGACCCAGCCGTCGATCAGGGTTGCGATCTGGCGGACCGGTGCCGGCGACTGGGCCGTGGTCTCCAGGGGCATGGGCGGCAGCCTAGGTGACGTGAAGGACCGTCCGTAGACTCGGCGCCATGAGTACCGACCTGGGTACCCCACCCGTCCTGTCCCCCGATGAGGCGGAGCGTGCCGTGCTGCTGGCCGCTCCGCGTGGCTACTGCGCCGGCGTCGACCGGGCGGTGGTCACCGTCGAGCAGGCGCTCGACCTGTACGGCGCGCCGGTCTACGTGCGCAAGCAGATCGTCCACAACAAGCATGTCGTGTCCGACCTGGAGTCGCGCGGGGCGATCTTCGTGGAGGAGCTGGACGAGGTGCCCGAGGGCCGCACCGTGGTGTTCTCCGCCCACGGCGTGTCACCCGAGGTCCACCGCCAGGCTGAGGAGCGCGGCCTGAAGACGATCGACGCGACCTGCCCGTTGGTGACGAAGGTCCACCACGAGGCGAAGCGGTTCGCCGGTGACGACTACGACATCCTGCTGATCGGGCACGAGGGGCACGAGGAGGTCGAGGGCACCGCCGGCGAGGCACCCGACCACATCCAGCTCGTGCAGAGCCCGGCTGACGTGCCGAACATCGAGGTCCGTGACCCCGCGAAGGTCGCGTGGCTGTCCCAGACCACCCTCTCCGTCGACGAGACCCTCGAGACCGTGGCCGCGATCCGCGAGCGGTTCCCGCAGCTGCTCGACCCGCCCAGCGACGACATCTGCTACGCGACGCAGAACCGCCAGCTCGCGGTGAAGGAGATCGCCCGGGACGCCGACCTGGTGATCGTCGTCGGGTCCGGCAACTCCTCCAACTCGGTGCGGCTCGTCGAGGTGGCGCTCGAGGCGGGCGCGCGGACGGCGTACCGGGTCGACGACGCCGGGGAGATCGACGAGGCCTGGCTCGAGGGTGTCGACAAGGTCAGCGTGACCTCCGGCGCCAGCGTGCCCGAGGAGCTGGTGCAGGGGGTGCTCTCGTTCCTCGCCGAACGCGGCTATCCCGACGCCGAGGCCGTCCACAGCGCTGAGGAATCGCTGATCTTCGCGTTGCCGAAGGAGCTGCGCCGCGACCTCAAGGCGGCGTCCGCCAAGGCCTGACGCCCGTGGCCCGCTACGTAGAGCTCCACCCCGACAACCCTCAGCCCCGCCGGGTCGACCAGATCGCCGACGCCCTGCGCGACGACGCCCTGATCGCCTATCCGACGGACTCGGGCTACGCGCTCGGTTGCCGGATCGGCAACCGGGACGGACGGGACCGGATCCTGCGGATCCGGGGACTCGACGACAAGCACCACTTCACCCTGGTCTGCCGGGACTTCTCCCAGCTGGGGCAGCTCGTGCACGTCGACAACTCGGCCTTCCGGGCGATCAAGGCGGCCACGCCGGGGCCCTACACCTTCATCCTGCCCGCGACTCCCGAGGTGCCGCGGCGGCTGCTGCACCCTCGCAAGCGCACCGTGGGGGTCCGGATCCCCGACCACCGGGTGGTCCACGCCCTCCTCGAGAGCCTCGGTGAGCCGCTGCTGAGCAGCAGCCTGATCCTGCCGGACGAGGAGGAGCCCCGCACGTCCGGCTGGGAGATCAAGGAGGAGCTCGACCACCAGGTGGACGTGGTGATCGAGGCGGGGGAGACCCCGTCCGAGCCGACCACCGTGGTCGACTGGTCGCAGGGCGAGCCCGAGGTCCTCCGGTACGCCGCCGGTGACCCGGACCGGTTCTAGGAGTCGACCCGGACCATCCTCTGGCGCACCGCCAGCGTGACCAGGCACAGGACGTAGCCCGCGACCAGCGCACCGCTGTGGTGGGAGAGTCCGGAGACCACGGCCTGGACGACGCCGTCCTGGGGATGTGCGATCACGTCGGGTCGGGTGAACCCGAGGAGGATGAAGAGGCCGACCATGATCAGCGGCGGCAGCACGCCGACGACGAAGAAGTCAGTGGGCCGCACGGCCAGGGCGAGCCCGATGCACAGGGCGACGAAGCACAGGTCGAAGAAGAGGCTCACCCGCCCGACGATCGCGAGGTCGACGATCACCGCGGTGAGCGCGACGGCCACTCCGAGCGCGACGACCGCGCGGCCGGGCTCGCGCCCCTCTTCCCAGAGGGTCCGGGCTTGGGTCACGGCGTCCACCGTAGGGCGCGGTCACTCCTCACCGGACGCGGCGCGCCGGTCGACGGACCTGAGCTCGATCGATCCGGCCTCGACGGAGCCCGGGGATCGTGGGGTCGACTCCACCTGGCGGGGCGAATCGAGGTCGTCGGACACCACCGACAGCTCGGAGAACCGCCGGGCGGACACGAGGACCCGCGACTCGTAGGAGCCGACCGCCTGGTTGAAGTGACCGACCGCGGTGTTGAGGGAGCGGCCGACCCGGTCGAGGTGGGTGCTCAGCAGGCCCAGCCGCTGGTGCAGGTCGCGGCCGAGCCGGTGGATCTCGCGGGCCTGGTCGGCCAGCGCCTCGTGGCTCCAGCCCTGGGCGACCGTGCGCAGGAGGGCGATGAGGGTCGTGGGGCTGGCGAGCACCACCTGCCGGGCGGCGGCGTAGTCGATCAGGCCGGGATCGGTGTCGAGGGCCGCGGCGAGGAACGATTCGGCCGGCACGAAGAGCACCACGAACTCCGGGGTCTCCGACAGGGCCCGCCAGTACGCCTTGGACGAGAGGCCGTCGACGTGCTGGCGCAGCTGGCGGGCGTGTCGCCCGAGCGCCTCGCGGCGCGTCGCGTCGTCCTCGGTCGACGTGGCGTCGAGGTAGGCGTCGAGCGGCACCTTGGCGTCCACCACGACCTGG
>NZ_DASSXS010000104.1:0-2117 GCF_035703625.1 Nocardioides sp. | reverse complement strand
GAGGCGTACCCCGGCGACGTGTTCTACCTGCACAGCCGGCTGCTGGAGCGCTGCGCCAAGCTGTCCGACGACATGGGTGCCGGGTCGATGACCGGTCTGCCGATCATCGAGACCAAGGCCAACGACGTGTCGGCCTACATCCCGACCAACGTCATCTCGATCACCGACGGCCAGATCTTCCTCCAGTCGGACCTGTTCGCGTCGAACCAGCGTCCCGCCATCGACGTCGGTATCTCCGTCTCCCGTGTGGGTGGTGCGGCGATGACCAAGGCGATGAAGGCCGTGACCGGCTCGCTCAAGGTGGACCTCGCGCAGTTCCGCGCGATGGAGGCCTTCGCCATGTTCGCCTCCGACCTCGACGCTGCCTCCCGCCAGCAGCTCGACCGGGGCTCGCGCCTGATGGCGCTGCTGAAGCAGCCGCAGTACTCCCCGTACCCGGTGGAGGAGATGACCGTGTCGCTGTGGTGCGGCACCACCGGCCGCCTCGACAAGGTCCCGACCGACGACGTCCTGCGCTTCGAGAACGAGTTCCTCGACTACGTCCGCCGCTCGCACGAGGGCATCCTCTCCACGATCCGCGAGAGCCTGAAGTTCGAGGAGGACACGGAGAAGTCCCTCGAGGAGGCCTACGACTCCTTCCTCGACCAGTTCGAGACCTCCGAGGGCGAGTCGATCAAGGTGGGCCACGAGCCGGAGGTCGAGCCGACCACCGACGAGGAGCTCGAGCAGGAGCAGATCGTCAAGCAGAAGCGGGGCTGACGGATGGCCGTATCGCTGCGCGAGTACCGCGCGCGGATCAAGTCGACGGAGTCGATGAAGAAGATCACGCGCGCCATGGAGCTCATCGCTGCGTCCCGCATCATCAAGGCCCAGCAGCGGGCCCGGGCCGCGGCGCCGTACGCCCGCGAGCTCACCCGGGCGGTGTCGGCGCTGGCGACGTACTCCAACGTCGACCACCCGATGACGACGGAGCCGGAGAACCCGACCAGGGCCGCGGTGCTGATCGTCACCAGCGACCGGGGCCTGGCCGGCGCCTACTCCTCCAACGTGCTCAAGGAGGGGGAGCGGCTCGCCGAGCGGCTCCGCTCCGAGGGCAAGGAGGTCGTCACCTTCATCGCGGGACGCAAGGGCGAGGCCTACTACCGGTTCCGTGAGCGCCCCATCGCCGCTTCGTGGTCGGGCTTCTCCGACCAGCCGAAGTACGACAACGCTCGCGACATCGGCGAGTCCCTGATCTCGGCGTTCATGGCCGAGGAGGGCGAGGACGACAGCGTCGACGAGGTGCACCTCGTCTATACCCAGTTCAAGTCGATGCTGGTCCAGGAGCCGCACAGCGTGCGCCTGCTGCCGCTGGAGGTCGTCGAGGGCGAGGAGCGTCCCGAGGACGACGACGTGCTGCCGCTCTACGAGTTCGAGCCCTCGGCGGGCGAGGTGCTCGCCCAGCTGCTGCCGAAGTACGTCCAGAGCCGCATCTTCTTCGCCCTGCTGCAGGCGTCGGCGTCCGAGCTGGCCGCCCGCCAGAAGGCGATGAAGTCCGCGACCGACAACGCCGACGAGCTCATCAAGAAGTTCACCCGAGTTGCCAACCAGGCCCGACAGGCCGGGATTACCCAGGAAATCAGCGAGATCGTCGGAGGCGTCAACGCGCTTGCCGACGCGTCCGCCGGGAGTGAGTGAGAGACATGACTGCGACTGCTGAAGAGACCAAGACCGAGTCGGGAGCCGGTGGGATCGGTCGGATCGCCCGGGTGATCGGCCCGGTGGTCGACGTCGAGTTCCCCGTGGACTCGATGCCGGAGATCTACAACAAGCTCGAGACCGACCTCGAGCTCGGTGGCGAGAGCCGCGTCCTGTCGCTCGAGGTGGCCCAGCACATCGGTGACGGCATGGTCCGCGCCATCTCGCTCCAGCCGACCGACGGCCTGGTCCGTGGTGCCCAGGTCCGCGACACCGGTGACCCGATCACGGTGCCGGTGGGCGACGTGACCAAGGGCCACGTGTTCAACATGCTCGGCGACTGCCTCAACCTCGAGGACGGCGAGGAGCTCGACGTCAAGGAGCGGTGGAGCATCCACCGCAAGGCTCCGGCGTTCGACCAGCTGGAGTCGAAGACCCAG
>NZ_DASSXS010000191.1:0-2163 GCF_035703625.1 Nocardioides sp. | reverse complement strand
GGTGAAGGGCAGCCCGGAGCTTGGCCGCGATCTCGGCCATCGCAGCGCGTGAGCTGCGCCCGACGCCGACGAGGTTGAAGAAGCCGTGGATCTGGTCGGGGAACCGCCTGAGCTCGACCTCCACCCCGGCCTCGGACAGCTTGCGGGCGTAGGCCTCTCCCTCGTCGCGCAGGGGATCGAAGCCGGCGGTCGCGACGTACGCCGGCGCGAGGCCCTCGGGCACCTTTGCCAGCAGGGGGGACACCCGGGGATCGTCATGGGTGCTGCGGTCGGGGGTGTAGAGGGCGCGGGCGAGGTCCATGAACCCGCTGGTCAGGTAGAAGCCCTCACCGAACATCGCCCGGCTCTCGGAGCCTCCGCGCATGTCGGTCCCGGGGTAGACGAGGAGCTGGGTGGCCAGCGGCAGCCCGTCCTCGGCGGCGGCCAGCGCGGTGGTGGCTGCAAGGCACCCCCCGGCCGAGTCGCCTCCGACCGCGAGCCGGTCGGGGTCGGCGCCGAGCTCCTCGGCGTGCTCGACCACCCAGCGATAGGCCTCGATGCAGTCGTCGTAGGCGGCCGGGAACGGGTCCTCGGGCGCCAGCCGGTAGTCGACCGAGAGCACCCGGACCCCGGCCCGCTCGGCCAGGAACCGGCAGGGCGCGTCGTGCGAGTCGAGGTCGCCGTAGATCCAGCCGCCGCCGTGGAAGAAGACCAGCAGCGGAGCGGGGGTCCGGGCAGCCTCCCCCGAAGGGACGTAGAGCCGCCCCTGGCGGGCCCCCACGGGCAGGTCGCGGACCGCCCCGGCAGGCTGGGCGCCGCCGACCATGGCCGACTGGCGCAGCACCGCCCGTCGGCCCTCCGGAACCGGGAGGGTCTCCGGGCCCGGCTCACGGGCGAGCTTCTGCATGCGCAGCATCAGCTGCACGTCCGTCGCCAGGGTCTGCCCGTCGCGGATGACGCGTCGGCCGGAGAGGAGCCGCTGCACGGGTTCGGGCAGGGCCATCGCCCCTCGCAGCGAGAGGCGCTCGAGATGGTGCCCGGCCGACCGGAGGCGCTCACTGGAGGTCACGCAGGCAAGGTACCGGCGGCGAGGCTCGCGGGACACCCGCTGTTCACCCAGCGGTGCCACACTGGCTGCATGTCAGCAGAGGCAGTGCCGGTCACGGACACCGGGGTGCACGAGACCTTCGACGTCGAACCGCCGTACGTGCCCGACGACGCGGCGCTCGCCGCGGTGCAGAAGTACGACGACCGGTTCCTCGACCGCGAGCTCTCCTGGCTGCACTTCAACGAGCGGGTCCTGGCGCTGGCCGAGGACGAGCGCCTCCCGCTGCTGGAACGGGTGCGGTTCACCGCCATCTTCGCCAGCAACCTCGACGAGTTCTTCATGGTCCGGGTGGCGGGGCTCAAGCGCCGGATCGCGGCCGGCGTGGCCGTGCGCGCCGCGTCCGGGCTGCTCCCACGCGAGGTCCTCGAGGCCATCTGGGGGACCACGCGCGGGCTGATGGAGCGTCAGGCACGCCTGTTCCGCCAGGACCTGGTACCGGCGCTGGCCGAGGAGCACATCGAGCTGGTCCGCTGGTCCGACCTCGACAGGGACGAGCAGAAGCACTGCAAGCGGTTGTTCAGGGATCGCGTCTTCCCGGTGCTGACTCCGCTCGCAGTCGACCCGGCCCACCCCTTCCCCTACATCTCCGGGCTCTCGCTCAACCTGGCGGTGCTGGTCCGCAACCCCAAGACCGGCAAGGAGCACTTCGCCCGCGTGAAGGTGCCGCCGATCTTCAGCCGGTTCGTGCCGCTCGGCAACCAGCGCTTCGTCCCCCTCGAGGATGTCATCGGCGAGCACCTCAAGCGGCTGTTCCCGGGCATGGAGGTGCTCGAGGTGCACGCCTTCCGGGTGACCCGCAACGAGGATCTCGAGGTCGAGGAGGACGACGCGGAGAACCTTCTCGCCGCACTCGAGAAGGAGCTGCTGCGCCGCCGGTTCGGTCCGCCCGTGCGGCTCGAGGTCGAGGAGTCGATCTCACCGGCGGTGCTGGACCTGCTGGTCTCCGAGCTCGGGATCGCCACCGAGGAGGTGTTCCGTCTCCCCGGGCCGCTCGACCTGAGCGGACTGGTCGGGATCGCCGACCTCGACCGCGAGGACCTGCGCTACCCGACGTTCATCCCGTCGACGCATCCGCG
>NZ_DASSXS010000123.1:0-5707 GCF_035703625.1 Nocardioides sp. | reverse complement strand
GCTGGTGGGGGTCGGGATGATGACCGGGGGCGCGCTGGTCGCCGCCCTGGCGCCGTCGTACGGCGTGCTGCTGGTCGCCCGCATGTTCCAGGGTGCCGGCGCCTCCGCCATCCCGACGTTGGGGGTGGCGCTGCTGAGCGCGCGCTACGACGGCGAGGTCCGCGCCCTGGCCCTGGGCCGGCTCGCGGGCCTCGCGGCCGCGGTGAGCTGCTTCGGGCCGTTGGTCGGTGGGGTCGTCGAACATGCCTGGGGCTGGCGGGCCGTGATGGCGCTGCCGATCCTGGGCGCGTGCGTGCTCCCGTTCCTGTGGCGCACCCTCACCGGCGGTGGGACGGGCGCCCGGCTGGACCTGGCCGGCGCCGTCCTGGTGGGGGCAACCGCGGCCGGGGTGGTGCTGCTGCTCCAGTCGCCGACCACGGGGCGGATCGTGGCCGGGGCCGGTCTCCTGCTCGTGCTGGTCGGCGTACCCCTGGTGGCCCTGTGGGTGCGCCGACGCCCCGACGGTTTCCTCCCGCTCGAGGTGGCGCGCAACCAGACGGTCGTGCGCAGTGCCGTCGCGGCGGCGGCGGTGCCGGCCGCCTGGTTCGCCCAGCTGGTCGGAGTTCCTGTGGTCCTGGTCGGCCACGGCTGGGAGCCGTGGCAGGTCGGGACCCTGCTGCTGCCGAGCGCGGCGTTCGCGCTGTGGGTGCCCCGACACGTCGGGCCGCTGCTCGAACGGTACGGAGCCGCCCGGTGCCTCACGATGGCCGGGTGGATCGCGGCGGCCTCGCTGGTGCTGGCCGCCGTCGGCACCGCCCTGCCGGCCGCCTGGGCGCTCGTGCCCGCGGTGATCCTGGCGACCGTGTCGTTCGGGATCGGCCAGCCCGCGCTCGGGTCCAGCGTGGGCGATGCGGTCACCCACGACGTGCGTGGCGTGGCCCTGGGCATCGCGACGCTGCTCTTCCTCGTCGGCGGCAGCATCGGCTCCGCGGCCGTGGCCGGACTCGGCGAGCTGGTGGGTGTTCCCGGCAGCCTCGCCATCCTCGCCGTCTTCCCGCTGCTGGGTATCGCCGTGCTCGCACCCGAGGTGCGAAGGGACCTTGTGGCCAGCCGGTGAACACGCCGGCCGGGTCCGGGTGCAGACTGGCGGCATGCGCGTTCTGATCGGCGACACCCCAACCGGCCAGGACGGAGTGGGCAGGCAGGACCTCGAGAAGCTGTACGCCGCTCCCTCGACCCCGTGGCTCCGCGTCAACATGGTCTCGACGCTGGACGGTGCGGTGACCGGCGAGAGCGGGCGCAGCGCCGGGATCAGCAACGACGTCGACCGCCGGGTCTTCGAGCTGCTGCGCGAGCTCTCCGACGTGGTCGTCGTCGGTGCCGGGACCGCCCGGATCGAGGGTTACCGACCGGCGGACAAGCCGCTCGTCGTGGTCAGCCGCTCGGGGCGGGTGCCGGAGAAGCTGCGCGGCGTCGAGCCCGGCCGCGTCATCCTCGCCACCTGCCAGCACGCGCCGGAGCTGGCCGCGTCCCGCGAGCTGCTGCCCCCGGGCGACCTGCTCCTCCTCGGCTCGCACCGGGTCGACCTCAGCGCGCTTCGTCAGCGCCTCGAGGAGCGCGGGTTCGAGAACATCCTCTGCGAGGGCGGACCGCACCTGCTCCGGGACCTGCTCGACCAGGGCGTGGTCGACGAGCTCGACGCCACCGTCGTGCCGAGGCTGGTCTCGGGCCTGCACCCCAGAGTCACCGACGGACCGCCGATCGACGTACCCCTCAAGCTCGACACGCTCCTGGAGGACAACGGCACGTTGCTGGGCCGCTGGCTGATCTGAGCATTCGCAGGATCTGGCGGCCAGGCTCGTCCTAGACTCCACTCGATCGGGTCGGCAGCGAGCCAACCCCGTCGACAGGCCAGGAAGGTCCCTACTCGCATGCGCATGGACTGGGTCCCGTACTCCGCTGCCGCCCTCGTGCTCGGTGCGACCGCGCTCTCGGTCGGCGCGCTGATCCTGCCGTCGGGTGACAACGCGGCGACCACGCTCCAGCTGGCCGAGTCCGAAGGTGGTCGCTGGCTGGCCGTTGCCGTCCTCTACTTCGTCGCCGCGGTGACGCTGACCCTCGGCATGCCGTCGATCGTGACGCTCTTCCGGATGCGCACCACCGTGTTCGGACTGATGGCGATCGGAGTGTTCACCATCGGCTGCATCGGCCTGTCCGGGTTCTCGATGCTCCTCGTCTTCTTCCGGGCGCTCGCGGTGAACGACGCCATCCAGGCAGGGGCGCTCGACCAGGCGAGCTCCGAGCTCGGTCTCAGCGTGTTCCTGTTCGGCTGGATCGGAGCGTTCTACCTCGGCGAGCTGTTGCTCGCGATCGCGCTGTTCCGGACCGGCACCGTCGCGCGCTGGATCCCGTCCGCGCTCGTCCTGCACGTCGCGCTCTTCCCGCTCTCGTCGTTCCTGCCCGACCGCGTCCAGTCGATGACGGTCCTGCTGATCACCGTGGCACTGTGCGGGGTCGGCATCACCGCCAACCAGAACTCCGCCAGGTTCGCGGTCCCCGCCTAGCGGCTCAGGGGACGCCCCGCTACTTGCTGGCTTTACGCGCTCGGCTCGCGATCTCCGGCTCCTTCGTCGCCGGGATCACTTCGCCTCGCAGAAAACCAATAAGCAGACCACTCCGCTCGTTCCTCGCTCCGGGCCTACTTGCTGGCTTTACGCGCTCGGCTCGCGATCTTCGCGCGCTCGTTGGCGTCCAGCACCAGCTTGCGGATCCGCACGGTCTCCGGTGTGACCTCGACGCACTCGTCCTCACGGCAGAACTCCAGGCACTGCTCGAGCGACAGCTTGCGGGGAGGCACGAGCTTCTCGAAGTTGTCGGAGGTCGCGGACCGGATGTTGGTCTGCTGCTTCTCCTTGGTGATGTTGACGTCCATGTCGTCGGCACGGGAGTTCTCGCCCACGATCATGCCCTCGTAGACCTCGGTCGCCGGCTCGACGAACATGATCCCCCGCTCCTGCAGGTTGGTCATGGCGTACGCCGTGGCCGCGCCCTTGCGGTCGGCCACCAGCGAGCCCGAGTTGCGGGAGCGGATCTCGCCGGCCCACGGCTCGTAGCGCTCGAAGACGTGGTGCGCGATGCCGGTGCCGCGGGTCTCGGTGAGGAACTCGGTCCGGAACCCGATCAGGCCGCGGGCCGGGACGAGGAACTCCATGCGCACCCAGCCGGTGCCGTGGTTGGTCATCTGCTCCATGCGCCCCTTGCGGGTGGCCAGGAGCTCCGTGATGGCGCCGAGGTACTCCTCCGGAGCGTCGATGGTGAGGCGCTCGACGGGCTCGTGCACCTTGCCGTCGACCTCCCTGGTCACCACCTGCGGCTTGCCCACGGTCAGCTCGAAGCCCTCGCGCCGCATCTGCTCGACCAGGATGGCCAGCGCCAGCTCGCCACGGCCCTGGACCTCCCAGGCGTCGGGACGGTCGGTGGGCAGGATCCGCAGCGACACGTTGCCGACCAGCTCGCTGTCGAGGCGGTCCTTGACGAGGCGAGCGGTCACCTTGGCGCCCTTGACCCGGCCGACCAGCGGCGAGGTGTTGGTGCCGATGGTCATGGAGATCGCGGGCTCGTCGACATGGATCAGCGGCAGCGGCTTCGGGTCCTCGGGGTCGGCGAGGGTCTCGCCGATGGTGATCTCCGGGATGCCGGCGACGGCGACGATGTCGCCGGGCCCGGCCGACTCGCCGGGCTTGCGCTCGAGGCCCTCGGTGACGAGGAGCTCGGTCACCCGCACGTTCCTGATCGAGCCGTCGCGCTTGATCCAGGCCGCGTTCTGTCCCTTGCGGAGCGTTCCCTGGTGCACCCGCAGCAGCGCGAGCCGGCCGAGGAAGGGGCTGGCGTCGAGGTTGGTGACGTGAGCCTGCAGCGGCGCGCCCTCGTCGTACTCGGGCGCCGGGATCGTCTCGAGGATGGTGCGGAACAGGGGCTCGAGGTCCGGGGAGTCGGGCAGGCCACCGTTCTCCGGCACCTCCAGCGAGGCGCGACCGGCCTTGGCGGAGGCGTAGACGACCGGGAAGTCGAGGGCGTCCTGGCTGTGGTGCTCGTCGAGCAGGTCCATGAACAGCTCGTAGGTCTCGTCCACGACCTCGGCGATCCGGGCGTCGCCACGGTCGACCTTGTTGACCACCAGCACGACGGGCATGTCGGCGTTGAGCGCCTTGCGCAGGACGAAACGCGTCTGGGGGAGCGGGCCCTCGGAGGCGTCGACGAGGAGGACGATGCCGTCGACCATCGAGAGCCCACGCTCGACCTCACCACCGAAGTCGGCGTGGCCCGGGGTGTCGATGATGTTGATCGTCATCGGCTTGCCGTCGGCGGCCGGGCCGGCGTAGTGGATCGCGGTGTTCTTGGCGAGGATCGTGATCCCCTTCTCGCGCTCGAGGTCACCGGAGTCCATGATCCGCTCGCCCACGCCCTCGGCCTGGTGCTCGGTGAAGGCACCGCCCTGGCGGAGCATCGCGTCGACCAGCGTGGTCTTGCCGTGGTCGACGTGCGCGACGATCGCGACGTTGCGGAGGTCTGTGCGGGTGGGCATGACTAGGTGGGTCGCCTTCGGAAGTGGGGTGCGGACGCCCGTCGAGTCTAGGTGTCCGGGCACCTGCACGCCGATTCGTCACGGGCGACCGTCTCGCGTTCCCGTCGCCCGCCCTAGGCTGTCGGCCATGGCTTCCATCGCGACGAACACGGAGGTCGACCGTGACGAGCTGCTCGACTTCGCCCGCGTCCGGCACCGCTACGCCCTGATCACCGCCCGGCAGGACGGGCGTCCCCAGGTGTCGCCCGTGACCGGCGGTGTCGACGATGCCGGCCGGCTGGTGATCTCGACGTACCCGACCCGGGCGAAGGCACGCAACCTGCGCCGCAACCCGGCCGCGACCGTGCTGGTCATGAGCGATGACTTCGACGGGCCGTGGGTGCAGGTCGACGGGACCGCCGAGGTGCTCGACATGCCGGCGAAGGAGGCTGAGGACGGGCTGGTGGAGTACTTCCGCTGCATCTCCGGCGAGCACGACGACTGGGATGAGTACCGCGCGGCCATGCGCCGCCAGGCGAAGTCGTTGATCCGGGTCACCGTCGAGTCGTGGGGCCCCGTGGCAACCGGCGGCTTTCCGCCCGACCGCGCATGACGCTGGTCGCGGCCGCCGACGGGTCCGCCCTCGGCAACCCCGGCCCCGCCGGGTGGGGGTGGTACGTCGACGACGGCTGCTGGGCCAGCGGCGGCTGGCGCCATGGGACCAACAACATGGGCGAGCTCACCGCTGTGCTCGACCTGCTGGAGCAGACTGCCGACGTCGAGGACGACTTGCTCGTCTACTGCGACTCGACCTATGCCATCAAGGCGATCCGGGACTGGATGCCCGGCTGGAAGCGCCGTGGCTGGAAGAAGGGTGACGGCAGGCCGGTCGCCAACCTGGAGATCATGAAGGCACTCGACCGGGCCATGGCGGGGCGTCGGCAGCGGGTCCGGTTCGAGTGGGTCAAGGGGCACAGCGGGCATGAGCTCAACGAACAGGCCGACCGGCTGGCCAACGCCGCCGCGCTGGCGCACCAGCAGGGCCGCGACCCGGAGCCCGGACCGGGATTCGGCGTCGGTGGATCGGCTCACGCCTTCGAGGTGACCGTGCCGCCGCTGCCGGACCCCGAGCTCGACCTGTTCGCGCCGGCCGAGGAGACCTGA
>NZ_DASSXS010000230.1:0-10273 GCF_035703625.1 Nocardioides sp. | reverse complement strand
GTCGCCGAACTTGGGGGTCGGCGCCTCGACGCCGGGGATGATCACCTCGGCGTCGGTGTCGAGCAGGTAGCGCACCATCATCATCGCGTGGGCCCGTTCCTCGAGCGCCTGGCTGTAGAAGAACGCCGCCATCTGCGGCATGGTCTGCGCGTCGTAGTAGACCGCGCAGGCGAGGTACTGGTTGTGGGCCGCCAGCTCGTTGCCGATCTGGGAGTTGAGCTGCTCGACGAAACGGGCTGCGGGCACCGGGGCCTCCTCAGGCTGCCTGGGGGAGCTTCTGCTTCTGCTTCTTGACCTTCACGAGCTTGCGCTTCCTGACCGTATACCCCTCGGGCAGCGTGCCCTCCTTGAGCATGCGGATCGGGCAGCGCTTGCAGCGGTCCTTGCTCACGCAGCACTTCTGCTTGGGCAGGCCCTTGACCTTCTTGCTGTCGGCCTTCTTCGCTGCCTTCTTGGCGGCCTTCGACTTGCCCTTGCCCACGCAGCGGATCGTAACACGAACTAAGGCAAGCCTTACCTTGCTGTCAGGTCCGCGCCGCACCAGCTCACCGCGCGCCACCCCTCCCCGTTCGCCTCCAGCTCGACGACACCGGTGTTGGGGATCGGCCGCGACTCGGGGAAGCGGGCGCTGACGTTGCCGGCCAGGGCGGGTACGGCGGTGCAGATCGCGCCGCCGTGGCTGATCACCAGGGCGGACTCGCCCCGGTGCTGGTCGGCGACGAGCTCCAGCTCACCGCAGACGCGCTCGATCACCTCGGTCCCGGACTCGGCGCCTTCGATCCGGGCCTCGAGATCACCGTCGATCCACCGGGAGAAGACCGGCCAGAAGGGATCGGGGTCACCGGAGGTCCCGGCGTGGACCCCGACGCCGAACTCGCGCAACCCCTCCCGGACCACCACGTCGACGCCCAGGACAGCCGCGACGATCTCCGCCGTCTGGACGGCCCGGGCCATCGAGCTCGCGTAGATCCGGGAGATCCGGACGTCCCTCAGCGACTCACCCAGCTCGCGCGACTGCGCACGTCCCTCCCTGCTCAGGCTGCCGCCTGCGTCGCTGAGCAGCTCGGACTCGTACTCGGCCTCGCCGTGACGCGCAACGTAGACCCGGGCGGGACAGTGCAGGTTGCTCACCACGCCGATGCTAGGCCCCGCCTGGCCCGCCCATCCGTTGAGTCGGGCCCAGACGTCCCTCGAGTTGGGCCTAAACGTCCCTCGAGTTGGGCCCAGATGCCCTTCGAGTCGGGGCGACGGCCGCCCCGAAGGCCATCGCACCCGACCCGAGGGCGCCCGCCCAGCTCACCGAGGCAGGCGCACCACGCCGGCAGAGACGGCCAGCCAGAACGGGATCAGCAGGGCCGCGACCCAGCTGGTGAACGGAACGATCGTCAGCACGGCCAGGACGACCGCGGCGATTCCGACCGGACGCGGCAGCGCGCGTCGGCCCATGAAGGTCGCCACGACCAGCGCCAGCCCTGGGGCATAGCGAGCCACCTCGGTCAGGTTGACCACCAGGGCGGTCGCTTCTCCCACGCCTGCGCCCGGCTCGGTGAGCATCTGCGCCGCCACGATCGCGCCCGCCCCGAAGCTCGAGTAGTAGAGGGCGTACATCATGGCCACCGCGGATCCGGCCGTCGCCACGACCCGGCCGGCCGTGCCCCTCACGACCGCTCCGAGCCGGACGGCGGCCAGGAACAGGCCGGCGGACACGAGTACGGCGACGATGCTGCCGATCGTGATCGCCACGGCGTCGTCGACGAGGCTGGCGGTGATCTCGGCGCCGGAGTCCCCCGAGAAGCTCGAGAGTGCGAACGGAACGACAGCGGCCGCCGCCGCTGCAGCACAGACGAGCCGCGCCCTCCCGTCCTGCGACGTCTCGGTGGGCCCAGGGGCGGTCGACGTGGAAAGCGTGGCCATGGTGGTCTCCCTCGTGATGTGGCCGACCGTCGTGGTCGGCCGGATGCCACGACGCTAGGGACCGACGTGGGTCCCGACCTCTGCCGAGCGGCCACTTCGCCTCTGCCTGCAGACAGAGGACAGCGGCCCCGGCCACTCCTACGATCGAACCGTGCCACTCCTGCCGGCGTCCCCGCTGCGTCGCGACCTGCTGCTCGCGACGGCGCTCGCCGCGGTGGCTCAGGTCGAGCTCCTCCTCGTCGCGGACCGGATCGACCACCCCGGCTGGCACCACCTCGTGGAGCTGCTGATCCTGCCCGCGCTGGCCCTGCGGAGGATGGCGCCGCTCGCCGCCTCGGCGATCGCGGGAGTCAGTCTCGCCCTGGAGCCAGTACTCGGTCCGGCGCCCGTGGCGACGCCGTACCTGTGCCTGCTGCTCCTCCTCGCGTCGGTGGGCTGGTACGCCTCGCTCCGCTCCGGTCTGATCGGCGTCGGCCTGGTCCTGGCCGGCGGGCTCGTCTACGACTTCACCCGCGAACAGATCGTGTGGGCGGACCTCGTCGTCAACGTCGTGCTGATCGTGGTGGTCTGGGGAGCCGGCCACCTGTTGCGGGTCAGCACCGAGCGCCGCGTCCGCTCCGAGGTGGCAGCGGAACGAGCGGCAGCCGAGGCCACCCGGGCCGAGCGGGCCCGGATCGCCAGCGACCTGCACGACTCCCTGGCCCATGCGCTGACCCTGATCACCCTCCAGGCCGGGAGCGCCCGCGAGCGCAGGGATCCCACCCTCGCCGACGAAGCCCTCGCGGCCGTCGAGCAGACCGGGCGCGACGCCCTGGCCGACATGCAGCGCTTCCTGGCCCTGCTCGGCCCCGGCTCCCCCGACGCCCCGGGCATCCAGGACCTGCCGGGCCTCGTCGAGCAGGTGCGCTCCGGCGGCCTCGACGTCGAGCTCGACGCCGAACCCGGCCAGGTCACGCCCGGCATCTCGACCACGGTCTTCCGCGTGGTCCAGGAGGCGCTGACCAACGTCGTGCGCCACAGTGACGCCCGGACCGCCCGGGTCGCGGTGCACCGGGACGGCGCCGAGCTGGTGGCCCGGGTGTCCGACGACGGTCGTGCGGTGCCCGAGCGGACCACGGGCTCGGGGCGGGGCCTCGCCGGCCTGACCGAGCGGGTGCGGATCGTCAACGGGACCGTCTCCTCCGGCCGCACCGAGCACGGGTGGCAGGTCGAGGCGCGGATCCCCCTCGCGGAGGCATCCGCGTGACCGGGCTACGAGTCGTCATCGCCGACGACGAACCCCTCGTCCGCCAGGGGATGCGGCTCGTCCTCGAGCTGGAGCCGGGGCTGGAGATCCTGGGTGAGGCCTCGGACGGACGGGAGGCGGTCGAGCTGGTCCGGCGCCACCGGCCGGACCTGGCACTGCTCGACGTCCGGATGCCAGGGATGGACGGGATCGAGGCCGCCCGAATGATCTGCTCCGAACCCGATCTTCGGGAGACCCGGGTCG
The DNA here is from genome assembly GCF_035703625.1 of Nocardioides sp. Classification (GTDB taxonomy): domain Bacteria; phylum Actinomycetota; class Actinomycetes; order Propionibacteriales; family Nocardioidaceae; genus Nocardioides. The sequence goes on along the minus strand of NZ_DASSXS010000230.1, from coordinate 6,870 downwards.
TGGTCCTGACCACCTTCGCCGACGACGAGCTGCTCGTGGGCGCGATCCGTGCCGGGGCGTCCGGCTACCTGCTCAAGAGCATGCCCCCCGACGAGATCCGGTCCTCGGTGCGGGCCGTCGCCGAGGGCAGGGCAATTCTCGCGCCGTCGCTGATGGACCGGCTCCTGCACGAGTACGCCGGCCGCCGGACCGACCCGTCCCCCGAGCTCGCGAGGCTGACCGACCGCGAGACCGACGTGCTGCGCGAGATCGCGACCGGCCGGTCGAACGGCGAGATCGCGGCCCGCCTCTACGTCAGCGAGGGGACGGTCAAGACCCACGTCGCCGCAGTGCTGCGCAAGCTCGACCTGCGTGACCGGACCCAGGCCGCCGTGGCGGCGTACGAGCTGGGGTTGGTCCGTCCGCGCGGGTAGGTTTCCGGTGTGCCGCCCGTGACGCCAGACCCCGTCGGACCCGGCCAGGAGTCCGTCTGGGACTACCCACGACCGCCCCGGATCGAGCCCAGCACCGAGGAGATCGAGATCCGCCTGGGCGGGGAGGTGATCGCGCGGACGCGGTCGTCGTACCGCGTCCTGGAGACGAGCCATCCGCCCTCCTACTACCTGCCCCGGGACGCCTTCGGGGCCGGGGTGCTGCGTCCGGTCGAGGGCACGACGTTCTGCGAGTGGAAGGGCCAGGCGTCCTACTTCGACCTGGTCACCGCCGGGCGAACCGCGTCACGCGCGGCCTGGACCTACCCGTCGCCGACCGCCGACTTCGCGGTGATCCGCGACCACCTGGCGGTGACACCGGGGCTGGTGGACGCCTGCCTCGTCGAGGGTGAGCTCGTCCGCGCCCAGGAGGGCGGGTTCTACGGCGGGTGGATCACCAGTCGGGTGACCGGCCCGTTCAAGGGCGGACCCGGCACGCTCGGCTGGTGAGTCCCCTCAGTCGAGCCCGTTGGCCGTGCGGATCGCGTCGACGATGCCCCCCATGATCTGGGTCAGCCCGAAGTCCTTGGGCGTGTAGACGGCGGCGACACCCTGCTCGACCAGCTTGCGACCGTCGGAGTCGGGGATGATCCCGCCGACGATGACCGGCACGTCCCCGAGACCGGCCGCGCGCAGGCCCTCCAGCACGTCCGGCACCAGCTCCATGTGGGAACCGGACAGGATCGAGATGCCGACGCAGTGGACGTCCTCGGCGACGGCGGCGGAGACGATCTGGTCCGGCGTCAGCCGGATGCCCTGGTAGATGACCTCGAAGCCCGCGTCGCGGGCGCGGACGGCGACCTGCTCGGCGCCGTTGGAGTGTCCGTCCAGCCCGGGCTTGCCGACCAGCAGGCGCAGCCGCCCGCCCAGCTCCTCGCCGGTCTTCTGGACCCGCTCCCGCACGGCCGTGAGCTCGGCACCGGCCTCGGCCACACCGACGGCGCCGGAGACTCCGGTAGGGGCCCGGAACTCGCCGAACACCTCGCGCAGCGTTCCGGCCCACTCCCCCGTGGTCGCCCCGGCGCGGGCTGCGGCCAGCGTCGCCGGCATCAGGTTGGTGTCGGTCTTGGCGTCGGCCGCGAGCCGGGCCAGGGCCTCGGCGACCTCGGTCTCGTCGCGCTGCGCCTTCCAGGCCTCGACCGATGCGATGGCGGCCTGCTCGGCCTCGGGGTCGGCGGCCATGATGGCGGCGTCGAGGTCCGCGGTGAGCGGCGAGGGCTCGGTGGTCTCGAACTTGTTGACGCCGACGATGACCTCCTCGCCGGACTCGATCCGGGCGCGACGGGCGGCGTGCGCGGAGACGAGTGCCTGCTTCATGTAGCCGGAGTCCACCGCGGCGATCGCGCCGCCCATCGCCTGGACGCGGTCCATCTCCGCCCTCGCGCCCTCGACGAGCTCGGCGACCTTGGCCTCCACCACCGGCGAGCCGTCGAAGAGGTCGTCGTACTCGAGCAGGTCGGACTCGAAGGCCAGCACCTGCTGGAGACGCAGGGACCACTGCTGGTCCCAGGGGCGCGGAAGGCCGAGAGCCTCGTTCCAGGCCGGGAGCTGGACGGCGCGGGCGCGGGCTCCCTTGGACAGCGTGACGCCCAGCATCTCGAGGACGATCCGCTGCACGTTGTTCTCGGGCTGGGCCTCGGTCAGGCCGAGCGAGTTGACCTGGACGCCGTACCGGAACCGGCGCATCTTCGGGTCCTCGACGCCGTACCGCTCACGGGTGATCTCGTCCCACAGCTCGACGAAGGCGCGCATCTTGCACATCTCCTCGACGAAGCGGACGCCCGCGTTGACGAAGAACGAGATCCGGCCGACGACCTTCTCGAAGTCCTGCTCGGAGACCTGGCCGGAGCTCTTCACCGTGTCGAGCACCGCGATGGCGGTGCACAGCGCGTAGGCGAGCTCCTGCTCGGGCGTCGCGCCCGCCTCCTGCAGGTGGTAGCTGCAGATGTTGATCGGGTTCCACTTCGGGATCTCGTGGACGGTGTAGGAGATGACGTCGGCGATGAGGCGCAGCGAGTGCTCCGGAGGGAACACGTAGGTCCCGCGGGAGAGGTACTCCTTGATGATGTCGTTCTGGGTGGTGCCGGCGAGCTGGTGGGCCACCTCGGAGGGGTCCAGCTCGGGGTTCTGCTCCTCGGCGACCACCTGGTACATCGCGAGCAGCCACATGGCGGTCGCGTTGATGGTCATCGAGGTGTTCATCCCCGTCAGCGGGATCTCGTCGAAGAGCTTGCGCATCTCACCGAGGTGCGGCACCGGTACGCCGACCTTGCCGACCTCGCCCCGGCTCAGCGCGTCCTGCGGGTCGTACCCGGTCTGGGTCGGCAGGTCGAAGGCCACCGAGAGCCCCGTCTGCCCCTTGGCCAGGTTGCTGCGGTACAACGCGTTGGAAGCCGCGGCGGTGGAGTGCCCGGCGTACGTCCGCATCACCCAGGGGCGGTCCTTCTCGCTCATGCTCCGAGCGTATTGCGTGGCCCGCGCGTGCGGAGGGCGTCTCGGTGTGGGAATCCCGACACCGGTCAGGCCGTGGCGGCCTCGCGCTCGACCTCGACGACGCGGATCAGCCGGGACAGGTGGAGCAGGCGGCGCACCGCCGGACCACAACCCCGGAGGGTCAGGTGGTGGCCGAGGCTCACGGCGCGGCGAGTGGCGACGGCGAGCACCCTCAACGCGGTGACGTCGATCGAGTCCACACCGGTGAGGTCGATGACCAGGTCCTCGTCGCGCGAGTCGAGGTGGTCGTAGATGGCGTTGCGGACCTCCCACGTGCTGCGCACGTCGAAGGCGCCGTTGAGCACGAGCCTGTCACCATCGGTCTCGATGTCCATCGCCGCTCCTCCCCCGGAGTGCCGATCCCGCCGAAATCGGCAGCATCGGTGATCACTATGACGCGCTCGACGCCGAAATCGTTGCTCTTTTCTCAAGAACTGGTCGTTGTTTTTCTCAACGAGTCCGCGAGGCCGCGTCAGAGGTGCATCGGTCGGCCCCACTACGCTCGAGACATGGTCAACCTCACCCGCATCTACACCCGCACCGGCGACAGCGGCGAGACCCGCCTCGGTGACATGAGCACGACCTCCAAGAACGACCTGAGACTGCACGCCTATGCCGATGTCGACGAGGCCAACGCCCATCTCGGCGTGGCCCTCTCCGTCGGGGGCCTCGAGGACGACGTGGTGACGGTCCTGACCCGCGTGCAGAACGATCTCTTCGATGTCGGGGCCGACTTCTGCACCCCCGTGGTGGCCGACCCCGAGTACCCGCCGCTGCGCATCGAGCAGGACTACATCGACCGGCTCGAGGGCTGGTGCGACCAGTACAACGAGTCGCTGCCGGCGCTGCGGTCGTTCATCCTCAACGGTGGGACGCCGGCCGCCGCCCACCTCCACGTGGCCCGCACCGTCGTACGTCGTGCTGAGCGGTCGGCGTGGGCCGCGCACGCCGAGCACGGGGAGACGATGAACCTGCTCGCGATCAAGTACCTCAACCGGCTCTCCGACCTGCTGTTCATCCTCGCCCGGTACGCCAACCGGGAGCGGGGGGATGTGCTGTGGGTTCCGGGGGGCGAGCGGTAAGCCGTCTGTCGCTTTCCTGGCGGGGAGGGCGGTGGGGCCTTCCGCCGGTTTCCCCGGCGGGCCGGGGAAACCGACACTTCTCGGCCGTTGCAACGGCTGAGAGGTGCATGGATCCGCCGAGGTGTGTGACCCATGAGGCCCAGGTGAGAGCCGGCAGCGCGACAGCGGGTCAGGCGAGGAAGACCAGCACCACCAGCGCGAGCACCAGCAGGACCGCCCCCCTGGTCAGCAGCTTGACCCCCGCCACCACGCGGAGGCTGGCGACCATCCGTGCGTCCGCGTCGGCATCGGGACGACGTCCCTCCCGGTGGCCGGTGACGACGCGGCGGAGCCCCCGGCCCATCACGGCGAGCGCTGCGGCCGCGAGGAGGAGTGCCACCGAGGACATGGGCCCAGTGTGACGCCAGAAGCATGAGGGGCGCCGGGTCAGGCCCGGGCGTCGACCGGTTGTCGAGCAGCCGGGATCGCCAGCGCGGACGGCACCACGACCACCGCCACGACCAGCAGCGCCGACAGCGTCCCGACCCGGTCACCCACGAACCCGACCAGGGGCGGACCGCCCAGGAAGGCGACGTATCCCATCGTGGCGACCACGCTGACGCGCGCCGCGGCCCGCCCCGGATCGTCGGCGGCCGCGCTCATCCCGACCGGGAAGCCCAGGGACGCGCCGAGACCCCACACCACCACGCCGACGACCACCAACGCCGGATGACCGCCGTAGACGACCAGCAGCAGGCCGACCACGGCGGCTGTTGCCGTGGTCAGCAGCACCCGCACCCGGCCGAACCGGTCGAGCAGCGCAGTACCGGCCACCCGCCCCGTCGTCATGGAGGTCACGAAGAGCGCGAAGCCGGCGACCCCGAGCCAGTCCGGCGCGCCGTACCCGTCGATCAGGGCGAGTGCCAGCCAGTCGTTGGCCACGCCCTCGGTGAGCGCGAACGCGAGCACCATCAGCCCGATCGCCAGGGTGCGCGGTTCCCGCCAGGCGGCGAGGCCGGACGCCCCTGCGTGCTCCGGGCGCGCGGGGAGGAAGCCGGCCGAGGCCCACGACGACGCCGCCGCGGACAGCACGCCCACGGCTCCGAGGTGGACCACCAGCGGCACGTCCAGGGCGTTGACGGGGACGCCGATGCACGCGCCGAGGATGCTGCCCCCGCTCCAGGCGGCGTGGAAGCGCGGCAGGATCGAGCGTCCGAGGGACCGCTCCACGGCGGCCCCCTCCACGTTCATCGCGACGTCCCACACGCCGGTTCCCACGCCGTTGACGAAGAGCCCGAGGGCGGCCACCGGCACGGATGACACCAGCTCGGTCCCCGCCGCGGCGACGGTCAGGCCCGCTGCCACCAGCACGGCGCCGGCCCGTACGACGATCGACGCCGACCACCGGTCGATCAACCAGCCGCTGGAGGGCAGGGCCACCAACGACCCGGCCGCGATGGACAGCAGGAGCAGTCCCAGACCGCCGTTCGACAGCGTCAGATCGGCGCGCAGGTCGGGCAGCCGCGAGACCAGGCTGGCGAAGCAGAGACCGTTGAGGACGAAGACCAGCGCCACGCCGCGACGGGCCCGGTCGGGGCTGTCCGCCACCCCCAGGGACGTCACAGTTCCTGGATGGGCCGCGGCGGACCGGCCTCCAGCCAGGCCTGCAGCCCGGTCAGCGCGGCCGGGCCCATCGCCAGCTCCACGTCGCCTTCGGGCACCGCGCACCGCACCACCAGGTGATCGGGGTAGAGGGACATCTCCTCCGCGCCCTCGGGATCACGCTTCCCCTCGAACGTCATCACCGACCTGCGCCAGACCCGTTTCGGCCGCGCGGAGAGCGAGAAGAGGCGGAACCACTCGAGGTCGTCGCCGGAGTAGCGGCCCACCCCGAGAAGCCAACCGCGCCCGGCCCTCTCGGACCGGACGCGGTAACTCATCTCGAAGGTCCCGCCGTGGCGGGACAGCACCCGGCGGCGGACCACCAGTGCGATGCCGTAGATCAGGGCCAGACCCAGCAGGACACCGGCTGCGTCGAGCAGCCACTGCCACAGCGGCATCCGTCACTCCCTGGCCCTCAGTGCCCGAGTCGGGCACAGCGTGCGCCTACGGTAGCGGCCTCGCCGCGACCGCCACCAATCAGCCCCCGCTGGCCGCCAGCCGCTCCTTGCGCTCGTCCAGCAGCCGCTTGGCCTCGTCGTAGTTGCTCTCGAAGGAGATCTCGGCGTGCTCGCACAGCAGGCGGACCTGGTTGCCGGCGACGGAGATGAAGCCGCCGTCGACGGCGGCCACCCAGTGGCCGTCGTCGACCGTGCGTACGTCGACCTGGCCCGCACCGAGGACCGACATGATCGGGGTGTGGTCGGCCATCACCCCGATCTCGCCGTCCAGGGTCCGGGCGTTGACGACCGTGGCCTCGCCGGACCACAGCTCCCGGTCGGCCGTCACCAGCGCGACCTGCATCGTCTTCGCCATCAGAGGCTCTTCTGGATCTCGTCCCAGCGCTGCTCGACGTCGTCGAGACCGCCGCACATGAAGAAGGCCTGCTCGGCCACGTGGTCGTAGTCACCGTCGGCGATCTTGTTGAACGCCTCGATGGTGTCGGCCACGGGGACCGTGGAGCCCTCCTTGCCGGTGAACTGCTTGGCCACGTAGGTGTTCTGCGACAGGAACCGCTGGATCCGGCGAGCCCGGGACACGATGACCTTGTCCTCTTCGGAGAGCTCGTCGACACCGAGGATCGCGATGATGTCCTGGAGCTCCTTGTTGCGCTGCAGGATCTGCTTGATCCGGATCGCGCACTCGTAGTGGTCCTTGCCGATGTACTGCGCGTCCAGGATCCGCGA
>NZ_DASSXS010000122.1:0-5752 GCF_035703625.1 Nocardioides sp. | reverse complement strand
GCGCGTCGTAGTCCTGCGCGATGTTGGGGACGTTGTCGAGCGTCGTGGTGAAGCGGCTGTTGGGGTGTGCCCAGGGCGCGGTGTCGTCGTCCTTGCGGTCCGCGACGGGCGAGCCCATCCAGTCGAGCCAGCCGTGCACGTCGCTCGGCGGCTTGGGCGTCTTGCCCTCCCACCACACCTCGCCCGTGCTGGGGTTGTAGGCGACGTTGGTGAAGATGCAGTCGGTGCCGTGCCCGACCGACGCGAGGGCGTTGGGGTTGGTGCCCTCGTTGGTGTCCTTGGCGACGCCGAAGACGCCGTACTCCGGGTTCATGCCCATCAGGCGACCCGTCTCCTCGTCGACCCACAGCCACGCGATGTCGTCGCCGTAGAACGACACGTGGTAGCGGTCGCCCAGCGCGTCGGGGGCCGCCATCATCGCCAGGTTGGTCTTGCCGGAGGCGCTCGGGAAGCCGCCGCAGACGTGGTAGGTCTTCCCCGTCTCCTTGTCGTGGATACCGATGAGCATGTACTGCTCGGCGAGGAACTTCTTGCTCGCCCAGCCGTCGTACGCCCCCTGCCGCAGGCCGTGCGCGATCTTGCCGAGCAGCGCGTTGCCGCCGTACGACGACCCGAAGTGCAGGATCGTGCGCTCGTCGGCGACGGTCACGAAGTAGCGCTGGTCGTCGTCGGTGCCCTGGCCGAGGTTCTCCAGGTCGCCGGTGACGTGGACGGCGCGCACGAACGAGTCGGGGTCCTCGAGGTTCTCGACGTGCTCGACCCCGACCCGGGCCATCCGGATCATGTGCAGCACGACGGTGCGGTGGTCGGTGAGCTCGACGCCGGTGGCCCACCGCGCCAGCGGCGATCCGGGCGGCGCCATCAGGTAGGGGACGACGTACATCGTCTTTCCGGCCGACGCGCCGCGCATGCGCTCCTCGAGCATCGGCTTCATCTCCGAGGCCGGGCGCCAGTTGTTGTAGGCACCCGCGTCGGAGGGGTTGCTCGTGGCCACGATCGTCCGCTCCTCCGAGCGGGCGGTGTCCTTGTGGTAGCTGCGGGAGTAGTAGCGGCCCTCGCCGGCCGGGAGCAGCTCCCCGGCCGCCAGCGACTCCTCGACCAGCCGGGCGTCGTCCGCCGCGTCGACGACCTCGACCCGCTCGGCCCCGGTGAGGTCCGCCCAGTGGCGCACGTACTCGCGAACCCGCGGGTTCGTGACCCCCGCGCTGTCCAGGACCCGGTCCACGTCGGCCATCGACACTCCGTCCTCTGCGGTGCACCTTGCCCTGACCGTATCGGTCCGCAGCGTTCGCCACATCCGTGGCGGGGAATCGCCAGGTCCACGCTACGTTCGGTGAGCGACGGACGGCGCCGATCTGGGGCATGATTGTCCCTGTGGGGGCCACGACAGGCGAGACGCTTCGCGTCCGGTTCGCCGCCGAGCCGGTCAGCGTCTCGGCCGCGCGCCGGTTCGTGACCGACGGACTCGTGTCCTGGGATCGCCACGCCCTCATCGACAGCGCGACCCTGTGTGTCAGCGAGCTCGCCGGAAATGCCGCCCTGCACGCCGCGTCCACGTTCATGGAGGTCGCCCTGCAGCCGCGGGGCCAGGCGGTCCGGGTCAGCGTCGAGGACGACGGTGCGGTGCCCGCGACCGTCGTCGCCCCACGCGCCACCTTCACCGAGCAGGACGGCGTCGACGGGATGTCCCTCGACCACGAGCCGACCACGGGCCGCGGCCTGGCGATCGTGTCGGTCCTGGCGCGTGACTGGGGCGTCGAGCACACGCCCGAGGGCAAGCGGGTCTGGGCGGAGCTGACCGAGGACGAGCCGGAGCACGAGGTGGCCGGTCCGACCGTCGAGCCGCTCGACGACCCCGTCCCGACCGACGGTGCGCTTCCTCCTGGCTGGACGCTGGTCCGGCTGGCCGGATGCCCCGTGGAGCTCAGCCTGCGCCAGGACGAGCACCTCGACGAGCTGGTGCGCGAGCTCCAGCTCATCTCAGCCGACCCCGGCAACACCCGCTCCCGGGCCCTGGCGACCCAGATCCAGGACCTGCTGATCAGCCCCGCCCACGCCCGGTTCACCGGACGCAGGACCGCCGAGCAGGCGGCGGCCGCGGGCCTCCGCATCGTCGACATCGACATGGCCATGCCTCACGAGTTCGGCTCGATGGTGCGGCGCCTCCACGAAGCGGTGACCGCCGCCGACGAGCTGTGCGAGCAGATGGAGCTGCTCACCCTCGCCTCCGCACCCGAGATCCGGGCGCTCCGGGCCTGGATGTCCGGCGAGCTGGTCGGACAGATCGAGGACGGCCGGCCGCCCCTGTCCTGGGACGACTGGCTGCGCGGCTGCTGACGGTCTCCGTTGTCGGTGGCCGGCCCTAGGCTGCGGTCATGGAGATGCGGCTGGAGCTGGTGACCGTGCCCGTGAGCGATATCGACCGGGCCAAGGAGTTCTACGCGTCGGTCGGGTTCAACCCCGACCACGACCACACGGTCAGCGAGGACCTCCGGTTCGTGCAGATGACGCCGCCGGGGTCCGGCTGCTCTATCTCGTTCGGCAAGGGGCTCACCAAGATGACACCCGGGTCGCTCGACAACCTGATGATGGTGGTGCCCGACGCCGACGCCGTGCGCGCCGAGCTGCTCGGCCGCGGGGTCGAGGTGAGCGAGGTGGACGAGCAGCCGTGGGGGAGGTTCGTCTACTTCGCCGACCCCGACGGCAACGCGTGGGCGCTGCAGCAGCTGCCCGTCAGAGGGGAAGCGCCCGCGACAGCGTGATGCTGGTCTGGCTGGTGACGTAGCCGAGGTGCTCGTTGAGCCGGCGCATCGAGGCGTTGCCGATCTGCGTCCAGGTGTAGACCTCGCCCACGCCGTGGGTAGCCGCCCAGTGCAGGGTCCGGCGCTTGAGGTGTGAGGCGACGCCCCGGCCGCGCCAGTCGCGGCGTACGGCGGTCAGCGCGTTCTCGGCGCGCTGCGGCTGGTCGGTGTCGAGGGTCAGCCCGGCGCAGCCGATCACCTCGCCGTCATGGACGGCCAGGAACATCGGGTCGCCACGCCAGGACGTGTTCCACTGCTCGGCGCTGATCTCCAGCGGTGTGTGCACGGCGAAGTCGGCGAGCACCTGCTGGCCGAACGTCTCGAAGGAGGCCTCCCACAGCTCCGGACGGTCGCCCAGCGGCACCACCTCGACGTCGTCGGACAGTGGGGGCGGCGCGGGCTCGTCGCCGACGGTGCGCACCTGTTCGACCTCGCGGTCGACCTCGGCGAAGCCGAAGCGGCTGGCGAACGGGAGGAGGGGCTCGTCGACCCGCGACACGACCTTGCCCACGCCGAGGCCGGCGCAGTGGTCGGCCAGCGCTCGCAGAAGCGCCGACCCGACTCCCTGGCGGCGATGCTCGGGCAGCACCCGGGGGAGGGCGAACCCGGCGTCGGCGCTCTCGGCGCGGTCGGCGATGCCGGACCCGACCACGGTGTCGTCCGCGACGGCGAGCAGCAGCAGCCGGTCGCCGGAGTCCTGGGCCCGCAGCTCGGCCACGGTCGGGCTGCGTTCACCGAGCTCGACGGCCAGCCGCACCTCTCGCCACGCGGCGTACTCGTCGTCGGCGTCGCAGACGGTGAGTGTCAGGCCCTGCATGATCGCTCCGGCTCAGTCGACCACGACGGGTGGCACGCCCTCGTCGTCGAGGAGGTGGGTCGCGTCGCGCTGTGCTGGGCGTTGAGGCTTTGTGCAGGCATGTCCGGGCTTCTCGTCGGCGGCGCAGGGGTGGTCCGAAGGACTGGCGAGAGCCTACGCCGCCCCATCCCACGGCTCGATCGAGTCTCCCCCGCCGACGGCGGAGGAGAATGGCGAGAGTTCACGCGTCTGGAGGGAGGAGCCACCCATGGCAGTCGAGCTCAACCACACGATCGTCAGGTGCACCGACAAGCACGAGTCGGCGCGCTTCCTGGTCGACATCCTCGGTCTGCCGGAGCCGACGACGTACGGGCCGTTCGTGGTCGTCCAGGTCGCCAACGGGGTGTCGCTGGACTATGCCGACGACCACGGCACGGTCCACCCGCAGCACTACGCGTTCCTGGTGGCCGACGACGAGTTCGACCGGATCCACGCGCGGATCGTCGAGCGTGGGCTGACCTACTGGGCCGACCCGTTCCACCGCACCGAGGGGGAGGTCAACACCCACGACGGCGGGCGCGGCCTCTACTGGGACGACCCGGACGGCCACAGCCTGGAGATCATCACCGTCCCGTACGGCGGTGGGTGAGTTGTCGGTTTCCCCGGCTCCCCGGGTAAACCGACACTTCCCCGCTGTTGCGATGCCCTGGAAGTGCATGGATTGGCTGGGAAGCGGGGCCTGTTGCCGGCTCCTCGAGCTCGCGAATGGTGAGGACGTCCGCGTCCGCGCACCTGCCCTGGACCACCCGCCTCCACGATCCCTCGGCGAGTCACCCCTAGGGTGACCGGATGCACGAACTCGAGCGCGGAGCAGAGGTGCCCGACGCGCTGGGTCCCTACCTCGCGGTCGACCGTTCCCGGCCCAGGCACGAGTGCTGGGTGACCGGCCACATGGTCGCCGGGCTCGACGGCACGGCGGCGGTGGCCGGTCGCGTCGGCTCCCTCTCCACCACCCCGGACCAGGCCCTGTTCCGCAGGATGCGGCAGATCGCGGACATCGTGCTGGTGGGTGCGGAGACGGTGCGTCGCGAGGGATACGGATGCGTGCGCCTGGACGAGAAGGCCCGGTCACAACGCCGCGCACAGGGTCGGTCGGCCACTCCGCCGCTCGCCGTGGTCAGCCGGTCCCTGGCGTTCGACTGGACGGCGAACGTGTTCGCCACCGCGCCCGCGGACGCGCCCACCCACGTGATCACCTGCGCGGCGGCGGATCCGGAGCGCCGGGCCAGGGCCGCGGAGGTCGCCGAGGTCGTCGTGGCCGGCGACGAACGGGTCGAGCCGGTCGTTGCGCTGCGGGCGCTGGCCGACCTCGGCCACCGGGTCGTGCTCTGCGAGGGCGGCCCGAGCTGGCTGGGGGAGCTGGTCGCCGCGGACCGGCTCGACGAGCTGTGCCTGTCGATCTCTCCGATGATGGGCGGCGACCCGCTCCCGGTGTCGGTGACGCCGCCCGGCGCGGGGCTTGCGCAGTTCGCGCTGGAGGGAGCCATGCTGGAGGACGACACGATCTTCCTCCGCTACGAGAGGAGCCACGATGACCGATGACGGCGCCGAGGCCTTCGACACCCTGATGGCCGCGGCCGACCCGCCGCTGATCGTGGTCACCACCGCGGCCGCGGACGAGCAGGCGGGGTGCCTGGTCGGCTTCCACGTGCAGTCGAGCATCACGCCGCGGCACTACTGCGTGTGGTTGTCCAAGGCCAACCACACCTACCGGGTGAGCCTGCGCTCCAAGTCCTTCGCCGTGCACTTCCTGACGTCGGAGGACCTCGAGCTCGCGGAGCGCTTCGGCGCCCACTCCGGTGAGGACACCGACAAGTTCGCGGGACTGGACCTCGACCACGACGAGTACGGCGTACCGCTGCTCGAGGCGTGTCCCAACCGGCTGTCCCTCGAACGCATCTCACTGCTCGACGACGGCAGCGACCACGTGTGCCTGACCTCTCGGGTGAGGTCGGCGCACACCTCGGGAGACTTCACGCCGCTGCGCGTCTCGGATGCCGCCCACCTCGACCCGGGTCACGAGAGCGAGGAGCGTGCGATCCAGCCGTGATGCCGGCTCGGTGCTCAGCTCAGCTGCAGCGGGTTGTCGTGGACG
>NZ_DASSXS010000192.1:0-2274 GCF_035703625.1 Nocardioides sp. | reverse complement strand
TCGAGGTTGGAGCCGTACCCGGCGTACCAGACCGAGCCGCCGTCCCACCTGCCCTGTCCCGCGCTCAGAACAGTGCGTCCTGTTCGATCTCGAGCAGCGTCTGCTTGCGCTCGAGCCCGCCGGCGTAGCCGGTGAGCGTCCCGTTGGCACCGATCACGCGGTGGCAGGGGATCACGATCGGGATCGGGTTGCGGCCGTTGGCCAGCCCCACCGCGCGGGACGCGGCGTTGGTCATGCCGAGCCGGTGCGCGATCTCGCCGTACGACGCGGTCTCGCCGTAGCCGATGCCGAGCAGCGCGTCCCAGACCCGCCGCTGGAAGTCGCTGCCCTGCGGAGCCAGCGGGAGGTCGAACTCCTTGAGGTCGCGGGCGAAGTACGCCGTCAGCTGGCCCACCGCCCTGGCGAGCACCGGATGGTCGTCGTCGCGCTCGCCGATGGGACGGCCGTCGGTGCTCGCCCGGAACGGGGCGAACTCGATCGCGGTGAGCTTCCCCCCGCGTTCGACGATGCGCAGCTCACCCACGGGTGAGTCCATCAGGGTCCACATGTCAGTCGTCTCCTTCTCGGGTGACCAGTGTCTGCCACAGGTGCATCTGGGCGTAGGAGCGCCACGGTCGCCAGCCCTCGGCGAGGCGGGCGGCCCCCCGCGGATCGCGACCCAGGGCGGTGAGGGCGTCGCGGATGCCGACGTCGGTCGGCAGGAAAACGTCGGGGTGGCCGAGGGCGCGCAGCGCGACGTAGTCGGCGGTCCAGGGCCCGATGCCGGGGATGTCGAGGAGCGCGTGGCGGACCCGGTCGCGGTCGGGACCGCGGTCCAGGGCGAGCGTGCCGTCGGCCAGCGCGGCACACAGGGCGACCAGGGCCCTCCCCCGGGCCCGTGGCATCGGAAGGTCGCCCGGGTCGAGGGCGGCGACCGTCGCCGGGTCGGGGAACAGGTGGGTGAGTCCGGCGGCCTCCTGCGCGCTCTGGGCGCCCAGAGGCCGACCATGGGCCCGCACCAGCCGGGCGGCGACGGTCCTGGCACCGGCCACGCTGACCTGCTGGCCGAGCACCGCCCGGACGGCGACCTCGTTGCCGTCGACGTGGCCCGGGACGCGGAGCCCCGGGTGGCGGCGGACCAGCGGTCCCACGATCGGGTCGCCGGCGAACGCGTCGGCGACGGCCACCGGGTCGCAGTCGGCATCCAGCATCCGCCGGGTCCGCTCGACGGCCGCCGCCGTGTCGCGCAGGTCGTCGAGGGCGAACCTGGCCGTGACGAACGCCGTCTCCCCCGCCGCCGGGGCGTCCGGCACGTCGAGCCGGACGGTCCCGGCGCCGTGGGGCAGGGCGAGGGTGCGGGCGTACCAGCCGCGGCCCGCCGCTTCGACGCCGGGAACGGCCCGTACGGCCAGGAAGCCGAGCAGGGCCGAGCCGGCGAACGGGGTGCGGACGGCGAGCCGCATCGTGAGCGTCCCCGTGGCCGGTGCTCCGTGTCGCCGCCCGCGCAGCTCGGTGGGGGTGGTGGCGTAGACCTCGCGGATCGTGTCGTTGAACTGGCGCACGCTGGAGAACCCGGCGGCGAAGGCGATGTCGGCGTGGGTGAGCTGGGTCGTCTCGATCAGCACGCGCGCGGTCTGGGCCCGCTTGGCCCTGGCGAGTGCGAGGGGGCCGGCCCCCAGCTCGGAGGTCAGGATCCGGGTGAGGTGCCGTGGCGTGTAGCCGACCCGGGCGGCGAGGCCGGGGACGCCCTCCCGGTCGACCACGCCGTCGGCGATCAGCCGCATGGCGCGCCCTGCCGCGTCGGCCGCGGTGTCCCAGTCGGGGCTGCCGGGCGTCGCGTCGGGCAGGCAGCGCTTGCAGGCGCGGTAGCCCGCCGCCTGCGCGGCGGCCGCGCTCGGGTGGAAGGTGACGTTCCTGAGGGCGGGGGTCCGGGCCGGGCACGAGGGACGGCAGTAGATGCCGGTCGTCCGGACCGCGGTGTAGAAGACCCCGTCGAACCTCCGGTCGCGGGACTTCACCGCGCGGTAGCAGGACTCCCGGTCCAGCTTGTCGAGGGGGCTCATGGCTCCATCATGCCTGCCGACGCCGACGCGTTCTGGCGGGAATCGGACACGGCCAACGGCCGTCCCCTACAGTCTCCGGCGTGAGACGGGTGGAGATCGTCAGGGTCGGTCCCGACCAGTGGCGGGTGTTCAGGGACCTGCGGCTGCGGGCGCTGCGGGAGGCGCCGTACGCCTTCGGGTCGCGGTACGACGACTGGGCGCAGGCACCCGAGTCGAGGTGGCGGGACCGGCT
>NZ_DASSXS010000057.1:0-5292 GCF_035703625.1 Nocardioides sp. | reverse complement strand
ACCCTCGCGACGGATCAGCCAGGTGCCGATGAGGCTGTCCACGATCAGCAGCAGGATCGTCCACCACGGCCCGATGACCTGGCCGACCTGGATCAGCACGTAGATCTCGATGAGCGGCACGCCGATGAAGGCGGCGACCAGTGCGAGCCTGATCCACCGACCCCGGCCGGAGGGCCTCACGGCCGACTCCCGCGCAGTGGACGGACGGCCTCACGGAGTCGCGACGAGCGGTGTCTCAGGCCCCACCCGGTGATCCGGCGGAGCGACTCCAGGGCGACACGGGGGCTCATCTTCGACTCACCGCGCACCCGCTCGACGAACTCGATGGGCACCTCGCGCACGACCAGCCCGGCATCCAGGGTCCGCGCCACGAGGTCGGTCTGGAACACGTAGCCGGCCGACCGGACCGTGGCGAGGTCGATCTTCTCCAGGGTCTGGCTGCGGAAGACGCGGAACCCGGACGTCGCGTCGTAGACGTCGATGCCGAGCAGCGCGCGGACGTAGAGGTTTCCGCCGCGGGACATCGCCTCTCGACCGCGGGACCAGTTGACGATCGACCCGCCCGGGATCCAGCGCGAGCCGATGACCAGGTCGGCGTCGCCGAGCGCCTCCAGCAGCTGCGGCAGCTCCTCGGGCTGGTGGGAGCCGTCTGCGTCCATCTCGCCGATGACGTCGTACCCGGACTGCAGCGCCCGGCCGAACCCGGCGAGGTAGGCGGCGCCGAGTCCCTCCTTGCCGTGCCGGTGCAGGACGTCGACCTGGCCGTCCTCGGCCGCGAGCCGGTCGGCGACCGCGCCGGTGCCGTCCGGGGAGTTGTCGTCGACGATGAGGACGTCGGCCTCGGGGACGGCGGCACGGAGGCGGGCAACGGCTTCCGCGATGTTGTCGACCTCGTCGTAGGTCGGGATCACGATGACGATCCGGCCGAGGGACTCGAACCTCACTGCCTCACCTCCTCTCCCCTGTTGTGCCGTCGACGATACGGGAGCAGACCCAAGCACAGCGCCGCCACGGCGACCCCCGCGCAGGCGCGTCCGACCCAGGGTCCGAGCCACACCGCGGGCGTGATCGCGGTGCTGAGTCCGACGGTCTCGGTGAGCACGGCCTGGGTCCGGGGTTCCGCCCGGTCCAGCACGGTGCCGTCGGGCGCCACCACCCCCGAGACGCCGTTGGTCGCGGCGACCAGCACGTAGCGCCCGGTCTCGACGGCCCGGAGCCGGGAGATCTCGAACTGCTGCTCGATCTGGCTGGTGTTGATGAACATCGCGTTCGAGGTCTGCACGACCAGCAGCTGGGCGCCCTCCTCGATCTGGGCGTGGATCCCGTCGTCGTAGGCGACGTCGAAGCAGATCGCGTCCGCGACCGAGGTGTCGGCGATCTCAATGGGCTCGACCCGGGTCCCGCTCTTCATGTCGCGCGGGATGAGGGCGAGTCGGCCGAAGTTGCTCCGGAAGACGCTGCGCCACGGGATGTACTCGCCGAACGGCACCGGGTGCCGCTTGGTGTACCGGTCGCCCGCCCCGGTCCCGGGTGTCCACACGATCCCCTGGTTCAGGACGTGCTCGGTCCCGGCGTCGACCATCGCCCCGACCAGGATCGGACGGCGGACGGCGTCGCTGGCCTCCTGGATCGCCGCGTTGATGCCCGCGTCGGCGAAGGGGTCGACCGCGGTGGAGTTCTCCGGCCAGAGGATGAAGTCGGGCTCGGTCTCGTCGCCGGCGGCGACGTCGTCGGCGAGCGCGATCGTGGCGTCGACGTGGTTGCGGGTCACCTGGCGGTGGTCGAGCAGGATGTCGTCGCCGTCCCCCGGGACGTTGCCCTGGACCACGGCGACCGTGCGCTCGCCCTCGGTCGGGACGGTGTAGGGCGCCAGCGCGGGCGCCAAGCTGACAGCCAGCACGACCGCGGCAGCTCCAGCGGAGACGATGCGCGTCCTGCCACTGGTGCGGACCGCCCAGGCGATCAGGCAGCCGAGCAGGGCGAGCAGCAGACTGACGCCGCTCTGGCCGACATGGGGCAGCGCCTCCTGCCAGGGCGTGCCGGCGGTGCCGAAGGCGAGACGACCCCAGGGCATCCCCCCGAACGGCCACGTCGACCGGACCGCCTCGGTGCCGACCCAGGCGCAGGCGATCCACAGCGGGGCGAGCCGGAGCCGGGACAAGGCGGCGGCCGCCGCACCGAGGAGGGCGTAGAAGGAGGCCTCCAGCGCCGAGAGCGCCAGCCAGGCATCGATGCCGACGACGCGCATCCAGAACATCAGGACGTAGCAGAACCCGATGCCGAAGGCGAGGCCGGGAACCCATCCCCGGCGGGCCGGCAGGCCCTGGGTGGCGAGCACGAAGCCGGCCACCGCGAGGGGGATCAGGAAGGCGATGCCCACCGGTTCGTAGGCCAGGGCGAGAAGGACGCCCGCGACGAGGGCGGCACCGGTCCGGAGGAGCACGCTGAAAAGGTACCTGCCTGCAGTGTCCGGAAGGGTCCCCGATCCTTCGGACCGACCCGAGACCGACTGGCTGCCGAGATCAGGAAGTTGTCTAGGGAACCGAAGACCCTTCCGTGTCCGACCTCGTGGAGCGGGACCGACCTCCGCGAACAATGTCGGAAGGGTGGTGGCGCCCCATCCCCCGACACAGCCACTCGGACGTCGGTCCGCCGAACACGATCTGCATGGGCGGACTGGGCACAAGTTTCATTCCCACCAGGGATGCTGTCAACACGCCGCTGACCTGCCCAGACGCGCGAAAGTGCAGGTCACAGGCCGGGCGTCCGTTTGCCGAACATCCGACATTTTCCACTCGGCTCGGCGTGTCGCACGGGACACGCCGGGGAGGGATTCAGCCGGGGACGACGACGGTGCCGGTCGCCGTCGTCACGAGCAGCGGAGGGTCGAGCACGCGGGCTGCTCCGGGGGCTTCCTCGGTGGCCTCGCCACGCGCCACGACGTGCACCGCGAAGTCCAGGACCCGCGACCGGGAGCCGACCTTGACGATCTCCGCGCTCACCTCCACGACGTCGCCGGCGCGCAGCGGAGCGCGGAACTGCACGTCGGAGTACGACGCGAACAACCCCTCGTCGCCGTCGGTGCGGATGCACATCTCCGTCGCCACGTCGCCGAAGAGCCCGAGGCTGTAGGCGCCGTCGACCAGGTGTCCGGCGTAGTGGGCGTGGGAGTACGGCACGTAGCGGCGGTGGACGATCCGCAGTCCCACCTCGGCCCCGCTCATCGCGAGACCTCCGCAGCCGAGGCGATCCGGTGCACCAGGAAGCTGGCGACCTCGCCGGGCGTCGTACCGCGGGCGAAGACGCGGTCGACGCCGAGCTCCGCGGCCATCGCCTCGTCGAACCGGGGGCCGCCCACGACCAGGAGCGGGCGTCGTTCCTCGGGGTAGGCCTCGCGGAAGGCCGCCGACATCTCCCGGGTGTTGAGCAGGTGCGCGTCGCGCTGGGTCACGACCTGGGAGACGAGGACCGCGTCGGCCTTCTCCTTCAGCGCCCGCTCCACGAGCTCCGGGACCGACACCTGGGCGCCGAGGTTGACCACCTTGAGCTCGCGGTAGTACTCGAGGCCCTTCTCCCCCGCGAACCCCTTGATGTTCAGGATCGCGTCGATGCCGACCGTGTGCGCGTCGGTCCCGATGCACCCGCCGATCACGACCAGCCGGCGACGCAGGGCCTGCTTGATGGCGGCGTTGACCTCGGGCGGTGTCAGCAGCGGGTAGTCGCGCTCGACCACCTCCACCTTGCTCACGTCGACGAGGTGGTTGACCCGCCCGTAGACCACGAAGAACGTGAAGTCGGGCCCCATCGGCTTGCTGTGCACCACCAGGGCCGGGTCGATGCCCATCTTGCCGGCCAGCTGCGCAGCCGCCCCGTCGGCGACCTTGGAGTGCGGCATGGGGAGGGTGAAGCTCACCTGGACCATGCCGTCGCCGGTGGTGTCGCCGTAGGGCCGGATGATCCGTTGAGTTGGGGATTCCCGACCTTCGAGTGGGGGAATCGTGTCCTGTGAGTCGGTCATTTCTGCTCCAGGATCTCGGTGGCCGGGTTGTAGTACGCCGGCGACTTGCGGGCCACGCCGTCGAGCCCACGGCCACCGTCGGCGGGACGCTTCATCAGCCCGAACGTGCCGTCGGCGATGGAGTCCAGCAGGCCTCCCCCTTCATGCGCGCTGTCGTGGTCGAGGATCTGCTCGAGCAGGTCGATCGACTCCCCCAGCACCTGGCGGGCGCGGCCGACGATGAACCCGTCGGGGTCGGGGTGGAAGTCCTCGTGCAGGTTGCCGGCCGCGTTGATCACGTACCGGACGTTCTGCAGCGCGAGGTCGCGGTCGGAGATCCAGGGCGTGACCACCGCCTCGGTCATCATGCCGACCAGCAGGATGCCCTGCCCGGTGAGCGCGCCGACGAGGTTGAAGAAGCCGTCGAGCAGGTAGCCGCGGAACACGTCGCCGGTCATGTGCCGGGTGGGCGGCATCCACTTCAACGGTGCGTCCGGGAACAGGTCCCGGGCCAGCATCGCGTGGGCGACCTCCATCCGGAACGAGTCAGGGAGGTCGGGGTCGATCTCGAAGGCGTGGCCCAGGCCGAGCTGCCAGTCCTCGAGCCCCGCCTCCTTGGCGAAGTACTCGTTGAGCAGCTGGCTCGTGGTGACGGTGTGCGCGGCCTCCACGGCATCGGCGGTGGTGAGGTAGTTGTCCTCGCCGGTGTTGATGATGATTCCCGCCCGGGCGTGGATCTGGCGGCTGAAGCGCTGGTCGACGAAGGTCCGCACCGGGTTGAGGTCGCGGAAGAGGATGCCGTACATCGAGTCGTTGAGCATCATGTCCAGCCGCTCGAGGCCGGCCAGCGCCGCGAACTCCGGCATGCACAGCCCGGACGCGTAGTTGGTCAGCCGCACGTAGCGGCCGAGCTCCTTGCTCGACTCGTCGAGGGCGGCGCGCATCAGCCGGAAGTTCTCCTGGGTGGCGTACGTCCCGGCGAAGCCCTCGCGGGTCGCGCCCTCGGGCACGTAGTCCAGCAGCGACTGGCCGGTCGAGCGGATCACCGCGATCACGTCGGCGCCCTCCCGCGCGGCCTGCTGCGCCTGCGGGATGTCCTCGTAGATGTCGCCGGTCGCAACGATCAGGTAGATCCAGGGCTGCTGGGCCGGGTCGCCGTGCCGCTTCACCAACCGGTCCCGCTCGCGGCGGCGGGCGTCGATGCGCCGTACGCCGGCTCCCACGGCCGCCCGCGCGGCCTCCCGCGCGTCGTCCGCAGCGGGCCCCTCGGGGAGCCGGAACCGCACCGAGCCGGC
>NZ_DASSXS010000327.1:0-2634 GCF_035703625.1 Nocardioides sp. | reverse complement strand
CTCTCGGCCTACGCCCGCCAGTTCCTCGGCCAGATGGACAAGCCCGACGTCGACTTCATCGAGGGCCTGTCGCCTGCCGTCTCGATCGACCAGAAGTCCACGTCGCGCAACCCCCGGTCGACCGTCGGCACGATCACCGAGGTCTACGACTACCTGCGCCTCCTCTACGCCCGGATCGGCCACCCGCACTGCCCGACGTGCGGGGCCCCGATCGAGCGCCAGACGCCGCAGCAGATCGTCGACAAGGTGCTCGCGCTCGAGGACGGTCGCCGCTTCCAGGTCCTCGCCCCCGTCGTGCGAGGCCGCAAGGGCGAGTACGTCGAGCTGTTCCGGCAGCTGCAGACGCAGGGATTCTCGCGGGCCAGGATCGACGGCGAGACCCACACGCTCGACGCGGTGCTGACCAGCGGGCCGAAGCTGGACAAGCAGAAGAAGCACACGATCGAGGTCGTCGTCGACCGGCTGGCGGTCAAGGGCTCGGCCAAGCGCCGGCTCACCGACTCGGTCGAGACCGCGCTCAACCTCGCCGGCGGCCTCGTGCTGCTCGACTTCGTCGACCTCGACGCCAAGGACCCCGAGCGCGAGCTGCGGTTCTCGGAGAAGATGTCGTGCCCCAACGAGCACACCATCGACACCGACGAGCTCGAGCCCCGGTCGTTCTCGTTCAACTCCCCGTTCGGCGCCTGCGCCGAGTGCCACGGCCTCGGCACCCGCATGGAGGTCGACCCCGAGCTCGTCGTCCCCAACCCGCAGGCGACGCTGGGGGAGGGCGCGATCCAGCCGTGGAGCCAGGCCCACGTCGCCGACTACTTCCTGCGCCTGATGGGCGCTCTCGGGGACGAGCTCGGCTTCGACCTCAACACCCCCTGGGAGGACCTGCCGGCCAAGGCGACGAAGTCGCTGCTGCAGGGCCACTCGACCAAGGTCCACGTGGTCACCCGCAACCGCTACGGCCGCGAGCGCGCCTACTACGCGGAGTTCGAGGGCGTCCAGAGCTACATCGAGCGCCGCCATCGCGAGGCCGAGTCGGACACCAGCCGCGAGCGGTTCGAGGGCTTCATGCGCGAGGTGCCCTGCCCCGCCTGCGAAGGGACCCGACTCAAGCCGGTGTCCCGGGCGGTCACGCTTCGCTCCACCACCGCGGAGGGCCTCTGGAACATCGCCGACGTCTGCCGGCTGCCGATCAACGAGACCGCCGACTTCCTGCGCGGCCTCGACATGTCGCCGCGTGAGAAGCAGATCGGCGAGCGCGTCCTGAAGGAGATCCAGGAGCGACTCAACTTCCTGCTCGACGTCGGCCTCGACTACCTCTCCCTCGAGCGGCCCTCGGGCTCGCTGTCGGGCGGTGAGGCCCAGCGGATCCGGCTCGCGACCCAGATCGGGGCCGGGCTGGTCGGAGTTCTCTACGTCCTCGACGAGCCCTCCATCGGCCTCCACCAGCGAGACAACCACCGGCTGATCGAGACCCTGGTGCGGCTGCGCGACCTCGGCAACACCCTGATCGTGGTCGAGCACGACGAGGACACCATCCGCACCGCCGACTGGGTCGTCGACATCGGGCCCGGCGCCGGCGAGCACGGCGGCCAGATCGTCCACACCGGGTCGGTGCAGGGCCTGCTCGAGCACGGCGACTCGCTCACCGGCCAGTACCTCTCCGGTCGCCGTGAGATCCCCGTGCCCGCCGTACGCCGCCCGCCCACCCGCGGCCGCACCCTCACCGTCCACGGCGCCCGGGAGCACAACCTCCGCGACATCGACGTGTCGTTCCCGCTCGGGCTGTTCGTGTCGGTGACGGGCGTGTCCGGCTCGGGCAAGTCGACCCTGGTCAACGACATCCTCTACACCGCGCTGGCCAAGCAGATCTACGGCTCGCGTGCGGTCCCGGGTCGTCACCGCAAGATCAGCGGCACCGACCACGTCGACAAGGTGATCCACGTCGACCAGTCCCCGATCGGGCGGACCCCGCGGTCCAACCCGGCGACCTACACCGGGGTGTTCGACCACATCCGCAAGCTCTTCGCGTCCACCCCCGAGGCGAAGATGCGCGGCTACCTCCAGGGGCGCTTCTCGTTCAACGTCAAGGGCGGGCGCTGCGAGGCCTGCTCGGGCGACGGCACGATCAAGATCGAGATGAACTTCCTGCCCGACGTCTACGTGCCCTGCGAGGTCTGCCACGGGGCCCGTTACAACCGGGAGACGCTCGAGGTCCACTACAAGGGCAAGACCATCGCCGAGGTCCTCGACATGCCCATCGAGGAGGCCGCCGAGTTCTTCGCCGCCGTTCCGGCGATCGCCCGCCACATGAAGACCCTGTGCGAGGTCGGGCTCGGGTATGTCCGGCTCGGCCAGCCCGCCACCACGCTGTCCGGCGGGGAGGCCCAGCGGGTCAAGCTCTCCTCCGAGCTCCAGAAGCGGTCCACCGGCAGCACCGTCTACGTGCTGGACGAGCCGACCACGGGCCTCCACTTCGAGGACATCCGCCGGCTGCTGGGGGTGCTGTCGAGCCTGGTCGACAAGGGCAACACCGTCCTGGTCATCGAGCACAACCTCGACGTGATCAAGACCTCCGACTGGGTCGTCGACATGGGGCCCGAGGGTGGCTCCCGCGGCGGCACCGTCATCGCCGAGGGCACC
>NZ_DASSXS010000117.1:0-23916 GCF_035703625.1 Nocardioides sp. | reverse complement strand
GGCGCTGCGCGACGCCCGCAACGAGATGACCCGCCTCCAGGCCCGCAACGCCGACGAGTGGAGGTGGGGCCACCTCCACCAGCTGGACCTGCTCAGCCCGACGCTCGGCAGCTCCGGGGTGGGGGCGGTCGAGGCGCTGGTCAACCGTGGTCCCTGGGAGGTCGGGGGCGGTGGCTCCGCGGTCGACGCCACGTCGTGGGACGCCGTCGAGGGGTACGACGTCACCGCGGCGCCGTCGATGCGGATGGTGGTGTCGCTGCGCGACCTCGACGAGTCCCGCTGGATCAACCTGACCGGCGTGTCAGGCCACCCGTTCAGCGACCACTACACCGACCAGACCGACCTGTGGGCAGACGGGGAGACCCTGGCCTGGCCGTTCTCGGCGGACGAGGTCGAGGCCGCCGGCAGCGCCACCCTCACCCTGGTCCCGGGCGAAAGCGAGTGATCCCGCCCGGGGTCACCGCGGCGAGGACCCGGCGGTCGTGCGGCGCCACCGGGACGTCCCGGCCGACCTCGCCGTCGTGCAGGAGGACGCAGGTGAAGGTCCCGACGGGAACTCGCGCGAGCGCACGGTCGTAGCTGCCGCCGCCGCGACCGAGCCTCATGCCCTCGCGTGACACCGCGAGACCGGGGACGAGCACCACGTCGGCGGTGGCGATCGCGTCGACGCCCAGGCGTCGACCCGCGGGCTCGAGGATCCCCCGCCGGGCGGGCAGCAGCGCGCTGCGGCCCTGGTAGACCGCCCAGTCCAGGTCGTCGTCGGGAAGCAGCACCGGCAGGAGCACCCTCGTGCCCGCCTCCGCCAGGGCGTCCAGCAGGATGCCGGTGCCCGGCTCGGACGCGGTGGAGACGTAGGCCGCCACCGTCGCCGCGCGGCGTACCTCCGGCTCGGCGAGGAGATGGCCGGCGATCGCGGTGCCTGCCGCACCCAGCTCCGCCACGGTCAGCCGGTTGCGCGCGGTGAGGATCTGGTCGCGCAGCGCGAGCTTGGCGGGGGCAGGCCCGTCGGCGGACTCGCGGGGCCGCTGTGGTTCTGCCACGCCGCCAGCCTACGATCGATCCCATGGGAAGCGCTGGGCTGAACACGGCACGCGACAAGATGGTCCGGGCCGGTATCAACGAGACGGCGATCGAGACGTTCGCCCACTACTACCGGCTCCTCGAGGCCGGCGAGACCGGCATGATCCCGGAGTCCACCGTCGAGCCGCTCGACATGGAGCGCCTCGTCGACGTCGAGGTCTCCGACGAGGACGGTGCCGCCGCCATCGCCAAGACCGCCATCATCAAGCTGAACGGTGGTCTCGGCACGTCGATGGGCATGGACCGGGCCAAGTCGCTGCTGTGCGTTCGGCGGGGGCTGTCCTTCCTCGACATCATCGCCCGCCAGGTGCTCCACCTGCGCCAGCAGTACGGCGCCACGCTGCCGCTGATCTTCATGAACAGCTTCCGCACCTCCGACGACACCCTGGAGGCGCTGGCCCGCTACGAGGACCTGCCGGTCGACGGCCTGCCGCTGGACTTCCTGCAGAACAAGGAGCCCAAGCTCCTGGTCAAGGATCTGTCCCCGGTCAGCCATCCGCGCGACCCCGAGCTGGAGTGGTGCCCGCCCGGACACGGTGACCTCTACACGGCGCTGCACGGCAGCGGGCTGGTTCGCCAGCTGATCGAGGCCGGCTACGACCGGGTGTTCGTGTCCAACTCCGACAACCTCGGCGCGGTCCCCGACGCCCGGGTGGCCGGCTGGTTCGCCGCGTCGGGAGCTCCGTTCGCGATCGAGGCCGTGCCGCGCACGCCGTCGGACCGCAAGGGCGGGCACTTCGCCCGCCGGCGTACCGACGGGCGGATCGTGCTCCGTGAGACCGCCCAGACCCTCGACGAGGACCTGGAGGCGGTGACCGACCTCGAACGCCACCGCTTCATGTCGACCAACAACCTGTGGTTCGACCTGCGGGCGATGCAGACCGAGCTCGAGCGACGCGGCGGGATCCTCGGGCTGCCGCTGATCCGCAACGTCAAGCATGTCGATCCCAGCGACTCCTCCACGCCGGAGGTGATCCAGATCGAGACCGCGATGGGGGCGGCGATCGAGATCTTCGAGGGTGCCCGCACGATCGAGGTCGGGCGCGACCGGTTCGTGCCGGTGAAGACCACCAACGACCTGCTGGTGCTGCGGTCCGACGTCTACGACCTCGGACAGGACTTCGTGCTCGACCAGGCCGGCGACGACGTCCCCTTCATCGAGCTCGACGGCAGCTTCTACAAGCACGTGGGGGAGTTCGACAAGCGGTTCCCCGAGGGAGCGCCGTCGTTGAAGGAGGCGAAGTCCCTGACCGTCGACGGCGACTGGACCTTCGGGCACGGCGTGCGGGTGGTCGGCAACGTGGAGCTGAGCGCCGACTCCGCGCAGCGGGTCGCGCCCGGGACGGTGCTGACGGATGGGTGACCGCGTCGCCACCGTCGACCAGCTCCTGGACCGGATCCTCGACCACATCGAGCCGCTGAAGGACTTCCCCCAGCCGCTCCTCGAGGCCCTCGACCTGCCCTCCGCCGAGGAGGTCATCGCTCCGATCGACCTGCCGTCCTTCGACAACTCCGCGATGGACGGGTACGCCGTCCGGCTCGCCGATGTCGTCGGGGCGACCGAGGAGTCCCCGGTGCACCTGCCGGTGGTCGGCGAGATCGGAGCCGGCCAGGCGGGCATCCTCGCGATGTCCCCCGGCACCGCGGTCAAGATCATGACCGGGGCCCCGATGCCCACCGGCGCCGACTCGGTGGTGCCCTACGAGTGGACCGACCGGGGCGTGGCCAACGTCCGGATCGTCCAGGCCCCCACCGAGGGCCAGCACGTCCGCCGGGCCGGCGAGGACGTCTCGGTCGGCGACGTGCTCATCGAGCACGGCAGCGTGCTGGGCCCGCGCCACCTCGGCCTGCTCGCCAGTGTCGGCCGGGCCACCGTCCGGTCCCGGCCCCGCCCGCGGGTGGTGATCCTCTCCACCGGCTCGGAGCTGCGTGACCCGGGGACGCCCCTGGGCCACGACTCCATCTACGACGGCAACTCCTGGCTGCTCGCCGCCGCCGCCCGCCGGGCCGGCGCCATCGCCTACCGGGTCGGCATCGTGCCCGACGAGCCGCGCGCCTTCCTCGACGCCCTCGGCGACCAGCTGGTGCGCGCCGACGTGGTCGTCACCAGCGGTGGCGTCTCCCAGGGCGACTACGACGTCGTCAAGGAGGCGCTCGCGCCCACCGGGTCGGTGTGGTTCGGCTCGGTGGCGATGCAGCCCGGCAAGCCGCAGGGGTTCGGGCTGGTCGGGGAGGAGCGGGTCCCGATCTTCACCCTGCCGGGCAACCCGGTGTCGTCGTACGTCTCCTTCGAGGCGTTCGTGCTGCCCGCGATCCGCAAGCTGATGGGCCGCACGCCCTACTCCCGCCCGACGACCCGGGCCCGGTTGACCCACCCCATCTCCTCCCCGGAGGGACGCCGGCAGTTCGTGCGCGGCGCCTACGAGGTCGACCGGGGCGGTCCGTTCGTCTCCCCGGTCGGGGGCCACGGCTCCCACCTGATCGGTGACCTCGCCGGGTCGAACGCGTTGATCGTGGTGCCGGAGGACGTCACCTCCGTCACGGCGGGAGAGCAGGTGCAGGTCAAGCTGTTGGACGAGGACTTCTGATGGCCGGGGCCGACCCGGAGGCGCGGCTCACCCACGTCGACGAGGCCGGCGCCGCCCGGATGGTCGACGTGTCCGGAAAGGACGTGACCGCCCGCATCGCCAGCGCCTCGGGCCGGGTCCTGGTCTCCGCGGAGGTGATCGGCCTGCTGCGGGGCGAGGGCGTTCCCAAGGGCGACGCGCTCGCCGTCGCCCGGCTCGCCGGGATCATGGGCGCCAAGCAGACGCCGACGCTGATCCCGCTCTGCCACCCGCTCGCGATCTCAGGGGTCACCGTCGACCTCACCGTGGGCGAGGAGTCCGTCGACATCGCCGCCACCGTCCGCACCACGGACCGCACCGGGGTGGAGATGGAGGCGCTGACCGCGGTGTCGGTGGCCGCCCTCACCGTGGTCGACATGGTCAAGGCGGTCGACAAGGGTGCGGTGATCACCGACGTCCGGGTCGAGTCGAAGTCCGGGGGCAAGTCGGGGGACTGGACGAGGTGAGCACCCGCGCCGAGGTCGTCGTGGCCTCCAACCGGGCGGCGTCCGGGGTCTACGAGGACCAGACCGGACCGATCATCGTGTCGTTCCTGCAGGGTCTCGGGTTCACCGTGGACGCGCCGGTCGTCGTACCCGACGGCGAGCCGGTGGGCGCGGCGATCTCCGCGGCCGCCGCGGGCGGGGCCCGGCTGGTGCTCACCACCGGCGGCACCGGCCTGACCCCGACCGACCGGACGCCCGAGGAGACCCGCGCCCTGCTGGACTTCGAGGTGCCGGGCATCGCCGACGCGATCCGCGCGGCCGGGGTCGAGGCGGGCGTGCCCACCGCCGTGCTCTCGCGCGGGGTCGCGGGCGTGATCGGCGACTGCCTGGTCGTGAACCTGCCGGGATCGCGCGGTGGGGTCAAGGACGGGCTGGCGGTGCTCGAGCCGATCCTGGTCCACGCTGTCGAGCAGGTCGTGGGGAGCGACCATTGAGGCCGTGGCCGGCCCGTTTGCACGACGGCGAGATCACGCTGCGCCCGCTCCGGTACTCCGACCAGGCCGACTGGCGGTCGGCCCGCGAACGCAACGTGGCCTGGCTGGCCCCCTGGGACGCCACCGCCCCGCCCGGGGCGGAGAACCGGCCGGCCACCTTCCGCCAGCTCGTCCGCCGGTTGCACGGGCTGGCCCGGGACGGCTCGGCGTACCCCTTCGCGGTCGAGGTCTCGGGGCGCTTCGCGGGTCAGGTGACGGTCAGCAACATCGTCCGCGGCTCGGCGCAGTTCGGGTCGCTGGGTTACTGGCTCGACCGTGACTACGCCGGCCGCGGGGTGATGCCGATGGCGGTGGCGATGGTCATCGACCACTGCTTCTTCACCGCGGGGCTGCACCGCATCGAGATCGCGATCCGTCCCGAGAACAGCAACTCGCTGCGGGTGGTCGAGAAGCTGGGCCTGCGCGAGGTCGGGTTCGCCCCGAAGTTCCTGCACATCGACGGGGCCTGGCGCGACCACCGGCTCTACGCGGTGACGGTGGAGGAGTGCCCCGACGGGATGCGGGCCCGACTGTCCTCGTGACCGCCCGATCACACCAGTCACACGAGTTGTTTTGCGACACACCTGTGGACATCCGTCCCGTTTTCGGCTATCGAACCTAGCCTTACCAACCGTGGACCTCAGCGCGTTGATCTTCGTCGCCCTTGCCGTGGCGTGGGCCGTCTACCTGATCCCGAAGGCGTTGCGGCACCACGACGACGTCGTGCGGAGCCGGTCGGTGGAGCGCTTCTCCCACACCATGCGGGTCCTGGCCCGGCGGGAGCCGGTCAACCGCCGCGACGCCCGCCTCGTCGTCGCGCCGGCCCGTGCGAAGTCCGCTCCCGTGGTGACCACCAAGGGGCCGGCCCGGGTCGACGCCGACCGTGAGACCGTCCAGCGCGCCACCCGTCGTCGTCGCCGGGTGCTCGGCCTGGTGCTGCTGGCCAACGCCGCCGTCGTCACCGTCGCCGCGTTCGGGCTCATCGACTGGTGGTACGTCGCCATCCCCGCCGGCCTGCTCGTCGCCTGGCTGGTGGCCTGCCGACTGATGGTCCGCCGGGAGCGGCCGGTCCACACGCAGCGGGTCCGCCCCGCGCCCTCGCCCGCCGACGAGCAGGCCGAGGCCCCGGTGCCCGCAGAGCAGGTCGAGGGCTTCTGGGACGACACCCCCACCGGGCAGACGCCCGCGATCGCCGACCCGAGCCTGTGGGACCCGATGCCGGTCACCCTTCCGACGTACGTCGGCAAGCCGGCGGCCGAGCGCCGCAGCGTCCGCACCATCGACCTCGACTCCACCGGGGTCTGGACCTCGGGCCGCACCGAGGCGGACTCCCAGATCGCCCGCGACGCCGACGAGGCTGCGCGCTCCGCGCGGGAAGGGCGCAAGGACGACGGAGGGCGCCGGGCCGTCGGCTCGTAGCTCCTCGGGCGCTACCGTGGCGCCATGCCCACCCCCGTGCACGCCGAGGTGTCCCGCAGCGTCCCGGTCCCGCTCGCGCAGGCGTACGAGGCTGTGCTCGCCGCCCCGCTGCCGGAGATCTTCTCCCGCCGGTTCGGGCCGCTTCCGCCCATCCGGGAGGTGCGCGACCAGGCGGGGGACTGGGGGGTCAGCGGGATCGGCCAGACCAGGACCATCGTCACCGCCGATCGCGGCACCATGCTCGAGGAGCTGACGGTTCTCGAGCCGCCGGCGCGGTTCGGCTACACGCTCTCCCGGATCACCGGGCCGATGAAGCTGCTGGTCGACCACGTCGACGGCATGTGGAGCTTCGCGACGGCCGGCACCGGCACGCGGGTCACGTGGGCCTGGACGTTCCACCCCGCCCACGGCGCCGCGCGCCTGGTGCTCCCGGGGCTGGCCCGGATGTGGCGTGGCTATGCCCGACAGGGGCTCGAGGAGCTGGAGGCGGCCCTCGTCTGACGGATTCGGCCAGCCCTCCGGGCTGGTGCTAACGTGTCCCCTCGCTTGGGGCTGTGGCGCAGTTGGTAGCGCGTCTCGTTCGCAATGAGAAGGTCAGGGGTTCGAATCCCCTCAGCTCCACCATCAGGTGCCGCACGAAGGCGGCCGGCCGGTCGCTGAAAGTCGACTCAACAAGTCGACTATGGTGGGGTGCATGTCGAGTGTGCTGACGAACGTCCTGCCGTCCCCTGAGGGCCTCGAGGTCGTGGTCCCGGCTCCGGACTCCGGACCCGGCAACTGGGCCGGGGCAGCCTCCGTCGTCCTGGTCGACGGTGTCTTCTGGCTGACCTACCGGGTACGCCGGCCGCCGGCCGTCGGCCGGGGTGTCAGTGTCGTGGTGGCCAGGTCCGAGGACGGCGTCCGCTTCACCCACGTCGCCGAGGTGGGTCGCGAGGGGTTCGGGACGGAGTCGTTCGAGCGGCCGGTGCTGGTTCCCCTCCCGGAAGGTGGTTGGCGCCTCTACGTCTCGTGCGCCACGCCGGACTCGAAGCACTGGTGGGTGGACAGCCTGACCGCGGCCAGTCCCGCCGACCTGCCCGACGGGGAGCGTCGGGTGGTGCTCCCGGGGGACTCGGAGCTGGCGGTGAAGGACCCCGTGATCCTGGTGCGGGACGGCCGGTGGCAGATGTGGGTGTGCTGCCACCCCCTCGATGAGCCGGGCCACGAGGACCGGATGAGCACGCGCCACCTCGTCAGTGCCGACGGGCTCGAGTGGGAGGACCGCGGCGAGGTGCTCGCCGGGTCGCCCGGGACGTGGGACGCGCGCGGGGCGCGGGTGACGGCCGTCCTCGAGGCAGAACCGCTCGTGGTCCTCTACGACGGCCGGGCGGACGCCGCCGCCAATTGGCACGAGACCACCGGCCTGGCTCGCTGGGACGGCACGAGGCTGGTGGCGGACCCCTCCGTCGGTCCGATCGCCTCACCCCACTCGGACGGGGCCTTCCGCTACGGCTGCGCGGTGCCGTTGCCGGACGGAAGTACCCGCTTCTACCTGGAGTCGGCGCGTCCGGACGGTGCTCACGACCTGGTGACCTGCTTGCGCTGAACGAACGACCCCCGGTCCTGCGGCGACAGCCAGTCGCTGAAGTCCTCGCCCGTGAGGTCGGTCAGGAGCGCCACGTCGTCGCTGAAGTCCGCGATCAGGCGCTGTCGTGCCTCCCAGGCGAGCGGCGGCCGGTGATGCGCGCCCGGCCCCGAGAGCTGGTTGACGAGTGGCGCGCTCGCCCTGCGCCAGACCTGGGGGGCGGCGAACTGTCCTGCCCGCGCGCCGGCCCGGATCACCGGCCCGATCGCCCGGGGTCGCCAGCCCGGAGGCACGTAGTTGTGTGAGTTGTCCTGGGGGATCGAGGAGACGAGTCCGGTCGAGATCCCCAGGAACCGGCAGGCGTGGTCGACCGCCGTGCGAGGCTCGTCGACCAGCGTCCGGTACCGCATCACCAGGACGCGCGAGGGGTCGACGTACCGGAACAGGTGCTGCAGCTGTTCGCCGTACCGGCCGAGGTCGCGGTAGCGCCAGAACGGAGCCCATCCGGACCGGATCCGCTCGTCCTGCCGGCGGTAGGCGGCCTCGAAGTCCGCCTCGGGTTCGAGCCCGTCGGACCACAGGTGCATCCAGTTGCTGTAGGCGCGGTCGATCGGGTCGCGCACCACGGCGATCAGGCGTACGTCGGGCAGGCCCTCGGCGATCCGTCGGTGCGCACCCCGACTCCACAGGTAGAACGGGGTGCTCTCTCCGCGAGCACGGTGGTGCTCGGGGTCATCGAAGAGCTCCAGGTAGTCCTCGCGGCGCCAGATCCACTCCCGCTGGGAGTGCGCGTCGCCGGGCCCACGCCAGGCTGGGGGCGGGGCGTCGTCGCAGAGCCAGTACTTCGGCTCCTTCGGCCGCGACATGAACACCTCGGGATGCTGGGTGAGGGCCGTGTGGAGGGCGGTGGTGCCCGCCTTCGGTGCGCCGACGATGAGGAAGGTGGGGAGGTTCGCCATGAAAGCAGAGTATGTCAGTCGACAAAGAACGTCTCGCCCTGCGCACCCGTTGGCGCCGGCCGCCCGGGGATGTCCCGGGTTGCGGAGCAGGCGGCGGATCCCGGCCAGGAGTCGTGGATGTCCACGCAGTCGCCCCCGCGGCCTGATTGGCTTGGGTCGCGGCCCGGGCGCCCGGAGCGCCATCGGGAAGGCCGCACCGGACGAAGGAGTGTTGTGGCACTGAGGGGACGCGCCGCCGCGGTGGTCGGCGCCGTGGCGGCGGCCCTGGGGTGCTACCTGGTGCTGCCGCTGCACTGGCCCTACGACCTGCCTACGTCGGCGCGGGTCGCCGAGGACGGTGCGGTCGTCCATGCGGCCGGCGAGAGCCTGTACGTCGCAGGTGCCGTCCACCGGATTCGCCCCGCCCCGGACTCGATGGCGGTGACCGAGGGTGGCCTGTACTACCTCGCCGACGAGGTGTTGTACCTGTGGGACCGGGATGGTTCCACCCGGATCGCCGACCTGGGCGCCGACCAGTGGCTGCAGGCCACCGCGGACGGTCGCTACCTCGCGTTCATCGACCGCGAGCACGGGCCGCTCAACCTCGTGCGCCAGAGGATCGCGCAGACGGTGGTCGTCGACACGGCCACGGGTGAGGAGGTCGTGCGTGACGTCGCCGGCAATGGGGCGAGGATGGCCACCGACGATCTGGCCGATCTCTACTCGGAGTCGCCACCGACGATGCTGGGGTTCGGCGCGGGGTCGGCGTACGCGGCGACAGCGCTGGGCAACGTGTACCGGTGGGACCTGGCCACCGGTGAACGCACCGACCTCGGGGAGGGCCGGATCCCGCGGACTCCGGACAACGCGGGCGGTGCCGAGGTTGCCTTCGACCTGGTCGCCGGGGTGCCGCAGCGGAACGCGCCGATCATGGGTGGGGCGTACTCCGGCCGGCTGTCCCCGGACGGCAGCCGCCTCGCCTACGCCGACCGAGCGGGGGCGCCGACGATGTTCACCCCCGGCGCCGAGCCGGTCACCTTCCCGGTGGAGGAGGGGACCCAGTTCCTGCTGGCGGGATGGCTCAGCGACGCCGAGTTCCTCGGGGTGAGTCTGCGCACGCCCTCCCGTCCCGGCGCCGAGGTCCGCGACGGGGTCGCCCAGGTGACGGTCTGCGCGGTCGGAACGACGACGTGCCGCGACGCGGGGGAGCCGGTGCCGGTGGTGGACGGGATCCTGCCGGTCCTGCCCCTGGGCCAGCCGGCCCCCTGAGCCGTCAGCGGGGCGCGGGCTCGAACAGCTCGACCAGGTTGCCGGCGGGGTCGGCGAGCAGGATCTGGCGGCCCCCGGGACCCGACACCACGTCGCTGACGAAACGGACCCCCTCGCCACGCAGCTGCTCGACCTGGCCGTCGAAGTCGCCGAGGACCAGGTGGATGCGGTTGCGGCCCGGGGCCGCATGGGTGTCCGGAGTGGACCGCGCACCGGAGCTGGCCGGGCCGGACAGGAGCAGACGCAACGGGCCACGCCCGACGTCCGCGAACGCGTCCCCCGCGCTGAAGCGGAGCGCGAAGCCCAGGTGCGTGGTGTAGAAGTCGACCGCTGCTGCCACGTCGTCGACGACATAGCGCACGCTGACGAGCTGGTCTTCGGTGGTCATGCCTGGACCTCCTGTGGGTCGGTCGATGCGAGCAGGGCGAGCAGGTGCTCGATGCGGGCTTCGATGTCCCGTGCGGCGCGGCGGACTGCCGCCTCGGCAGCTCGTCCGCGCAGGGTGTCCGGTGCCGGGTCGGTGATGCTCCAGTGGGCAGGTCGGGGGTGCCCCGCGAAGTCGGGGCAGACCTCCCGGACCTTGTCGCACAGGGTGATGACGTGGTCGAAGTCGCGCCGGGTCACCTGGTCGAGGTGCCGGGTCCGCTGCCCGCTGATGTCGATGTCGTAGTCCTCGGCCAGGACCCGTACCGCGGCCGGGTGGACGGACTCCCGGGGACGGCTGCCCGCGCTGGTCGCCTCCACCGTGCCGTGCGCCCGCTCGCGCAGCAGCGCCTCCGCGATCGGCGATCGCGCGCTGTTCCCGGTGCAGGCGAACAGCACCCGGAGGGGTCGCGAACCCCCACTCGGCAGCCGCGGGGGGCTGGTCCGGCCGGAGGGCAGGGAGGGGTGCAGCGCGGCGGCGGTCTGTGCCATCAGGTCCGCGCAACGGTCGAGGTCGAGGTGGTAGTAGCTGTCACGCGCGTCGAAGGAGCTCCGGCTCCTCGTCACCAGCTCGGCGTCGCGCAGCAGCCGCAGGTGGTAGGACACGAGGTTCTGCGGCTCCCCGACCGCTGCGACGAGCTCCCGCACCCGGAGGTCGCTGGTGGCCAGCCTGGCCAGCAGCTGCCACCTCAGGGGATGGGCGGCCAGCCGGACGAACGGTGGGGACATGGCGGCGACGGATGCCATGCCGCCCAGAATACATCAA
Source organism: Nocardioides sp. (assembly GCF_035703625.1). Taxonomy (GTDB): domain Bacteria; phylum Actinomycetota; class Actinomycetes; order Propionibacteriales; family Nocardioidaceae; genus Nocardioides. The sequence continues at coordinate 12,872 of NZ_DASSXS010000117.1, read as the reverse complement.
ACTCACTTGATGGGATTGCCACGTCGGTCCGCGGAGGCGCCGCGGCCGATATCGTGTGCACATGGCCCGTCGACGGCCGCTCACGGTCTTCCTGCTGCTGGCCTACGGGATCGGCTGGCCCGCGTTGATGGTCCCGGTCGTCTCCGACCTTCCCGCCGAACCCTTCCTGCTCGTCCTGCTGTACCTGGCGCTGCTCGGGCCGGCCCTGCTGGTCACGCGTTGGGCGGACGGGCCGGGAGCGATCCGTCGGCTGCTCGGCAGGACGTTGATCTGGCGCTTCGGCGTCGGACGGTGGCTGGTGGTCGTGCTCGCGATGCCGCTGCTCACCCTCGCGCTGGCCGCGTGCACCGGCACCCTCGAGGCGCCGGGACGGGGTTGGGCCTTCGAGGCGGGGTTCTACCTGTTCAACACGCTCGTCTTCGGCGCCCTGGTCGCCAACCTGTGGGAGGAGACCGCCTGGGGAGGGTTCGTCCAGACCCGGCTGATGGCACGGCACGGCTTGCTGATCGGGTCTCTGCTGACCGCCCCCCTGTTCGCCCTCATCCACGTCCCGCTGCAGCTCGGGGGCGGTGCGACCCGGACCGAGGCCGCCTACGGGATCCTCGTCGTGTTCCTGGGCGCGCCGTTCTACCGCTACCTGCTGGGCATGCACCTGATGGACACCGGCGGCAGCATCCTGGCGATCGCCGTGCAGCACGCGGCCTGGAACGCGTCGGGCAACCTCGATGCCGTGCGCGGCGAGTGGCAGGTGGTCGCCGCGGCCGTGCTGCTCACCTTCCTCGTCGCGGCCAGGCGGGCGGCGAGGCCCGGTGTCGACGCCCCCCGTGGCCTCGCGGAGGAGCGGCTGGCGGCGGCCGGATGGCTCCGCGTCGACCCCGCGCTCAGATCCAGCGGTCGAACCAGATCCGGTCCAGCCACTCCGAGTGGGTGAGCAGCTCGTCGGTCCAGATCGGCCAGAACCACGCGAAGTTCACCAGCACCAGCACGAAGAACGAGCCGGACACGACGACGCCGACGGTACGACGGCGCGACGGCACCGCCGACGGGCCGATCAGCGTCCCCATCGTGAGGGTCAGGGCCAGGACCAGGAAGGGCAGTATGAGCACCGCGTAGAAGAGGAAGATCGGCCGGTCGTCGTACATCAGCCAGGGCAGCCACGTCGACGCGGCGCCGACGACCGCGAGCCCGTAGCGCCAGTCGCGGCGCCCGGCCCACATCACCACCGCGAACAGCAGGGCGATCGTGCCTCCCCACCACACGGCGGGCGTGCCGAGCAGGATCACCTGCCGCAGGCAGTCGCTGCCCCGCGGCGCGTCACATCCCTGGGTGCCCGGCTGGATGTCGGTGTCGGCCTCGACCCCCACCGGACGGTTGAGCAACAGCCAACCCGAGGGCCGCGACTGGTAGGTGTGGTCCGAGCAGTTCAGGAAGTGGGCGTGGAAGGCGTAGACGTCCTGGTGGTAGTTCCACAGCGAGTGCAGTGACTGTGCGAGCTCGCCGGCGCCGGACGCGTCCGCCTCACGCGCCGTGGGCCACCGGTCCCCACCCGCGGACACGGCCTTGCAGCCGTCCTGGTGGTCGTATCGCGTGTACTGGGTCGAGGAGAGGTGCTCCTCGTAGTCGTGCGCGTGGACCAGCCAGCCGGTCCAGGTGGCGACGTAGACCAGGAAGGCGACGCCGACCAGCTGGAGGAACGCGGGCAGGCCGTCCACGAGCGCGGAGCGGAGCGCCGCGTGCCGGACGCCGAACAGGCGCCGGGTGCCGCTGCTCCAGGCCCACGCCAGCAGGCCGAACGCAGCCAGCGGGAACAGGGCGGTCCACTTGGTGCCGACCGCCAGCCCGAAGGACACCCCGCCCAGGAGCAGCCAGGGGCGCAGGAGCATCCGGCGGACCGGCCCGAAACCCCCGCGCACGCCGTCCGGGGCCAGGCGGCCCAGCCGGCCACGGAACCAGTCGCGGTCGTTGACCAGGCAGGCGACGCCGCAGAGCACGAAGAAGGCCACGAAGATGTCGAGCAGCGCCAGCCGGGAGAGCACCAGGTGCAGTCCGTCGAAGCAGAGCAGCAGCCCGGCCACGCAGCCCAGGACGGTCGACCCGGTCAGCCGCCGGGCCAGCCGGACCATCACCAGGACCATCAGGGCACCGACGACCGCCGAGGCGATGCGCCACCCGAACGGGTCCATCCCGAAGGCCTTCTCGCCGAGAGCGATCAGCCACTTGCCGACCTCGGGGTGCACGATGAACGACGGGTCGTCGGTCCAGATCCCGGTCGTCCGTCCGTCGAGGACCAGCTTGTCCGCGTTCTCGACGTGGTCGCGGACGTAGCCGTGGTTGAGCATCGACCAGGCGTCCTTGGCGTAGTACGTCTCGTCGAAGGAGAAGTCGCGAGGCGTGCCGAGGTGCCAGATGCGCAGCCCGAACGCCAGGAGAGCCACGCCGAACGCGGCGGCCCATCCGACCAGGGGGTTCTCGTTCCGCAGGCGGTCCAGGGCCCGCTCCCGTGCCGGCGGTACGCCGCCCCCCGCGCCGGTGCCCGAGGGACCGGCGATCGGTCGGTCCGGGGCGCGGGTGGTCACGGTCGGAAACTGTAATCGGCGGCTCCTGACATGATCGGCGCATGAGCACCCCCGGCGTCCTCGTGCTCGCAGCCACCCCGATCGGCCGGGTCGCCGACGCGCCGCCCCGCCTCGCGCAGGAGCTGGCCGCGGCCGACGTGATCGCGGCCGAGGACACCCGTCGGCTCAAGCGGCTGGTGGGGGACCTGGGCATCACGCTGCGCGGTCGCGTGGTGTCCTACTTCGAGGGCAACGAGAGCGCCCGCACCCCCGCTCTCGTCGAGGCGCTGGTGGCGGGCGAGCGCGTCGTCCTCGCCACCGACGCGGGCATGCCGAGCGTCTCCGACCCCGGGTTCCGGCTGGTCTCGGCGGCGGTGGCGCAGGGCATCACGGTCACGGCAGTGCCGGGGCCGAGCGCGGTGCTCACCGCCCTCGCCGTCTCGGGGCTGCCGGTGGACCGGTTCTGCTTCGAGGGGTTCCTGCCGCGCAAGGCCGGCGAGCGTGGTCGCCGGCTCTCGGGTCTCGCCGAGGAGCAGCGCACCATGGTGTTCTTCGAGGCTCCCCACCGGACCGCGGCGGCGCTGGCAGCGATGGCCGAGGCCTTCGGAGACGAGCGCGCGGCAGCCGTCTGTCGCGAGCTGACCAAGACCCACGAGGAGGTGCGCCGTGGGCCGCTGGGCGATCTGGCTGCCTGGGCCGAGGACGGTGTGCGGGGCGAGGTGACCATCGTGGTCTCCGGTGCCGTTCCGGTCGCACCCGTCTCCGACGACCCCGACGCGCTGCGGACGTCCGTGGCCGAGCTGGAGGAAGAAGGCATGAGCCGCAAGGACGCCATCGTCGAGACTGCCCGTCTGGCGGGCGTCCCCAAACGCACCGTCTACAACCTGGTGCACGGGTCATGAGCAGGCGGATCACGTCCTTCTACCGCGACGGGCTCACCTTCGACGTCCGCGACGAAGGCCCGCTCGACGGCCCGGTCGCCGTCCTCCTCCACGGCTTCCCGGAGCGCAGCAGCTCGTGGCGCGACGTCGCGCCGATCCTGCACGCACGCGGCATCCGCACCCTCGCGCCGGACCAGCGCGGCTACTCACCCGGCGCCCGCCCCCGGCGGCGCCGTGACTACCGCATCCCCGTCCTCGTCGACGACGTCGCCACCCTCGTCGACCGGGTGGGCGGGCCGGTCCACGTGGTCGGTCACGACTGGGGAGCCACGGTCGGGTGGGCCCTCGCGGCCACCCGCCCCGAGCTGGTGCGGACGCTCAGTGCGGTCTCCGTGCCGCACCCGGCCGCCTTCCTGAAGGCGATGCTGGGCTCCGACCAGGGGCTCCGGTCGCGCTACATGCTCCTCTTCCAGCTCCCCGGCCTGCCCGAGCGCCTCGCCCGGCGCGCCGGCGGTCGCTTCGACGAGCAGCTCCAGCACGGCGGGATGACGGCCGAGGACCTGGCGCGGTTCCGCCGCGAGATCGTCGAGTACGGCGCCCTGCGCGGCGGGATCCACTGGTACCGCGCCATCCCGCTGACCGATCTCCGGGCCTCCCGGGCGCGGGTCACCGTGCCGACGACGTACGTCTGGAGCGACGGTGACGTGGCGATCACCCGCCACGCCGCCGAGCTCTGCGGGCGCTACGTCCAGGGGCCCTACCACTTCGCGGTCCTCGAGGGCGTGAGCCACTGGATCCCCGCGCAGGCCCCCGAGCCGCTGGCCGCGCTGGTCCTCGACCGGATCGAGAGGTCGGTGCCATGACCGGTGGCCCCACCCGCGCCCGCTCGGCCACCACGGAGGACGGTGGTGGCCGCAACCGCGAGCGCCCGCCGGCGCCCGAGCCCCTGCCCCACCCGGTCGTCGACAACCACTGCCACCTCGACATCGCCGACGGCGACGACTGGTTCTCCACCGACGACGCGATCGCCGCGGCGGGCGCGGTCGGCGTGACCCGGATCGTGCAGATCGGCTGCGACCTGCCCGGGGCGCGCTGGGCCGTCGAGGCCGCGGCGTCGTACGACGCCCTGGTGGCCGGGGTCGCGCTCCATCCCAACGAGGCACCCCGCCAGGCGGCGGCCGGCACCCTCGACGATGCGCTGGAGGAGATCGAGGCGCTGGCCCGCGCGCACGACAAGGTCAGGGCGGTGGGGGAGACGGGGCTCGACCACTTCCGCACCGGTGAGGACGGCCGGGCGGCGCAGGTGGAGTCGTTCCGCCGGCACATCGACCTCGCCAAGCGGCTGGACAAGACCCTGGTCATCCACGACCGCGACGCCCACGACGAGGTGCTGGCGGTGCTCGACGAGGAGGGCCCGCCGGAGCGCTGGGTGATGCACTGCTTCTCCGGCGACGCCGCGTTTGCCAGGGCCTGCCTCGACCGCGGTGCCTACCTCAGCTTCGCCGGCACCGTCACCTTCAAGAACGCGCAGCCGCTGCGGGACGCGCTGGTGGTGACCCCGCGAGATCGCGTGCTGGTCGAGACCGATGCGCCGTTCCTGACGCCGACCCCCTACCGCGGACGCCCCAACGCCTCCTACCTCGTTCCGTTCACGATGCGGCTGATGGCCGAGGTCCGCGGCGACGACCTGGGCGATCTGTGCGAGTGCGTCGAAGGCAACACCGAGGCGGTGTTTGGCGGCCCCTGGTAGCGGGCAAGACACTCTCCGTGCCTACGAGAGCCTCGTCACTTACCCCCCAAAACAGGGGTTCGGGGTTTGGTGTGTCGCAGGAGCCTCGTTATCGTCCTGTGACTGTTGGCCGGAAATCGGGATCGATATCTGTCCAGCGCCAGGTGTGGTCGCCATCCGCGACCGCCCGTGAGATCCCCCGTCTCGCAGCGTGACGCCCACCGGTGATTCGCGCGCGACGGGCGCGCTGACAGCCCCGAGAACCGGGAAGAACAACGTTCGGAGAATCGTGCCCAGTAATGAGCACAGCAAGCTAGCAGCCATCTTCAGGAGCCGAGGCGTCCTGATCGGCCTCGTGACCGCCGTGGTCCTCGCCCTGGCGGGCACCACTGCCGGGTACGCCGCTCTCAGCAAGTCGGTGACCGTCTCCCTGGACGGCCAGCCGCGCGAGGTGACCGCCATGGGCGGGACCGTGGGCGACGTCCTCTCGGCCGAGGGCATCGAGGTCGGTGAGCACGACATCGTGGCCCCGAGCGTCGACGAGGAGGTGGCCGACGGCAGCCGCATCAGCGTGCGCTTCGGCCGGCCCCTCGAGCTCAGCGTCGACGGCAAGGAGACGACCCACTGGGTCACCTCCACCGACGTCGCGGCCGCGCTCGGCGAGATCGGCAAGCGCTTCCTCGGCGCCGACCTGTCCACCTCGCGTGGCGCGGGCATCGGCCGTGAGGGGATGGCCCTCGAGATCGTGACTCCCAAGAAGCTCGAGCTCAAGATCGGTGCCAAGAAGCCGGTCAAGCGCGAGCTGACCGCACTCACGGTCAAGGACGCGCTCGAGGAGATGAACGTCAAGGTCGACAAGCGGGACATCGTCAAGCCGGGCCTCGGCAAGGAGCTCCAGGACGGTGACCGGGTGGTGTTCACCGACATCCGCGTCGTCACCAAGCGGGTGAAGGCCGAGACCCTCTCCTTCGACACCATCGAGCGCGAGGACTCCTCGATGACCGAGGGCGAGACCGAGGTCATCCGCGCCGGCAAGGCCGGTTCGCGCAACGTGACCTACCGGCGCACCTACCGCAACGGCGAGCTCGTGGCGACCAAGGTCCTCAGCCAGAAGGTCCTCGAGTCGCCGCGCGACCGGATCGTCGTGGTCGGCACCAAGGACCCCGCGCCGTCGGTCAACTACGCCTCCGGCAGCACCGTCTGGGACCAGCTCGCCGAGTGTGAGTCCGGCGGCAACTGGGCGATCAACACCGGCAACGGCTACTACGGCGGCCTCCAGTTCTCGCTGAGCACCTGGCAGTCGTACGGCGGTCCCGGCTACCCGCACACCGCGAGCCGAGAGACGCAGATCATGATCGCCGAGCGGGTGCGCGCTGCCGACGGTGGCGGGTACAGCTCCTGGCCGGCCTGTTCGCAGGCGCTGGGGCTGCCCCAGTAGCCGAGCAGCAGGCAACCGGCCCGTTGGTCCAACCGGTCGTACGGTGACCGCTCGCATCGGGCTAACGTTCACGGCATGACCACTTCCGCCGGGCCGAGACTTCTCGGCCCGGCGGACGTGCGTTCGCTGGCAGCCGCCGTCGATCTGAGGCCCACCAAGCAACGGGGGCAGAACTTCGTCATCGACGCCAACACCGTGCGCCGGATCGTCCGGGCCTCCGGCATCACGCCGGACGACGTCGTGGTCGAGGTGGGCCCCGGCCTCGGGTCGCTGACCCTCGCCCTGCTCGGCGTGGCGAAGCGGGTGGTGGCGGTCGAGGTCGACGACCAGCTGGCGTCGCTGCTGCCGTCCACCGTGGCGTCCTACGCGCCCGACCACGCCGAGCGGTTCGAGCTGGTGCACGCCGACGCGCTCCGGCTCCAGGGTCTGGAGGGGCCTCCGCCGACCGCGCTGGTGGCCAACCTGCCCTACAACGTGTCCGTGCCGGTCCTGCTGCACCTCCTCGCCGTGCTGCCCTCCCTCGAACGCGGACTGGTCATGGTGCAGGCCGAGGTCGCCGACCGCCTCGCGGCCGGCCCCGGATCGAAGGTCTACGGCGTGCCGTCGGTCAAGGCCGCGTGGTTCGCCGACGTACGCCGGGCGGGCACCGTCGGTCGGACCGTCTTCTGGCCGCCGCCCAACGTCGACTCCGGACTGGTCGCCTGGACCCGCCGCGACCCGCCGCGCACGACCGCGTCGCGGGCCGAGGTCTTCGCGGTCGTCGACGCGGCATTCGCCCAGCGGCGCAAGACCCTGCGCGGTGCGCTGCGCGGACTGGCGGGGTCGGCGGACGACGCCGAGCGCGCGTTGACGGCCGCCGGGGTGGACCCGGTGGCCCGGGGCGAGGTCCTCGACATCGCTGCGTTCGTGCGGATCGCCGAGGCGCTCCACGGGGCCCGGTCGTGAGCCCGGACAGCGGTACCGTCCGCGCCCGGGCAGCGGCGAAGATCAACCTGCACCTCGGCGTGGGCAGCGTCCGCGACGACGGATACCACGACCTGAGCACCATCTACCAGGCGATCTCCCTCTACGACCAGGTCGAGGCCGAGCCCTGGCACCGGTGGCGGATCGAGACCCGCGTGGAGCCGTACGTCGACCGGTCGGCCGTGCCCGGGGTGGGGGACAACATCGTCACCCGGGCCGGCACCCTGCTGGCCGAGCTGCACGGTGTCGAGCTGCGTGCGGACATGGTCGTCGACAAGGCCATCCCGGTCGCGGGTGGCCTGGCCGGCGGCTCGGCCGACGCGGCCGCGACCCTGGTCGTGCTCGACGAGCTGTGGGGGCTCGACACCCCCCGGGCCGAGCTGCTCACCCTCGCCGCCCAGCTGGGCAGCGACGTACCGTTCGCGCTGCTCGGCGGCACCGGCCACGGCACCGGGCGCGGCGAGCTCGTCGAGCCCGTCCCCGACCCCGGCGAGTGGTGGTGGGTGGTCGTCCCGCAACGCGACGGTCTCGACACGCCTGCGGTCTACCGCCACTTCGACGACATGGTGCCCCATGCCGGGACCCCCGCGCCGGCCGACGACCTCATCGCCGCCCTGGCCACGGGCGACGCGCGGCAGCTGGCCGCCGCCTTGCACAACGACCTCCAGCGACCGGCGTTCGACCTGCGACCTGAGCTCCGGTCGCTGATCTCGCTCGGTGAGTCCGAGGGCGCGCTGCGGGGGCTCATCTCGGGGTCGGGGCCGACCTGCGTGTTCCTGTGCGAGGACGAGTCGCACGCCGACAGCGTGGCCGACGGCCTCCGCTACACCGGGCACGTCACCGCGCTCACCGCGAGCGGCCCGGCCCCCGGCCCGACGGCTGGTCCCGCGAGCTGATGGCCAACCTGCTGAACCTGGAGCGGGTCTCCAAGGCGTACGGCGTCCGCGCCCTGCTCGACGATGTCTCGCTGGGGATCTCCGTGGGGCAGCGGATCGGGATCGTCGGGCGCAACGGCGCGGGCAAGACCACGCTCCTGGAGGTGATGACGGGGCTGGCGGAGCCCGACTCCGGCCGGGTCTCCCGGGTGCGCGGGCTGGCGGTCGGCTACCTCCACCAGGGCGACGCCCTCTCCGACACCCACAGCGTCCGCGAGGCCGTGCTGGCCGGGCGCTCCGACCACGAGTGGGCAGCCGACCCCCGCACCCGCGAGGTCGTCGAGGAGCTGCTCGCCGGCATCACCCTGGACCGGGCGGTCCTCGGCCTGTCCGGCGGGGAGCGACGACGGTGTGCCCTCGCCGCGCTGCTGCTGGGGGACCACGACCTGATCGTGCTGGACGAGCCGACCAACCACCTCGACGTCGAGGCGGTGGCGTGGCTGGCCGCCCACCTGGTCGCCCGTCCGTCCGCGCTGGTCGTGGTCACCCACGACCGGTGGTTCCTGGACGCGGTCTGCGAGGCGACCTGGGAGATCCACGACGGTGCGGTCGACGCCTACGAGGGCGGCTACGCGGCGTACGTCCTGGCCCGGGCCGAACGCCAGCGACAGGCCGCCGCCACCGAGACCCGGCGCCGCAACCTGGTCCGCAAGGAGCTCGCCTGGTTGCGCCGCGGCCCCCCGGCCCGCACCTCCAAGCCGAAGTTCCGCATCGACGCGGCCAACGCCCTGATCGAGGACGTGCCGCCCCCGCGGGACCGGCTGGAGCTCCAGCGGTTCGCGACCCAGCGGCTCGGCAAGGACGTGGTGGACGTCGAGGACGTCGACCTGAGCCGGGGTGAACGGGTCCTGCTCAGCCACGCCACCTGGCGGCTCGGTCCGGGGGACCGGGTCGGGATCGTGGGGGTCAACGGGGCCGGCAAGTCCTCGGTGCTGGCCCTGCTGGAGGGCCAGCTCGCGCCGTCCGCGGGCAAGGTCAAGCACGGCCGCACCGTCGCGCTCCAGCACCTCACCCAGCACGTCGAGGACCTCGACCCGGCCGCGCGCGTGCTGGAGACGGTGGAGTCGATCCGCCGGGTGACCCGGACCGCCGACGGCGAGATCACCGCCACCGCGATGCTGGAGCGCTTCGGCTTCACCGGCGACCGGCTGACCGCCCGGGTCGGCGACCTGTCCGGTGGTGAGCGCCGACGCTTCCAGCTGCTGCGGCTGCTGCTGACCGAGCCCAACGTGCTGCTCCTCGACGAACCCACCAACGACCTCGACATCGAGACCCTCAACGTGCTGGAGGACTTCCTCGACGGCTGGCCGGGCACGCTGGTGGTGGTCTCGCACGACCGCTACTTCCTGGAGCGGGTCTGCGACTCGGTCTGGGCGCTGCTCGGCGACGGTCAGATCTCGATGCTCCCGCGTGGCGTCGACGAGTACCTCGAGCGGCTGCGGGGCGCGAGGAACGAGCGCCTCGCGTGGGCCAGCGAAGGTCGAGCAAGCGACGCGACCGAGGCACGAGGTCGCGTGAGCGGGTCGAGACCCGGTGAGGCGAAGGCAACGTCCAAGCCCGGGAGCGCCGAGGAGCGGGCAGCCCGCAAGACCGTCGCCCGGATCGACAAGCAGCTCGAGCGGCTGGCCGAGCGGGAGAAGACGCTGGACGCCGAGATCGCCGCTCACTCCCACGACCACGTGCGGTTGACCGAGCTCAGTGCCGAGTACGCCGCCGTACGGACTGAGCGAGAGGGGCTGGAGCAGGAGTGGCTCGAGGCCGCCGAGCTGCTGGAGTGACGGCTCAGCTGAACGGTGCGAGCAGCGTGCGCAGCAGCGCGGCGAGCCGCTTGCGGTCGCGCAGTGGCAGGCCGGCGAGGAGCTCGGTCTCCGCGGCCAGCAGCGCCTCGAACGCCGCGTCCACCGCGTCCTTGCCCTCGGCGGTCAGCCGGACGATGACCCCGCGCCGGTCGTCGGGGTCGGGGCTGCGCTCCACATAGCCGCGCGCGGCGAGCCGGTCCACCCGGTTGGTCATGGTCCCGCTGGTCACCAGGGTCTCGCGGAGCAGCCGGCCGGGGGACAGCTCGTACGGCGCCCCGGTGCGACGGAGGGCGGCGAGGACGTCGAACTCCCAGGACTCGATGCCGTGGGCGGTGAAGGCGGCCCGCCGAGCCAGGTCGAGGTGGCGGGCCAGGCGGCTGATCCGGCTGAACACCGCAACGGGGGCGAGGTCGAGGTCGGGACGTTCACGCGCCCACGCCTCGGTCAGCTCGTCGACCTCATCCCTCATGTCCACATTCTAGACCTAGATCGAGAATCTTGACATCAAGATAGCCTCGATGGAGGATCGGCCCATGCCGCACACCTGGGACCCGGAGCGCTACCTCACCTACGCCGACGAGCGGGGCCGTCCGTTCCTCGACCTGATCGCCCGCATCGACGCCGACTCGCCGCGACGGGTCGTCGACCTCGGCTGCGGGCCCGGCAACCTCACCGGGCTCCTCGCGCAGCGGTGGCCGGACGCGGAGGTGCTCGGGCTCGACTCCAGCCCGGAGATGATCGCGCGGGCCCAGGCTCCGGGGGTGCGCTTCGCGGTGGGGGACCTCCGGGAGTGGGTGTCGCAGGAGCGGGGGCAGGTCGACGTGCTCGTCTCGAACGCGACGCTGCAATGGGTCCCGGGCCACCTCGAGCTGCTGCCCCGGCTGGTCGAGCGGGTGAGCCCGGGCGGGTGGTTCGCCTTCCAGGTCCCGGGCAACCTCGACGAGCCCAGCCACACGATCCGGCAGGAGCTCGCGGGCGACGAGCGCTTCGCCGCGCACACCGCCGGCGTGGCAGTGCCCGACAGCCACGACCCGGAGCAGTACCTCGACGCGCTGGCCGCGGCCGGATGCGTCGTCGACGCCTGGGAGACCACCTACCTCCACGTGCTCACCGGCGACGACCCGGTGTTCACCTGGGTGTCCGGAACCGGTGCGCGGCCGACGCTCGAGGCACTGCCGGCGGGGCTGCGGGAGGAGTTCGAGGAGGAGTTCAAGGCCCGCCTGCGGACGGCGTACCCCCGCCGCGAGTACGGCGTCCTGCTCCCCTTCCGCCGGGTGTTCGTGGTGGCGCGGGTCCGCCCGTGAGATCGTGACGGCGTCCGCCATTACCTGCGAGTAACATCGCCCCATGCCCGCCGTACTCGACCTCTGGCAGAAGGCCAGCCGACTCCCCCAGGGGAAGCGGATCTTCTCGATCGCGTTCACGAGGAAGGCGCCGTACTTCGCGACCATCCGGCCACGCTTCGTCGAGATCCGGCCCAACCACGCCGAGCTGGTGATCCCGAAGCGACGGGCCGTCCACAACCACATCGGGACGGTGCACGCGATCGCGCTGTGCAACGGGCTCGAGGCGGCGATGGGGGCGCTGGCCGAGGCGACGATCCCCCCCGACAAGCGGTGGATCCCGAAGGGCATGGACATCGCCTACACCGCCAAGGCCGACTCCGACGTCACCTGCATCGCCGAGACCGACCCCGCGCAGTGGACCGGTGACGACCCCGACCTCCCGGTCCGGGTCCGCGGCGTACGCCGCGACGGCGAGGTCGTCATCGAGGGCGTGATCCGGCTCTGGGTCACCCCCAAGCGCTGACCCGCCCGAAACTGACGCCAAATCACGCTGACCCGCCCGAAACTTTCGGGCGGGTCAGCGTGGGGTGAGGAAGATCGGGTTGGTGAGGGCCACCATCTGGGCGGCCGGCATGTCGTCGACCGGGCTGACCACGACGTCGTCGGGGCGGCGGATCTCGGCGCGGACGAACGGCGCGGTCCCGGCGGGCACCGACACGGTGACGTTCACCCGCCCGTCGGCATCGGCCACCTCGCCGGCCAGGACGCCGGCCGGGCCGCGAATCTGCGCCACCGCGCCGGGAACGCCCGACGCCTCGAGTCGTACGTCGACCAGGTCGGTCGGTTCGGCCCCCAGATGGTCTCCGCACGAGACCGCCCGATCGCCCGACGTCGCCGAGAAGGCGAGGTCGACGGCGGACGACTCCGCGAGCCACGCGTGCCCTCCCTTGACCCCGGCCACCACCGCGGCGGTCGACAGGGTCGGCAGCCGGACCACGGTCTGGGCCAGGCCGACCGCCTGGCTGTCGACGTGGGAGTCGGAGTTGCCGACGACCGGGATGAACCTGCCCTGCACGAGCATCGCGTGCCAGTGCTCGACGGCCGTCTGGTCGTCACCGGTCCTCGGGCCGTTCCAGACCTCGATCGCGTCGATGCCGGTGTAGTCGTAGCCGAACTCCCACCGGATGCTCGGGACCGGGTTGAACGGGTGCGCCGCGATCGCCAGCCCGCCGGCCGCACGCACCCGGTCGGTGAACCGCTCCAGCTGGTCGTCGCCCGCGCGGTAG
>NZ_DASSXS010000265.1:0-5555 GCF_035703625.1 Nocardioides sp. | reverse complement strand
TTCACCCCGATGCTCTTCCAGGGCGAGGAGTGGGCGGCGTCGACGCCGTTCTGCTTCTTCACCTCCCACCCCGAGCCCGACCTGGGCAGGGTGACGGCGGAGGGACGGTTCGCGGAGTTCGAGCGGATGGGGTGGGACCCGTCGGTCGTCCCCGACCCGCAGGATCCCGCAACCTTCCGGCGCTCGAAGCTGGACTGGAACGAGCCGGAGTCCGGGCACCACGCGAGGTTGCTCGCGGCCTATCGCCGGCTGGCGGAGCTGCGCCGGGCACACCCCGACCTCACCGATCCCGCCTTCTCCTCCACCTCCTGCTCGGTCGACGAGGAGGCCCGCGTGCTCCGCATGCGACGAGGTCGGCTGGAGGTCGTCGTCAACTTCGGCATGAGCCCCGTCTCGGTACCCGTCGCCATCGAGGCAGAGCTGCTGTTCGCCACCGGCACAGGAGTGCGGATCGATGAGCGCCACCTGATCCTGCCCGGCCACGCCGGCGGTCTGGTCAGCTGAGATTCGCGACGTACCGTCGGTCTCATGCGGAGCGGACTGCCCGCCCTGGTGGCAGGCCTCCTGGCCGCCAGCCTGCTGGTCGGCTGTGGAGACGAAGGCGAGCGGCGGGCGATCCCGCCCCTGCCCACCGTCCCCGCCAACCGCGGCGTCGAGCCCCGCACGCCGGTCCAGCCGAGCAGGAAGCCTGGCTCACCCCCCACCCGGGAGCCGAGCCAGGGACCGGACCAGCAGCCGCCCCAGGGCCCGGGAGCGCTGCCCGGCCAGCAGTCCGGCGTGCCGCCCTCACAGCCCGCACACTCGTCGGGCACGGTGCCACCTCCCTGGCTGGGGACCCGGGCGCTGCCCACGACGGCGAGCGGGTACGGCGAGGTCCGGGCCACGCCTGCTGCACTGACGCGACGCCAGTTCACGCTCCCCGACACCGTGCCGGCACTGCCCGGCAAGGGCTTCGAGGCGCGGCTGTCCGTACCGGCTCCACGCGCGGTGATCGCCCGATCGAGCTGGCGCCCGGGCTGCCCGGTCGAGCCGGACGAGCTGGCCTGGCTCCGGCTCACGTTCTGGGGGTTCGACCAGCGACGTCACACCGGCGAGCTGCTCGTGAACACCGACGTGGCGCGCGACCTCGAGTCGGTCTTCGCGCGCCTCTACGCGGCGAGGTTCCCGCTGGAGGAGGTGACGATCGTGACCCGGCGCGAGCTGGACGCTCCCCCCACCGGGGACGGGAACCCCACGACGGCGTACGCCTGTCGTCCCACCACAGGAGGGACGGAGTTCTCCCAGCACGCCTACGGTCTGGCCGTCGACGTCAACAGCTTCCAGAACCCCTACGTGTCCGGCGACCTCGTCCTGCCCGAGCTCGCGAGGGCGTACCGGGATCGGGGGCGGAAGCGTCCGGGCATGATCGAGGCGAACGACCCGGTGGTGCGGGCGTTCGCCTCGATCGGATGGGAGTGGGGCGGCGCATGGACGTCGCTGAAGGACTACCAGCACTTCAGCGAGAACGGCCGCTGAGGCAGCTACTGACCCTGCTGCTGGGCCTGCTTCTGCAGCTCCTCGACGGTGATGACCTCGTCGTCGGCCGGAGCCTCGATGCCCGCGTCCTCGTCGAACTCCGAGAACGTGAAACCTCCGGGCGAGTCACCCCCGGCCTGCTCGACCTTGAGGATGTGGTGGGGGTCCTCGACCGCGACCCAGACCGTGATCGTGCCGCCGCTCTCCTCGTCGTCGCGGGTGAGCTTGACCGCCTCCTGGCCGTCGACGTCCTCGGTGCTGCCCTTCTCGGAGGCCGCGTCCTTGTCGGCCTCGATCTGGTCGAGCAGCTGGTCGAGGTCGCAGAAGGACGCGAAGCTCTCGTCGCCCTCGGGCAGCTGCACCCAGTTGTCACCGACCGTGGCGATGATCTGGTCCGCGGTGGGGCCGGCCTGGGCCTTCCAGAACTCCTCGTCCGGCTTGAACCACGACGTGCCGTCGAGCGTGATCACCTCGGCCGAGCCGGAGTCGCCCCGGGAGACGGTGCCCGTGCAGTCACCGTCGGTGGTCAGCGACAGGTCGAGACCGATCTCGTTGCCCTGCTCGTCGACCGAACCTTCCATGTGGACGGCCTTGAGGGACTTCATGTCCTCGATCGAAGCCTCCTCGATCGAGGAGGCCGACTCGTTCGCGAAGTCGCTGTCGGTTCCCTCGCTCCCGCTGCCTCCCCCGCACGCGGAGAGTACGGCGAGCGCGCCGACCGCGCCCACCACTTGCCTGATCGCCTTCACGACTCCTCCAGCCTGTTGTGAATGGCCCATCAGATCACAGGGAGGACCCTCCAGCGGGGACGGGTCGCGGGTCAGGCGTCGACCAGCTCACGCTCGGGGGCCCGCTGTGGCGCCACCTCGTCGGACTCGCGCCAGCCGTACCGCTCCCACCAGCGACGCAGGGGGCCGGGCGCCCACCAGTTCCACGAGCCCAGCAGCTTCATCGTCGCGGGCACCAGCAGGGCGCGGACGACGGTGGCGTCGATGATCAGCGCCACCAGCATCCCGATCCCGATCATCTTCATGAAGACGATCCCGGACAGGCCGAACGCCCCGATCACCACCGCCAGCAGGAGGGCCGCGGAGGTGATGATGCGGCCGGTCTTCTGCACCCCGGTCGCGACGGCCAGGTCGTTGTCGAGGGTCCGGTCCCACTGCTCGCGCACGCGGGACAGCAGGAACACCTCGTAGTCCATGGACAGGCCGAACAGGATGGCCAGCATCAGGATCGGGTTGGTGGAGTCGAGGTAGCCGGTCGACTCGAAGCCCAGCAGGTCCGACAGGTGCCCCTGCTGGAAGATCCACGTGACGACCCCGAAGGACGCGGTGATCGAGACGGCGTTCATGACCACGGCCTTGAGCGGGAGCACGAGCGACCCGAAGGCGAGGAAGAGCAGCAGCAGCATCACGCCCAGCACGATCAGCCCCATCCAGGGCAGGTGCTCACCCACGGAGGAGATCAGGTCGACCGTGTCGGCGCTGAGCCCGCCGACCAGCACGTCGCCCTCGGGCGGTGCGACGGCACGCAGGTCACGCACGATCTCCTGGGAGCGCTGGGTCTGGCTGTTGCCGTCCCAGAACGCGCGGAGCAGGGTGCTGTCACCCTCGGCCTCCACGGGCTGCACGGCGGTGATGCCGTCGACGGCCTCGACGTCACGGGTGTAGGCCGCGACGTCGGCCCGATCGACACCGCGCAGCAGCAGGTTCGCGCTGGACTGCTCGGGGCCGAACTCGGAGTTGAGCTTCTCGGCGGCGACGTGGGCGGGGGCGTCGTCGGGCAGCACCCGGTAGTCGACGCTGCCCCACTTGGCACCGAGGAACGGGGACGCGAGGGCCAGCAGGGCGGCCGTCACCACGACGATCACGACGACGGGGCGCCGCATCACCCCGTGCGAGAGCCGGGCCCACCAGCCGTGGTCGTCGTCCACCGAGACCGGGCGGTGCCGGCGCCAGGGCATCCGGCCCGCGTCGATGCGACGACCGAGCAGACGCAGGGTCGCCGGCAGCACGGTCAGGGCGGCCAGCATCGCGATCACCACGGCCGACATGCCGCCGTACCCCATGCTGCGCAGGAAGTTCTGCGGGAAGACCAGCAGCGACGACATGGCGGCCGCCACGGTCAGGCCCGAGAAGAGGACTGTCCTTCCGGCGGTCACCATGGTGGTCCGGATCGCCTTCGCCGACGCGTCCGGATCGTCGGCAGGGAGCTGGGCCAGCTCCTCGCGGAACCGGCTGATCACGAACAGGGCGTAGTCGATGGCCAGCCCCATCCCGAGCAGGCTGATCACGTTGACGGAGAAGACCGACACGTCGGTGAAGGTGGTCAGGAGCCGGACCACGGCCAGCGAGCCGACGACCGCGAGCGCGCCCACGATGGCGGGCATCGAGGCGGCCACCAGGCTGCCGAAGATGAGGAGTGCGAGCAGGACCACGATCGGCAGCGAGATCGTCTCGGCGCGTTCGAGGTCCTCCGAGGTCGTCTCGTTGACGTCGCCGTAGACCGCGAACGATCCGGCGAGGTCGGTCTCCAGCCGCTCGGACTCGAGCGCCGGCTCGACCAGGTCCCAGTTGTCGAGGAGCTCGTCCTGCGAGTCCCCGGCGAGGGAGATCTGGACCTGCACGGCGTGGTGGTCGTCGCTCACCATGGCGGGACTGCGGGTGTCGTACCAGGTGACCACGGAGCTGGTGGTCGACTCCGGGACGTCGGCGAGCGTCCGCCGCACCTCGGCGCGGAACTCCGGCGACTCCGCGACCAGCGCGTCGCTGGAGTAGATCGCCACGACGTCCACGGTCCGGTTGCCGAACGTCTCGCGCTCGAGGGCCAGCTCCCGCGCCGACTCGCTGTCGGGATCGTCGAAGCCGCCCTGGGCGAGATCGTCGAAGACACCGAGCCCGTAGGCGCCGGCCGCCACGGCCAGCGCGATCCCGGCCAGCAGGATCGCCAGCGCCCGCCGGGCCACCAGGGCCCCCCACCGCTCCATCATCGGAAATCCTCGCAACTGGCGTAAACCTGTGTCAGACTTGTGAACGGTGTTCACCGTAAACGGTGTAAACAATCGCTGTCAAGGACCGGAGAGAGGGCTCACATGAGCGAGGCGTCGGTGCAGCCGACCCGGCGGGAGCGGCAGCGCGAGGCGACGTACGCCGAGATCGTGCAGGTCTCCCGGGACCTGCTCGCGGAGGGGGCCGAGCTCTCGCTGCGCGCGGTGGCAGGCCGGATGGGGGTGACGGCGCCCGCGCTCTACCGCTACGTCGCCAACTACCAGGAGCTGGTCGACCTGGTCGCCTTCGAGATCGACAAGGCCGCGACCGAAGGCTTCCGGGCCGCCACCGAGACCCAGCCCGAGGACGACCCGGCGGCGCGGCTCCTGTGCGCCTCGGTCGCCTTCCGCCGGTGGGCCCTGGGGAGTCCCCGCGAGTTCTCCCTCGTGTTCGCCAACCCGGTCGCCGACGGGGCCTGCGTGCGCCGCGACCTGCTCACCTCCGCGACGTCGGGACACTTCTTCAACGCCCTCCTGATCCGGGTCTGGGAGCACCACAGGTTCCCCCACCCCGAGCTCTCGGAGCTCGATCCCGCGGTCGCCCAGGCGCTGGAGGACCCGCTCTACCCCATCGACCTGGCCCTGGTCCCGGAGGGCCACCGCGGCCTGCTGTGGGTGTTCATGAACGCCTGGGCCGCGCTGTACGGCGTCGTGACTCTGGAGGTCTTCGGGCACCTCGACCCACGGATCATCGAGAGCGGCGCGATCTTCGCCGCGATGGTCCACGAGTGGATGCCCCGGCTCGGCATGGACGCCGAGCAGGAGCGACTGCGGGCGCTCCTGGCCTCAGAGCTCGCCCGCTAGCAGCTCCTCCACCCAGGCCGGCACCAGCACCCCGGCCGGACCCGCCCGTGACTCGTCGAAGTCGCCGCTGACGTCGCTGGCCACGAGGTTGAGCTCGAGCGTGCGTGCTCCGCCGCCGGCAGCGAGCTGGACGAACGCAGCCGCCGGGTAGACGACGCCCGAGGTCCCGATGGCCACGAACAGGTCG
>NZ_DASSXS010000302.1:0-9907 GCF_035703625.1 Nocardioides sp. | reverse complement strand
AGGTGGCCCAGGCGGACCTGGTCTTCGTCGGTGAGGTGGAGAAGGTCGAGGCGCAGGGCAACGGCTTCCTCTACGAGATCGCCGCCTCCCGCGCCTACCAGGGCACGCCCGACCGGGAGACGCAGGTGCTCTCGGCCGGCGGCCGCGACGCGTGCGGCCTCGGGGAGCTCGACGTCGGCACGAGCTACGTGTTCTTCGCGGCCGGCACCGAGACGCCGTACGCCGCCGACGCCTGTGGCGGCACGAGCGTCGCGAACCCGACGAAGGTCGACAAGGTCGAGGCGCTGCTCGGCGCGGGCACCGCGGTCGAGCCGCCCCCGCCGCCGACCGCGCAGCGCACGCTGGTGGAGGACACCGCGCCCGCCGGATTCGCGCGTGCCGCCGCACCCGGCGCCGCCGCGGTGCTGGTCGGCCTCCTCGGCCTGGTGGTCGTACGCCGCCTGGCTCGCCGCTGACCGACCCGGTGTCGGGTGCCTGTCAGAGGTACATGCCGTTGGCGGGACCGCCGGAGTCGTCCGGCCGGTCCCCGCTCGGCATGTTCGGCATGCCGACGGGCTGACCCTGCCCCTGGTGGCCGCCCTGGCCCATCGGGAGGGCGCGACGGATCTGCTCGAGCTGGGCGCGCGAGGCGACCTGCTGGGCGTAGATCGCGGTCTGGATGCCGTGGAAGAGCCCCTCGAGCCAGCCGACGAGCTGTGCCTGCGCGATCCGGAGCTCGCTGTCGGAGGGAGTGCCCTCGGTGAACGGGAGCGACAGCCGCTCCAGCTCCTCGACCAGCTCCGGCGCCAGTCCGGCCTCGAGCTCCTTGATGGACGCGCGGTGGATCTCCTTGAGCCGGTTGCGGCTGGCCTCGTCGAGGGGAGCCGCCTTCACCTCTTCGAGCAGCTGGCGGATCATGCTGCCGATCCGCATCACCTTCGCGGGCTGCTCGACCAGGTCGGTCACGGCGAGCTCGCCGTCGGCGTCGTCCCCACCCCCGGCGGTGGCCTCGGCGAGCACGCTGGCCGGGAGGGTGCCCATCGGCTGCCCGTCGGGTCCGACGACCACCACCTGCTGCTCCTCTGCGCCTTGGGAGGCCTTCTCGTCCATGGCGCCCAGACTACGCATCGGTGGTGAGCAGGATCTTGCCCACGTTCTCGCCCGCCTCCATGAGCGCGTGCGCGTCGCCGGCGGCGGAGAGGGGCAGCGTGGTGTGCACGATCGGCCGGATCCGTCCGTCGGCGACCAGTGGCCACACGTGCTCGGCGACCGCGGCACAGATCGAGGCCTTCTCCGCTACGGGGCGAGACCTCAGCGCGGTGGCGACCACCGCGCCCCGCTTGCGCAGGAGGACGCTGATGTCGAGCTCGCCCTTGGTGCCGCCCTGCATGCCGATGATCACCAGCCGCCCCTCGGTGGCCAGCGCCTCCACGTTGCGCCCGAGGTAGGAGGCGCCCATGTTGTCCAGGATCACGTCGGCGCCGTGCCCGTCGGTGGCCTCGCGGACCGATGCCACGAAGTCGTCCTCGCGGTAGTTGATCGCCACGTCGGCGCCCAGCTCGGTGCAGATCGCGAGCTTCTCCGCGGAGCCCGCGGTGGTGAGCACCTGTGCCCCCAGGGCGGAGGCCAGCTGGATGGCGAACGTGCCGATCCCTCCGGCCCCGCCGTGGACCAGCAGGCGCTCGTCGGGCTGTAGCCCGGCGACCATGAAGACGTTGGACCACACCGTGCAGGCGACCTCGGGGAGGGCGGCCGCGGTGACCAGGTCGACGCCGTCCGGGACGGACATCACCTGCCCGGCCGGGACGCACACCCGGGTCGCGTAACCGCCGCCGGCGAGCAGGGCGCACACCTGGTCGCCGACCTGCCACGGCCCGGCCTCCGACCCCACGGCGGACACGGTGCCGCTGCACTCGAGGCCGATGACCTCCGAAGCCCCCGGCGGAGGAGGGTAGAAGCCCTGGCGCTGGAGCAGGTCGGCCCGGTTGACGGCGGTCGCTGCCACGTCGATGACGACCTCGCCGGTCGCGGGCTCCGGGTCTGGCTGGTCGGTCAGGGTCAGGACGTCAGGGCCACCGGGTTCGGAGACGGTCACGGCACGCATGGCAGGCAGCCTAGGCCGAGCCCCTCCGCGCCACGGCGGTCGGTTCAGCGGACGAACTCGTCGGTGCTGTGGTCGACGAGGCTGTCGTCCGGGATCGGGTCGTCGACGTCGTCCGGGTCGGGCGCGTCCGCGGGTCGGTCCCATCCCTCCGCGAGCACCTGGGCCCTGGCCGCGAGGCCTTCGACCGTGGACGGGTCGGCTCCCTGGGATCCGGCGGCGAGGCCCAGCAGGTACGTCGTCACCGGCGCGGCGACCCGCTCGACCTGGTGGGCGCAGGTCCGGGCCAGGTCGAGGATCAGTCCCTCGTCGACCTCGGCCTCCTCGATCTCGAGCACGTCGCACAGCTCGTCGATCCAGTCGTGAAGGTTCACAGGTCCAGAGTTGCCACTCAACGCCTCCGCCGCAACCCCCTGGCTAGCCCTTGGGTGGGTCTCCGAGATCGCGAAGGTCCGCCCAGGTGTCGACGTCGGTCGCCTCGCCCGGGCCGGCGGCGACGGAGCCCAGGTCGAGCGGGGCCAGGAGGCGGTGCAGGGCCATGCCCGATGCCTCCCCGGGCCGGACCCGGTCGAGGGCTGCGAGCTCGACGACGCCCGCCAGCGCGCGGCGACCCGAGTCGTCGGCGAGGAAGGACCCGTCCCGTCCCGCGGCGGCGGTCACGAGGCGCTCGAAGGTGGCCGTGCGGACCCGCGGCATGTCGACGGCCAGGACGGCGAGGTAGTCGGGACGGGTCAGGAGGGCGTCGCGACCGGCCAGCAGCGCCGCTGCCGGCCCGCCCCGGGGCGGGTCCTCGCGCACGAACGTCACCGGGCGCGACGTCGGCACCGCGTCGCCGACCACGACGACCTCGACCGCCCCGGCGACCGCGGCGAGGGCGTGCTCGAGCAGGGTGCGGCCGTCGTACTCGACCCCGGCCTTGTCGACGCCGTCCATGCGGACGGCGGTCCCTCCGGCGAGGATCACGGCGGCGTAGTCGACGGCCATCCCGGCAGTCTGGCACCGCCTCGCCGGGTGTGCCGAGGAGGACGTGGCAGGCTGGGGCCGTGATGCAGGTGGCAGTGGTGCAGCAGGCGTCCGACCTCGAACCGGAGGTCAACCGGGTCCGTCTCGCGGAGCTCGCCCCCCACGACACCGACCTCGTGGTCTTTCCGGAGGCCTTCGCCCGGGACTTCGGCGAGGCCGGCTCCGACGTCAGCGCGTACGCCGAGCCGTCCGACGGCGCGTTCGCGAGCGAGGTCGGGCGGGTCGCCGACGACCGTGGGACGACCGTGGTTGCCGGGATGTTCGAGCGCAGCGACGACCCGGCCCGGCCGTTCAACACCCTCGTCGTCCGTGGCGCCGTCTCGGCGGACTACCGCAAGGTCCACCTCTACGACTCCTTCGGCTACCGCGAGTCGGACCGGCTGACCGCCGGGCCGCTCTCCGACCCTCCCGGAGGATCCCTGGTGAAGGTCGGGGGCTTCACGCTCGGCCTGATGACCTGCTACGACCTCCGCTTCCCCGAGCTGGCCCGCCTCCTGGTGGCCGCGGGCGCCGAGGTGCTCGTCGTCCCCGCAGCCTGGGTCGCGGGGCCGCGAAAGGTCGACCACTGGCGCACGTTGCTGCGCGCCCGGGCGATCGAGAACACCGTCTTCGTCGTCGGCGCCGCGCAGCCGGCTCCCCGCTACAGCGGTCACTCGATGGTGGTCGACCCGCTCGGTGAGGTGCTGTGCGAGGCCGGCGAGGGCAACGAGGTCCTCGGCGCCACGCTCGACAGGGACGTGCTCGAGGAGGCCCGGCGGACCAATCCGTCACTGGCCAATCGGCGACTGTAGCCTTCCTCAGCGTGCCCCACACCGCGCCGCGACGACGAGCCGTGCGGCAGACCCCGTGGACCCGGGCGCGAGCGCGGGCCGGGGGGCTGCTGGGGAGCACGCTGCCGGCGATGGTCGCCACGCTCGTGGCCCTGGGTGGCGCCGGGGCCCTGATCGCCGCGACGCTCGGTTTCGGTCCCCACTACCTCGGGCAGGCGGGATCGGTGGCCGTCGCGACCGCCTATGCGTGGGGGCTCTCCGCGCGCGTCGGAGGCCGCCCGTGGGTGTTCGGTGCGGCCACCCTGGCGATGGGCTCGGCGGTGGTGTGGCTGGATCGTGGCTTCCTGACGACCGGCGCCGCGGTCATGACCGGGGTCCTGAGTGCCGTCCTGGCGGTGATGCTGACCGTCCCCGCCGTGACGGCTCTCCGTGTCATCCGTGAGGTCATGGTGGCGACCGTCATCGCGGCCGTCGGCGCCCTGGCCGTGGTCGGGCTCGAGCCGACGGTCTCGCTGCCGCGGTTCGAGTACACGACCCTCGTGCTCGCGCTCGTCAGCGCGCTGGGCCTGGTGCACCGGCTCGGTGCCGGGCTGCACGGCCTGAGCCGTCGGGGTGTCCTGACCGTCGCGGTCGGAGGCCTCGTCCTCGCCGTCACGCTCGCGTACGGCGAGCTGCTGCGTCGCTACGGCACGCCCGAGCTGGTCGAGGGACTGCTCGAGATGGTGCGCTGGTCCCGCGACAACCTCGGGGCCTTCCCGCGACCCCTCGAGGCGGTGCTCGGGGTCCCGGCGCTGACCTGGGGCATCCACATGCGTGCCCGCCGGGCCCAGGGCTGGTGGGTGTGCTCGTTCGGGGTCGCGGCGACGGCGCCCATCGCGACCAGCCTGGTCAACACGTCGGTCTCGGTCCTGGAGTCGTCGCTCGCGGTCCTCTACGGCATCGTTGTGGGCCTCGTGATCGGGTTCGTGCTGATCCGGGTCGACCTCTTGCTCAGCGGCACCGGACGGCGGCGCGGGACCAACACCCAGGCCGAGGTCCGCCCGGAGCCGGCCCGGAACCGCCCGCTGCTGTAGGACGGCTCGCGGCACCGGTCGTCCGGTTCCGGGTACGCGCCGGTAACGGCTAGGTTCTGCTTCCATGGCGCGCGAACAGCTGACCGAGATCATCGCGGAGATGGTGGCCAACGTGATGGCGGTCGAGGTCGCCCCCGGCGACCCCGTCGCGGTCGGTCAGACCGTCTGCCTGCTGGAGTCGATGAAGATGGAGATTCCGGTCATCGCCGAGCACGAGGGAACCGTGCGGTCGGTCAAGGTGGGCCCCGGCGACGTCGTACAGGAGGGTGACGTCCTGATCGTGCTGGGGTGACGCAGGGGTCTGACGAGCAGAGGGGGCGGGATTCGAACCCGCGGCTGACATCTCTGCCAGCGACCGCTTTCAAGGCGGTTCCGATCGGCCACTCCGGCACCCCTCCGAGCCGTCCGGGACGGCACGGAGCAGTGTACGGGCGGGCCGGGCCGCCCCAGAACCTGCTCGGGACCTACTCGGACCCGCCGAGCTCGAGCTCCACCTCGTCGTAGGCGAGGTCGTGCAGCCGCTGCACGTGGTGGGAGATGTCCACCAGCAACCGCTTGAGGTCGGTCCGGATCCGGTCGACCTCGGGACTCTCGAGGACGGCCGGGCCCATGGCGGCCAGCCGGGCCAGCAGCGTGTTGCGCTCCCGCAGCATCGCTCCGCCGCGTGCGGCCAGCCAGCCGTCGGACCAGTGCTCGCCCTCGGCGACGAGGCTGTCGCGGACGCCGGCCATCCGCTGCCGCACGACCCAGCGCCAGTTGCCGCCGGGGATGCCCTCCCGGTGTGGGGCGTCCAGGGCTTGCTGAAGGTGCAGGAGTGCATTGGACGTCGCGGTCATGGTGACCTCCGGATGGCGGGGCTCCGGTGGATCCGGGGAGTCTGTTGATTTTGCCGCCCCGCGGGGCCGGGCGGCAACCCCTGTGAGCTCGCGAATGTGCTGTCTTGTTCAATCATCCCCATGTCGTCCGACTATCGGCTCGCACCAGGCATCGGCGCCCGACTGCTGGGGTCCGCCCTGGTCGGGCTCGCCGTCCTGGTCTTCGTGGTCACGCTGATGGCGGCCCTGCTGGACCTGTCGGCGTGGTTCGTGGGGGTCGTGGCGGCGCTGGGGCTCCTCGGCGTGCTGGTCGCCGGCTACCTGGTCACCAGGCGCGGGTACGTCGTGCGCCTGGAGGACGACGGCTACCGGGTCCGTCTGGTGCGTGGCGCCGGGGTCCGCACGGCCCGTTGGTCCGAGGTCGAGGACGCGGTCGCCGCGACTCCGCGGGGAGTCCCCTGTCTGGTCCTGCGGCTCCGGGACGGACGGACCACGACCATCCCGGTCCAGGTGCTGGCCGCGGACCGGGACGAGTTCGCCCGCGACGTGCAGGCGCACCTCGAGCGCAGTGTGGGCGGGACCGCCACAGGTCCGACCTGATTCGGCAACTTCGGCACGCTGCTTGTAGCCTGTGCGGGCTGTCTGGAGGCGTCGCCTAGTCCGGTTTATGGCGCCCGCCTGCTAAGCGGGTTGAGGGTGATCCCCTCTCGCGGGTTCAAATCCCGCCGCCTCCGCTCCTGCCCTCCCCGGACCCGTCCGGGGAGGGTTCGTGCCTCCGGCGGAACTTCTGCGGCGGCGCGCCGTGCAGAACTGCATAAAATTGCATTGCAACTTTATGATGCAGCGTTTCGCTGACGGCGACGGATCGGGTGGCTCAGACTAAAGGCCTTGGATGGGCACCCCGGATCCATCCACGGACATAAAGGCGGAGACAATGAGGATCGCAACCAAGGTTGGCATCGTGCTGGCCACAGTCGGCATCACGATCGGCCTGGCCGGGACCCCCGCGCACGCGGCGAAGGACAGCGGCTGGCCCAAGGGCGGCGACTACAGCGCCAAGTACATTCCCTGATCGACTCCAGGTGTGAGACCGGGGCTGACCTCCCCCCACGCGCGTCAGCCTCCAGCGCCATCCCCAGGCCGGTCTCAGCCGCACGAGGGCAGTGACGTCGACGTCACTGCCCTCGTGCTATTTGCAGCGTCTTCTCGAGTGGCCCCGTCGTTCACTCGTCCTGGGGCTCCTGCCCGGATTCTTGGTGCTCGTTGCCCGACACTCCGAGCGTGCCCATGGTGTAGCCGAGCTGGAAGCGGGTGTCCGCTTCGTACTCCTCCTTGAGGTCGGCCACGTAGCCGGCGTAGGTGCGGGCGCTGACTCCCAGCCGCTTGGCGCTGACGGGGTCGCTGTGGCCCTCGATCAGCATCCGGATGGTCATCGCCCGTTGCTCTCCCGCGATGCCCGACATCGTCGAGGACTTCTGGCTCATGGTGAACGGGCGGGCCCGTTCCCACGTGCGCTCGAAGATGTCGGCGAGGTAGGCGACGATCGACGGCTCGCGGATCACCATCGCGCTGCGGACGTCCTCCCGTCCCGGGATCACCGCGATCCTGCGGTCGACGATGATCATCCGGTTGAAGAACTCGTCGAGCGTGCGCACCTCCGCTCCCAGCTCGGTGACCGCTGCGACGTACTTGCGGGTGACCGCGTGCCGCCGCGCGCTGTGCTGGTAGAGGGTGCGGATCTTCATCCCACGTTCGAGCAGGGCGGTGTCACGGACCGCGGCCGCCGCGAGGGCCTTGCGGTTGCGGCCGGTCTGCGGCTGGGCGGTCAGCATCTCGACCTCGCAGTCGGCCACCATGCCGGCGATGAAGGGGTCGATCGCCTCGTTGTGCACCAGCGTGAACGGCCCGCGGCCGGTGTCGGGTGAGCGACGCCAGACCTGCGCCAGCGACGCGAAGGTCTGGGCCCACTGCGACGACTCGTCCAGCAGCCGGGCGCCCTCCTGGCCCAGCGGCGCCACCACGCGGGACTGGACGGCGCCGGGGTCGACCGCGTGGAAGGCGCCCCCCTCGTGGTCAGGGCTGATCAGCCCGAGGCCGAGGAGCAGGTCGAAGGCACGGCGCTCGGTGACCATGCGGGGGTCGCCCTCCTGCAGCCCGCCCTCCGCGACGATCTCCTCGTAGAGCTTCGCGGCGTCGGACCGCAGCAGGTCGCGGTCGTCGGGACCGAAGCTGCGCACGCGGGTGAACCCCTCTCCTTGACCCCCGACCCAGATGATCCCACAAGTGGGGATGCGAGAAGGCCCCTTCCGCAGGAGCGAAAGGGGCCTTCTCGTGTGCCCTTGTCGTGGGCCGGTGGGATCAGGCGCCGAGCCGGGCCCGGAGCCCGTCGAGCTCGGTCCACAGGACCGCCGGCAGGTCGTCGCCGAACTTCTCGAACCACTCCTGGATCTGGGGCAGCTCGGCGCGCCACTCCTCGACGTCGACCTCGAGCGCAGCCGCGAGCTGCTCCTCGGCGAGGTCGAGGCCGTCGGTGTCGAGGGCGCCGGTGTCGGGGACGTGACCGATCGGGGTCTCGACCGCGGCCGCCTGCCCGTCGATGCGCTCCACGATCCACTTCAGGACCCGGCTGTTCTCGCCGAAGCCCGGCCAGAGGAAGTCGCCCTCGTCATCGCGGCGGAACCAGTTGACGTAGAAGATCCGCGGGAGCTTGGCGGCGTCGTTGTCCTTGCCCACCGAGATCCAGTGGTTGAAGTAGTCGCCCGCGTTGTAGCCGATGAACGGCAGCATCGCCATCGGGTCGCGTCGCACCACGCCCACCTGGCCGACGGCCGCGGCGGTCGTCTCCGACGAGAGGGTCGCGCCCAGGAAGGTGCCGTGGGTCCAGTCACGGGCCTCGAAGACCAGGGGAACCGTGGTCTTGCGGCGACCACCGAACAGGATCGCGTCGATCGGGACGCCCCGCGGGTCGTCGTACTCCTCGGCGAGGATGTCGCACTGCTTGATCGGGGTGCAGTAGCGGCTGTTGGGGTGGCTGCTCAGCTCGCCGGAGTCCGGCGTCCAGGGCTGTCCCTTCCAGGACGTCGCCTTGTCCGGGGTGTTCTCGAGGCCCTCCCACCAGATGTCGCCGTCCTCGGTGAGCGCGACGTTGGTGAAGACCGAGTTGCCCTTGTTGATGGTCTTCATCGCGTTGGGGTTGGTGTGCTCGTTGGTGCCGGGGGCGACGCCGAAGAAGCCGTACTCGGGGTTGACCGCCCACAGGCGCCCGTCCTCGCCGATGCGCATCCAGGCGATGTCGTCACCCAGCGTCTCGACCTTCCAGCCGGGGATGGTCGGCGCCAGCATGGCGAGGTTGGTCTTGCCGCAGGCACTCGGGAACGCGGCGGCGATGTACTTGACCACGTTGTCGGGGCTGGTGAGCTTGAGGATCAGCATGTGCTCGGCCAGCCAGCCCTCGTCGCGCGCCATGACGCTGGCGATGCGCAGGGCGTAGCACTTCTTGCCGAGCAGCGAGTTCCCGCCGTACCCGGAGCCGTAGGACCAGATGGCCCGCTCCTCGGGGAACTGGACGATGTACTTGGTGTCGCTGCAGGGCCACGGGACGTCGTCCTGGCCGTCCTCCAGCGGCATGCCGACGGAGTGGAGGGCGGGGACGAAGTTCACCTCAGCTCCGGCCGCGTCGAGCTCCTCCATGCGCTCCAGCACGTGGGAGCCCATCCGCGACATCACGCGCATCGAGGCGGTGACGTAGGCGGAGTCGGTGATCTCCACGCCGAACATCGGCTTCTCGGCCTCGAGGTGACCCATGACGAACGGGATGACGTACATCGTGCGACCTCGCATGCAGCCCTCGTAGAGCTTGCGCATGATCGCCTTCATCTCATCGGGCGCCATCCAGTTGTTGGTGGGCCCCGCGTCCTTCTCGTCGACCGAGCAGATGTAGGTGCGGTCCTCCACGCGCGCCACGTCCGTCGGGTCGGTCGCCGCGTGGAAGGAGTTCGGCTTGAGCTGGGGGTTGAGCTGGGTGAAGGTCCCCGATGCGACCAGCGAGCGGGTCAGCTCCGACCACTCCTCGTCGGACCCGGTGCACCAGTGGATCCGGTCCGGCCGCGTCATGGCGGCGACCTCGTTGACGAAGTCGAGGATGCC
>NZ_DASSXS010000159.1:0-5621 GCF_035703625.1 Nocardioides sp. | reverse complement strand
TGTCCGGGTGGGACGTACGGCTCGCGCTGCGCGGAGAGCGCGGACTGGCGTGTGGGAGTCGGACGGTCCGCCGACTCCGGTGGTTTCGGGTCCATATGTTCCTCAGACGTGGAAGGGCGGCGTTGCTCGGGGCCGCGCACTGCTCGGCGGCTCGTCGGTGAAGGTCAGGCGGACGACGCCGGACGTGGCGCGCGCGAAGGCGAACCGGCCGTGCTGGTCCACTGCGGTCCGCTGCTCGGTGGTCCCTTGCTCGTCGCGCAGGGTCACGGTCAGGCTCCGTGCCGGCACCACCCAGCCGTCGAGCCGGGTCCCGTCGTCGAACCGGGAGAGGTGGACGTAGACCCGCAGGTCGGGGCCGACGTACTCCAGGAAGGTGGAGGTGAGCTCGTCGGTGTCCTCGGCCGTGCCCGAGGACCGTACGCCGGCGACGGGGTCGGCGGCCTCGACCAGGGTCAGCAGGTCGAGCTCGAGGTCCTCGGCGGCGATCCTGGCCAGCACGCCGTGGGCGAGGTCTGCCGGCGGCGGGTCGAGCTGCTGCCAGACGCGGGCGACGGCCTCGAGCAGGGCCTCGTCGTCGAGGTGGTGGGGGGACTCGTTCATGCCAGGCCTCCCGTCCGGACCAGCTCGACGCGCAGCTTCTCCAGGCAGCGGCCCCGGGTCGGCCCGATGCTCCCCACCGGCATGCCCAGGTCGGAGGCGATGGCGGTGTAGTCGGGACGCGGCGCGGCCGCGACGATGCGCAGCAGGCGCTGGCACCGTTCGGGGAGCTGCTTGAGGCAGTCCCACAGCCGGGCGTTCTCGTCGTCGAGCACGATCTGCTGCTCGGGTGCCGGCTCGTCGGGCAGGTGCCGGTCGAGGACGTCCTCGTCGGTGGGGGTCTGGCGTGCACCCTGCCTGGCCACGCGCCACGCCTCGCGGCGTGCGGTGGTGCAGAGCCAACCGGAGACCGCGCGAGCCTCGGCGATCCCGTCCGCCGAGCGCACGAGCGCCAGCCAGGTCGTCTGGACGACGTCCTCCGCGGCCTCGCGGTCGAGGCCGCAGGCCCGGACCACCTGCCACAGCACGGGGCTGAGCAGGAGCACGAGGTCGTCCATCGCGCCGCGGTCGCCGTCGCGCCACCGCTGGAAGTGCGTCGCGGACGCCTCCCACACGGAATCGGACCCCGTCGGTAGCCGAGTCATGGTGTGCACATCCCCCGAGAGTCGGACCGGTGCTCTCTGATACGTCGTCGCATCGAAATCTAGACCGAATCCGGAGTCGAGACTGGCGATTCGCCGGAGGTGGTGGGTGGGCGCTGGGCGTCGGTTTCCCCGGCGGGCCGGGGAAACCGACACATCTCAGCCGTTGCAATGCCTGAGAAGTGCATGGATTCGCCGGGGAGTGTGACGCCTGGGGCACATGGTGTCGCGGCTGACCGGGGACGGTGCGCTGCTGACCAACCCGGGACCAACGTGCCGCTGGGTAGCCTTGACGGCATGGACTCCGTGGCCCAGGTCGCCCAGCGGCTCGGGCGCACCGGCTACCTGTGCGACGACGCCCTGGCGACGGTGACCTACCTGTCGCTGACGATGCAGCGGCCGCTGCTGGTCGAGGGCGAGCCCGGAACCGGCAAGACCGCCCTGGCCGAGGCCGTCGCCGAGGCGCTCGAGCTGCCCCTGATCCGGCTCCAGTGCTACGAGGGCATCGACGCCACCCAGGCGCTCTACGACTGGGACTTCCCGCGCCAGATCCTGCACCTGCGGGCGCTCGAGGCCGCGGGAGCCGGCAGCACCGACGTCGAGGAGGCCGAGAAGAGCCTGTACGACGCCCGCTTCCTGCTGGCCCGTCCGGTGCTGGCCGCGCTCCAGCAGAGCCCGGCCGTGCTGCTGGTCGACGAGGTCGACCGGGCCGACGACGAGTTCGAGGCGTTCCTCCTCGAGGTGCTGTCGACCTACCAGGTCAGCATCCCCGAGCTGGGCACGGTCAAGGCCGCCAGCCCACCGGTCGTCGTCCTCACCTCGAACCGGACGCGGGAGCTCCACGACGCGCTGAAGCGGCGCTGCCTCTACCACTGGATCGACCACCCGGGACTCGAACGCGAGGTCGAGATCGTCAGGTCGCGGGCCCCCGAGGTCGCCGAGACCCTGGCCCGGCAGGTGGTCGGGCTCGTCCAGCAGCTGCGGACCCGCGAAGACCTGCTGAAGCCGCCCGGGGTGGCCGAGACGCTCGACTGGGCCCGCGCGCTGCAGCACCTCGGCACGGCCGACATCGACCTGGAGACCGCGTCGGCCACCCTCGGCGCGCTGGTGAAGTACCGCGAGGACAGCGACCGGGTGCGCCAGGCGCTGGATCGGATGCTCGCCACATGAGCCACGCGCGTCAGGCCGACGAGATCCTGCTCGGCTTCACCCGCGCGCTGCGCGCCGCGGGCGTGCCGGTCACCCAGGACCGGGCGCACGGGTTCCTCGCCGCGGTCGCCGTGCTGGGCGCCGACGAACAGCGGGCGACGTACACGGCCGGGCGGGCCACCCTGTGTGCCGGCCCGGACGACCTGGCGCGCTACGACCAGGTGTTCGAGGCCTACTTCAACGCCCGCGACGGCCTCCCGCGCCTCCGGCCCGCGCAGGCGACCGCGCCGGGCTTCTCCTCGCTGCCCGACGTCGAGGGCAGCGGCGAGGGTGAGCCCGGCGAGGACACGGTGCGGGCCACGGCCAGCGCCGCCGAGGTGCTCCGTCACCGCGATGTCGCCGACCTCAGCACCGCCGAGCGGCAGCGGCTCTCCGCGATGTTCGCCACCCTGCGGCTGCGGCCGCCGCAGCGCCGGACCGCCCGTCACCAGCGCTGGCACCGCGGGGAGGTCGACGCGCACCGCACGCTGCGGTCCAGCCTGCGCCGGATGGGGGAGCCCGCCGACATCGCCTGGCGCCGACGCGGAGTGCGACCCCGACGGGTGGTGCTGCTGATCGACGTGTCCGGGTCGATGAGCGGGTACGCCGACGCGCTGCTGCGGCTGGGGCACCGGTTCACCCAGGCCGGCCGACCGTCCGGAGCGGTCGTCGAGACGTTCACGCTCGGCACCCGGCTCACCCACGTCACGCGTGCGATGCGCCTTCGCGACCCGGAGCGCGCGCTGGTCGCCGCCGGAGACACCGTCCCCGACTGGTCGGGAGGCACCCGGCTCGGCGAGACCCTGCGCATCTTCCTGGACCGCTGGGGCCAGCGCGGCCTGGCCCGCGGCTCGGTGGTCGTGGTGTTCAGCGACGGCTGGGAGCGCGGGGACCCCGAGCTGCTGGCCACCCAGATGGCGCGCCTCCAGCGGATCGCCCACCGGGTGGTGTGGGTCAACCCGCACCGCGGCAAGACCGGCTACGAGCCCGTGCAGCAGGGCGTCGTCGCGGCCTTGCCGTACGTCGACGACTTCGTGGCCGGCCACTCGCTCGCCACCTTCGCCGAGCTCGCGGAGCTGGTGTCCCGTGCGTGACGTGATGCCCGAGCTGCTGGAGTGGTGGCGCGCCGGCGAGACCGTCGGCGTCGGCACCGTCGTGGCGACGTTCCAGTCCGCGCCCCGGCCGGCGGGCGCCTCGATGCTGGTCGGCCCCGACGAGACCGCTGTCGGCTCGGTCTCGGGGGGCTGCGTCGAGGGCGCGGTCTACGAGCTGGCCCAGCAGGTGGTGGCGTCGGGTGAGCCGGTGCTCGAGCGGTACGGCGTCTCCGACGACGACGCGTTCGCGGTCGGGCTGACCTGCGGCGGGATCCTGGACGTCTATGTCGAGAAGGTGGACCGCGAGACCTTCCCCGAGCTCGGCGACATCGCCGACGACGTCGCGGCCGGCCGCCCGGTCGCGCTGGCCACGGTGATCGAGCACCCCGACCCGGCCCGGTTGGGGCGGCGACTGATCGTCCGCCCGGATTCGATAGTCCCTCACGAAAACGTCGTGAAGTCGGCGTCGCAACGACAGGAACGTGAGGGACTATCGGGGTCGCTGGGGTCGCAGCGGGCCGACGACGCCGTACGCGACGACGCGCTGGGGCTGCTGGCGGCCGGCCACAACGCCACCCTCACCTACGGACCCGACGGCGAGCGTCGGGGCGAGGGGATGCGGGTGTTCGTCTGGGCGTTCGCCCCCAAGCCGCGGATGCTGGTGTTCGGGGCGATCGACTTCGCGGCGGCGGTGGCCCGCGTCGGGAGCTTCCTCGGCTACCACGTGACCGTGTGCGACGCGCGGCCGGTCTTCGCGACCGCCAGCCGGTTCCCCGAGGCCGACGACGTGGTCGTCGACTGGCCCCACCGCTACCTCGAGGCCGAGATGGAGGCCGGCCGGGTCGACCGGCGCACGGTGGTCACCGTCCTCACCCACGACCCCAAGTTCGACGTGCCGGTCCTCGAGCTGGCGCTCCGGCTGCCCGAGGTGGCCTACGTCGGCGCGATGGGCTCGCGGCGTACCCACGAGGACCGGCTGGCCCGGCTCAAGGAGGCCGGGCTGACCGACGACGAGCTGGCGCGGCTGTCCAGCCCGATCGGCCTCGACCTGGGCGCGCGCACCCCGGAGGAGACGGCGATCAGCATCGCCGCCGAGATCATCGCCGGCCAGTGGGGCGGCTCGGGGGAGCCTCTCGGCGCCACCGAGGGGCGGATCCACCACCAGCGTCCCGTCACCGAGTAGCCGCGACAGGTCTGGCTGCGCCAGACCTGTCGGCCCGAGCGGTTCCCCCGTGCCCGACCGCGGGCTACCGTGGCGACACCACAGGGGAACGGACACGCATTGACGTTGGGGCGAGAGGAACTGCACACGCGCCGGCTCGACGCCGTGCGCGCGTGGACCAGCTTCGTGGAGCTCGGCGACGCAGCCGAGTCGCTGGTGCGCCCCGAGATCCTGCAGAGCTGGCAGCTGTCCCAGGCCGCGATCAGCCCCGACGTCGTCGAGGCGCCGCTGTCCGACGAAGGCGACACCGCGGCGTACTGGCGCAGCACGCCCCTGCAGACCGCGGTCGAGCGGGTGGAGTCCGACCTGCGGCGTACGGCGGAGGACGGCGACCTGGTCATCGCGATCACCGACTCGCAGACCCGCATCCTGTGGACCTACGGCGGCCGGGTGATGCGGCGCAAGGCCGAGACGGTCAACTTCGTGCCCGGCGGTCACTGGGACGAGGCGAGCGTGGGCACCAACGCGCTCGCGATCGCGATGCGCACCGGCGATCCGTCGATGGTCTTCAGCGCCGAGCACTTCGCCTCGATGGTGCACAACTGGGTCTGCTGGGCGGCGCCCGTGCACGACCCGGTCAGTGGTGAGCAGATCGGGGTGATCGACCTCTCCACCACGTGGGACCGCACCCACCCGATCGGGCTGGCCACCGCGCGGGTGATGGCCCGGCTGATCGAGAGTGCGATGCCGCGCTCGCGCGACTGGCCGGGCGGCCGGTTCGGCAGCACCGCTCCGGACGACCCCGGGCTCACCCTCTCGCTCCTGGGCAGCGCGGAGGCCTGGCTCGACGGCGACCGGCTGCTGCTCAACCGTCGCCAGACCGAGATCCTCGCCCTGCTGGCGATGCACCCCGAGGGCCTGTCGGTCGAACAGCTGCATGCGCTTGTCTACGGCGACCAGCCGGTCACGCTGTCCACCCTCAAGGCCGAGGTGTCCCAC
>NZ_DASSXS010000140.1:0-9188 GCF_035703625.1 Nocardioides sp. | reverse complement strand
GCGATCGGGGTGTCGGTGCCCATCGAGCCGATCGGCTCCGCGCCCGTGTTGGCCATCGGGGTGAGCAGGATCCGGAGCTCCTCCTCGGTGTAGCCGAAGATCTGCTGGCGCCGGGTGACCGAGGCGTGCGTGTGGATGATGTGCTCGCGCTCGGGGATGTCGTCGAGCTGGATCAGGCCGGCGTGCAACCACTCGTCGTAGGGGTGCTCGGCCGCGAGCTCGGCCTTGATCTCCTCGTCCTCGATGATCCGGTGCTCGTCGGTGTCGACGAGGAACATCCGGCCCGGCTGGAGCCGGCCCTTGCGGACGATCGAGGCGGGCTCGAGGTCGAGGACGCCGACCTCGGAGGCGAGGACCACCAGGCCGTCGTCGGTGACCCAGTAGCGCGAGGGGCGCAGGCCGTTGCGGTCGAGGACGGCGCCGATCTGGGAGCCGTCGGTGAACACGACGCACGCGGGGCCGTCCCACGGCTCCATGAGCGAGGCGTGGAACTCGTAGAAGGCACGGCGCTTCGCGTCCATCTCGGTGTGGTTCTCCCACGCCTCGGGGATCATCATCAGCACCGAGTGCGGAAGCGAGCGTCCACCGAGGTGGAGCAGCTCGAGCACCTCGTCGAAGGACGCCGAGTCGGAGGCGCCGGGACTGCAGATCGGGAAGATCCGGTTCAGGTCCCCGTTGAACAGGTCGGAGTCGAGCAGCGCCTCACGCGCCCGCATCCAGTTCCGGTTGCCCATCACGGTGTTGATCTCGCCGTTGTGGGCGATGAACCGGAACGGGTGGGCCAGCGGCCAGCTCGGGAAGGTGTTCGTGGAGAAGCGCGAGTGGACCACGGCCAGTGCGGAGGCGACGCGCTCGTCGGTGAGGTCGGGGTAGAAGTGGTCCAGCTGGTTGGTGGTGAGCATGCCCTTGTAGACCAGGGTGCGGCTGGAGAGCGAGGGGAAGTAGACCTCCGTCTCGTGCTCGGCCCGCTTGCGCAGGCAGTAGGCCATGCGCTCGAGCGCCATCCCGGCGACACGGGCGCCGGCACCGGCGAGGAACAGCTGGCTGAACACCGGCATCACGCCGCGGGCGGTGGCGCCGAGGAGGTCCGGCTCGACCGGGACCTCGCGCCAGCCCAGCACGTCGAGGCCCTCCTCGGCCGCGATCTCCTCGATCCGGCGGCGATTCTTGGCGACCTGCTCGTCGTCACCGGGGAGGAACGCCGTCCCGACGGCGTACGACGAGACGGGCGGCAGGTCGAAGTCGACGACCTCGCGGAGGAAGGCGTCGGGGATCTGCATCAGGATGCCCGCACCGTCGCCGGAGTTGGGCTCGGCGCCGGCCGCTCCCCGGTGGTCGAGGTTGCGCAGGGCTGTGAGTGCCTTGCCCACGATGTCGTGGTCGGGCTCGCCGGAGAGCCGGGCCACGAAGGCCACGCCGCAGGCGTCGTGCTCGTGGCGGGGGTCGTAGAGCCCCTGCGCCGGAGGCGCGCTGGTGTACTGCGCCGGAGGCGCGCTGGTGTACTGGGGCGGCGGGAAGGCGTGCTGTCCTGGCACCGGGCGTTCTCCCGTCGTCGTCTGCGCCGATCGCCGGGCCCCTGCGGAGGGGCGCAGCGCACCGCGCGTGGTCGGCAAGCTGGCTGTGCTCATTGAAGCTGTGCAGGGGACGACGTTGGCCCGAGCGGAGAGTCAGGTTACCACCGGGTTTCGCCGCTTCCGAGGGGCTGACTGCACCCCGGACACCTCAGGTGGGGTCGGTGTTGGCGCCCGTGTCGGTCTCGGCGGGCTCCTCCGACTCCTGCGCCCGGGTGTAGACCTGCTCCTCCCGGCCGGGGTGGCGGCGTCCGACCACGACGAAGTACGTCGCGGCGGCGGCGAAGAGGACGATGGAGGTCCACACGTTGAGGCGCACGCCGAGCACGTCCTGCATCTGGACGTCGTCGATGCGCAGCATCTCGATCCAGCCGCGGCCCAGGGTGTAGGCCATCACGTAGAGCGCGACCACCCGGCCGTGGCCGAGCCGGAATCGGCGGTCGGCCCAGACGACCACCGCGAACGCCGCGAGGCACCAGAGGAACTCGTAGAGGAACGTGGGGTGGAAGGCCTCGGCGCCGGTGTATCCCACCGGCCGGTTGTCGAGGTCGATCTCCAGCCCCCAGGGGAGGTCGGTGGGCCGGCCGAAGAGCTCCTGGTTGAACCAGTTGCCCCAGCGCCCGATCGCCTGCGCGACCAGCACCCCGGGGGCCATCGCATCCAGGACCGGCAGCACGCGGATCCCCTTGCGGCGGGCGCCGATGACCACGCCGAGGGCGCCCATGGCGATGGCGCCCCACACACCGAGGCCGCCCCGCCAGAGGTAGAGCGCCGTGATCGGGTTGTTGTCGCCACCGAAGTAGTTCTCGTAGTCGGTGATCACGTGGTACAGCCGCCCGCCGACCAGGCCGAACGGGACGGCCCAGACCGCCAGGTCGCTGACCTCGCCGGGCTTGCCGCCGCGGGCCACCCAGCGGCGCTCGCCGATCCAGATGGCGGCGATGATGCCCAGCACGATGGCCAGGGCGTAGCCGCGGAGGGGCACCGGCCCCAGGTTCCAGACCCCGTCGCCGGGGCTCGGGATGGACAGGACGGTCAGGCTGGTCGTCATCAGGTGGCGTCCTCGAGGAGTCGGTGGATGTCGTCGGCGAACTGGGCGGAGGAGGTGCCCTGGGTCCACAGGATCGGCACCCGGTCGTGCTCGTCGATCGCGGTCACCTGGGTGCTGTGGGTGACCTCGTAGCCGCCGCTGGGCAGCCGCTCACCCTTCTCGACCGCCACGGCGAGCGGCTTGCCGACGTCGACGATGGTCTCGAGGTCCCCGGTCAGCCCGATGAAGGACGGGTCGAACCGGTCGAGGTACGTGCGCAGGGCGCGTGCGTCGTCGCGGGCGGGGTCGGTGGTCACGAACACCACGTCGACCCGCTCGCGGTCCTGCTCGTCGAGGCGGGTCATCGCCGAGGCCAGCGAGGCCATCACGGTCTGGCAGATGTCCGGGCACGCCGTGTAGCCGAAGAACACCAGCGTCAGCGGCCGGTCGGTGTCGGCGGTGAGCGAGTAGCGCTCCCCGTCGGTGTCGGTCAGGGGCTGCTGGGGGACGACGTACGGCTCGTCGAGGACCGCGCCGTGGAACCCGGTCCCTGCCGACGACGCGTCGTCGCCGCACCCGGACGTGGCAGCGAGGAGGAGCAGGGCGGCCGTCACCGCGGCGGCGGTGCGCCAGGCACCGGTTCGGCGGCCGGACCCGGTGGCACTACGCACGGACACCGCTGGCCAGGTCCTCGGTGAGGGAGGTCAGGGCGCGCAGTCCGGCAGCGCGGTCGTCGGCGTGGTCGAGGAGGACGCGCACGAAGGCCGAGCCGACGATCACGCCGTCGGCGTAGGACGCCACGTCGGCGGCCTGCCGGCCGGTGCTGACACCCAGCCCGACGGCGACCGGGAGCTCGGTCGTGGCGCGGGTGCGGGCGACGAGGGGCCCGGCCAGCTCGCTGGTGGACTCGCGAGCGCCGGTGACGCCCATGACGGCCGTGGCGTAGACGAAGCCGCGGCAGGCCCGGGTCGTCAGTGCGATCCGGGCGTCGGTGGAGCTCGGGGCGACCAGGAACACCTTGTCGAGATCGTGCTCGTCGGCGGCCGCGATCCAGTCGTCGGCACTGTCGGGGGTCAGGTCCGGGGTGATCAGTCCCGCTCCCCCGGCACCGGCCAGGTCGGCGGCGAACCGGTCCACGCCGTAGCGGTCGACGGGATTCCAGTAGGTCATCACCAGGGTCGGGGTGCCGGTGGCGGCGACCGCCTCCACGGTGCGCAGCACGTCACGGGTGCGCACGCCGCCGTCGAGCGCCCGCTGGGCCGCGGTCTGGATGGTGGGGCCGTCCATCACCGGGTCGGAGTAGGGCAGGCCGACCTCGATCACGTCGCACCCGGCCTCGACCATGGCGGTCAGGGCCTCGATGCCTCCGTCGACGTCGGGGAACCCGGCTGGGAGGTAGCCGACCAGGGCGGCGCGCTCCTCCTGCCGCGCCCGGTCGAAGGCGGTGGAGACGGTCATTCGTCGTCTCCCACGGGCTCGGCGGTGACCTCGTCGGGATCACCGAGCCCGAACCAGTCGACGGCGGTGTCCATGTCCTTGTCGCCGCGGCCGCTCAGGTTGATGATGATCGTCGCCTCCGGTCCCTTCTCCGCCGCCAGCTTCTCCGCGACCGCCAGCGCGCCGGCGACGGCGTGGGCGGACTCGATCGCGGGGATGATGCCCTCGGTGCGGCTCAGCAGCGCGAAGGCGTCCATCGCCTCGGCGTCGGTGACCGGGAGGTAGGTCGCGCGCCCCGTGGAGGCGAGGTGTGCGTGCTGGGGTCCCACCCCGGGGTAGTCGAGGCCGGCGGAGATCGAGTGCGACTCGATGGTCTGGCCGTCGTCGTCCTGGAGCACGTAGCTGCGGGCGCCGTGCAGGACCCCGCTGGCGCCGGCCGCGATGGTCGCCGCGTGGCGCCCGGTCTCGACCCCCTCCCCGCCGGGCTCGAAGCCGTAGATCGCGACCCCCTCGTCGTCGAGGAACGCCTGGAACAGGCCGATGGCGTTGGACCCCCCGCCGACGCAGGCCGCGACGGCGTCGGGCAGCGCGCCGTACCGCTCGAGGCACTGCCGGCGGGCCTCGTCGCCGATGCCGCTGGTGAAGTCGCGGACCAGGCTCGGGAACGGGTGGGGGCCGGCGGCCGTGCCGAAGAGGTACGCCGTGTGGTCGACGCTCGCGACCCAGTCGCGCAGCGCCTCGTTGATCGCGTCCTTGAGGGTGGCGCTGCCCGACTCGACGGGGACGACCTTGGCGCCGAGCAGGTGCATCCGGGCGACGTTGAGGGCCTGCCGACGGGTGTCGACGGCACCCATGTAGACGGTGCAGTCGAAGCCGAAGTAGGCCGCCGCCGTCGCGCTGGCGACGCCGTGCTGCCCCGCCCCGGTCTCGGCGATCACCCGCGTCTTGCCCATGCGCCTGGTGAGGAGGGCCTGGCCGAGGACGTTGCGGATCTTGTGGGCGCCGGTGTGGTTGAGGTCCTCCCGCTTGAGCAGGATCCGGCACCCGACCTGGTCGCTGAGGCGCTCCGCGAGGTAGAGCGGACTGGGGATCCCGGCGTACTCGCGCAGGATCTGCTCGAACTCGGCGGTGAAGGTCGGGTCGGCCATGGCGTCCTGCCAGGCCGCCGTGAGCTCGTCGAGGGCCGCCACGAGCGCCTCGGGCATGAAGCGCCCACCCCACTGCGGCTCGCCGGGCGCCCCGAAGTAGCCCCGCTCGTCGGCGTCGTAGGTCATGGCGTGCCTCGGGACAGGGCCCGCACCGCGGCCTCGGGATCGCCGTCGCGGACGAGTGCCTCGCCCACGAGGACCACCTGTGCCCCCTGGCCGGCGAGGCGATCGGCGTCCGCCGGCCCGGAGATGCCGGACTCGGCGACCAGGACCCGGTCTGCGGGGACCAGCGGAGCGAGCCGGCCGAAGGTGTCCGGGTCGACGTCGAGCGTCCGCAGGTTGCGGGCGTTGACCCCGATGAGCTCCGCGCCGAGCGCCACCGCCCGCTCGGTCTCGGCCTCGTCGTGCACCTCGACCAGGACGGTCAGGCCCAGCTCCCGGGCGTCGTCGTGGAGGCGCCGGAGCGAGTCGTCGTCGAGGGCGGCGACGATCAGGAGTGCGAGGTCGGCGCCGGCGGCGCGTGCCTCGAGCAGCTGGTAGGGGGTGACGATGAAGTCCTTGCGCAGCAGGGGCACGTCGACGGCGGCCCGGACCGCCCGGAGGTCGGCCAGGCTCCCGCCGAAGCGCCGCTCCTCGGTGAGCACGCTGATGGCGGCCGCACCTCCCCGGGCGTAGGCGCCGGCCAGTGCGGCGGGCTCCGGGATCTCGGCCAGCTCTCCCTTGCTCGGGCTGCGTCGTTTGACCTCCGCGATCACGCTGAGCCCGGGCCGGCGGAAGTGCGGCATCGGGTCGCGCGGCGGAGCCACGTCGACGAGCGCCGCGCGGAGGTCGGCGGGGGTCGTGTCCGCCTCGCGGCGGGCGAGGTCGAGACGCACGCCCGCGACGATGTCGTCGAGCACTGAACTCACCGCTGCCGCCAACTCCTGAGCCTGATCCACCCCGATCTCTGCCGGGACCAGCCTCTCACGGCGAGCCACCAGCCCGATGTCCACCTCCGCAGGGCGATACCTGTGTAGCCTCGCGCCGAGCCGACACGAACGAGCATGGGGGTCCTTCTCTTGAGCTACGGCACGCCACCGCCGCCCACCGGCGGGCCGCACGGTCCGCAACCGCCGTACGGCGGACAGCCCGGCCCCACGCACGGATCCGCCGTGACGGCACTCGTGCTCGGCATCTGTTCACTGGTCATCTGCGCCCCGCTGGGCATCCCCGCCTTCATCGTCGGCAAGCGTGCCGAGCGCGAGGTGCAGGCCTCGCAGGGCAGCCTCTCCGGCGAGGGGCTCGCCAAGGCCGGATGGATCCTCGGGCTGGTCGCCATGATCCTCATGGCCGTCGGCCTCGTGGCGCTGGTCGTCCTGTTCGCCTTCGGGATGTCGACCAGCGGCAACCTGTAGGACCGCGCCACCTGCGGCCTCCGGGCCACTGACCTCCGGGATCACCCGGCCCACGTCGTCCTGCCCGGGCGGCACCGACACGGAAAGCGAGTCACCCATGACCGAGCAGCCACCTCCTCCCCCGCCGCCGGGGGGCGGCTACGGCCAGCAGCCCGGGTACGGCGCCCCCACGCCCGCGGGCAACAACCAGAAGGCGACGTGGGCTCTCGTGACCGGCATCCTCGGCCTGCTCTGCTGCAGCCCGCTGGGCGTCGTCGCCATCATCCTGGGCCGAAGCGCGGAGCAGGAGATCCGGGCCACCGGCCAGGGCGGCGCGGGCCTGGCCAAGGCCGGCTTCATCCTCGGCATCGTCGCGCTGGCGTTCCTCGCCCTGCAGATCATCCTGTTCGCCACAGGCGCGCTGACGTTCGACGGGACCTTCGACACCACCCCCTGAGCGTCAGGGGGCCAGCCAGCTCCCCGGCAGGTTGCGCGCCACGGTGAACACCGCGGCCAGAGCGATCCCGACCGAGGTCACCGGCAGGGACGAGAGTGCGGTCGACCCGCGCTCTCGGCCCTGCCACGCGTCGAACGTCCACCGGGTCAGGACGAAGACAGTCAGTGGCAGCGCGAGCAGGAGCAGCAGGTTGCTCGAGGCGGCACCCATCAGGTCGGCGTGGGTCAGGTCGTTGACCGCGCGCAGGCCGCCGCAGCCGGGGCAGTAGATCCCGATCAGCGACAGCGGGCAGTAGCCCCAGCTTCCGGACGCGTGCGGGTCGCGGACGTGAAGGGCGAGCGTCGCCGCCCCGAGACCGGCGATCGTGGCGAGCGGCGGGACGACGCGCCGCAGCCGCGTCGGCACCGCGGGCGACACCGCCGTGGCGGTCATCTCAGTCGCGACTGCCGTGGAGGCCCAGCTTGGCCATCACGGCGAACACCACCAGCGAGCCGACCCCGAGCGCGCAGCCGACCCAGAACAGGGTCATGTTCACCGGGTCGAGCATCAGCGCGACGCCGCCGACCACGAAGCCGAGCATCGCGACGACAACGGCGGTCCAGGCCGCAGGAGTGTTGCCATGGTGGGCTGTCATGTGGGGGCTCCTCAGAAGTGCGGGGCGGCCGGGCTGTCGTGCTCGAGCCAGTCTATTCAGCCCGGTCACACCGTGGGGTCACGACCCTCGTCGATCGACTTCCACAGGTCCAGGCTGCTCGTCTCCTCCGGTGGCGTCTGGGCGACTGCGCCACCAGGGGCGTCGTACCGGCTGCCCATCTCGGGCCAGTGACCGACCCACCGCACGGCGAGGGCGGTGGCGACGACGGACAGCAGCGCCCCGACGGCGGCGGCCCAGTACCAGGCGGTCTGCTCGATGACGTCGGTGTCGGTCGTGCGTCGGAACCCGTCGGGGAACGCCTGCTGCACCTGGTCGGGCAGGGTGAACAGCCCGACCACGACCGCGACGGCGAGTCCCACGGCCGCCACCAGCGCCAACCCGGCGACGACGCGTCGCACCACGCCACGGGTCACCAGCAGCACACCCCAGCAGGCCAGCACCACGAGGCTCAGGGCCAGGGCAAGCGGCATCTCGCCGGCGTCGGCGACCAACCCGAGCGGATCGCTGCCGGCCGGCAGCGAGGTGTCGACCACCCACGGCTTCGACGCGGCGACCGCCGCGATCGTGGCTCCCGCCAACCCGAGCGCCAGCACGGGCGCGAACGTGG
This sequence comes from Nocardioides sp., assembly GCF_035703625.1. Taxonomy (GTDB): domain Bacteria; phylum Actinomycetota; class Actinomycetes; order Propionibacteriales; family Nocardioidaceae; genus Nocardioides. Next base: position 910 of record NZ_DASSXS010000140.1, on the reverse strand, counting down.
AGCGGGGCTCAGGCATCGGGCCACACGCGGTCGCGGTCGAAACAGGTGCGCTCGCCGGTGTGGCAGGCGGCGCCCTCCTGGTCGACCCTGACCAGCAGGGTGTCGCCGTCACAGTCCAGCCGGACCTCCTTGACGTGCTGGACGTGGCCGGACGTCTCCCCCTTGACCCAGTACTCCTTGCGCGAGCGGCTCCAGTACGTCGCTCGCCCCGTGCTGATCGTGCGGGCCAGGGCCTCGTCGTCCATCCAGCCCAGCATCAGGACCTCGCCGGTGTCGTGCTGCTGCACGACGGCCGGCACCAGCCCCTCCGCCGAACGCTTCAGACGGGCCGCCACGGCAGGGTCGAGTGCGCTCACCCCTCCAGTATCCCGGCCCAGGTCGATCAGCCGAAGTGCGGGCGGGTCGGCCCTCGGAGCCCCGGCGATCCGGCGCCCGCCCGCACTTCGACCGGTACGGTCAGCCAGGCGGCAGCTGGGCCTGGAAGTCGGCGTAGGAGATGACGCTTCCGTGCCCGCCGGCGATCCATGCGACGTTGAGGTTGTTGGCCTCGATCAGGTTGTTGAGCGCCCGACCGCCGTCGCCGGGAGGCCCGGGGGGGCTGTAGATGTCGCTCACGAAGACCACGCCTGCCTGCTCCATGAACGTGACCGTCATGTCCACAGAGTGCGTCACGTCGAAGGAGAGCACCTCGATCCGCTGGTCGGCGTCGTTGAGCAGGATGCTGCCGCCGTTGGGCACCGCGCGGAACCGGGCCGGTCGGTCGGACCGATCGAGCCGGTCCGGCATGATCGTCGAGCTGCGCTGGCGGAAGACCCGGCCGAAGAACCGGACCGCCGACTGGTGCACCACCACCCGCGCGCCGAGCGCGACGTAGGGCCGCATGCCGCCCGAGTGGTCGGAGTGGTGGTGC
>NZ_DASSXS010000056.1:0-3829 GCF_035703625.1 Nocardioides sp. | reverse complement strand
CCCGACCACGTGCAGCGGAAGCTGTACGCCGAGTCGGTCGAGCCGAACATCGCGGCGGGCGACACCCTGGTCTTCGGGCACGGCTTCAACATCCGCTTCGGCTACATCACCCCGCCCGAGGGCGTCGACGTGTTCATGGTCGCGCCGAAGGGTCCGGGCCACCTGGTCCGCCGCGAGTACGTCGACGGGCGCGGCGTGCCGGTCCTGGTCGCAGTGGAGGAGGACGCCTCGGGCAAGGCCTGGGACCTCGCGCTGTCCTACGCCAAAGCCATCGGCGGACTGCGCGCCGGCGGGATCAGGACGACGTTCACCGAGGAGACCGAGACCGACCTGTTCGGCGAGCAGGCCGTGCTCTGCGGTGGCGCGAGCCAGCTGGTGATGTACGGATTCGAGACCCTGATCGAGGCCGGCTACCAGCCGGAGGTCGCCTACTTCGAGTGCCTCCACGAGCTCAAGCTGATCGTCGACCTGATGTACGAGGGCGGGATCGCCAAGCAGCGGTGGTCGGTCTCCGACACCGCGGAGTACGGCGACTACGTGTCCGGGCCCCGGGTGATCACGCCCGAGGTGAAGGACAACATGCGCGCCATCCTCGAGGACATCAAGAACGGATCCTTCGCCCAGAGGTTCATCGACGACCAGGACGCCGGGGCGCCGGAGTTCAAGGAGCTGCGCGCCAAGGCCGAGCAGCACCCGATCGAGCAGACCGGCCGCGAGCTGCGCAAGCTGATGGCGTGGGTGAAGTCGCACGACTCCGACTACGTCGAGGGCACCGCCACCCGCTGAACAACGCTGACCCGCCCGAAACTGACGCGCGAAGACGCTGACCCGCCCGAAACTTTCGGGCGGGTCAGCGCATTTGGGGAACAGTCGAGCCGGGGGAGCGGTTGGGACCACCGTGCGTATCGACATCTGGTCCGACGTGGTCTGCCCGTGGTGCTACATCGGCAAGCGCCGGTTCGAGGCGGCGCTCGCCGGCTTCGAGCACGCCGCCGACGTCGAGGTGGTGTGGCACTCCTACCAGCTCGACCCCGGGGCGCCGTCCGAGCCGACCGACTCCGTGGCGGAGCACCTCGGCCGCAAGTACGGCGGTGGCCCGGCCGCGGGGGCGCAGATGATCGACCGGGTCGAGGCCGTGGCGGCCGAGCAGGGCCTGGTCTACCGGCTCCACCAGGCGCGGCGCGCCAACACCCTGGACGCGCACCGCCTCCTCCACCTCGCCCTCGAGGCCGGCCCGGGAGTCCAGGACCGGCTCAAGGAGGCGCTGCTGGCGGCGTACTTCACCCAGGCCCGCAACGTGGCCGACCACGACGTGCTGCGCGAGGTCGCGGCCGTCGCCGGACTCGACCCCGCCCGGGTCGACGAGGTGCTCGCCAGCGATGCGTACGCCGCCGCCGTCCAGGCCGACATCGAGCAGGCCCACGCCCACGGCTCCAGCGGAGTCCCGTTCTTCGTCGTCGACGGCCGGTACGGCGTCTCCGGCGCCCAGCCCGCCGAGGCGTTCGGCGAGGTGCTGCGACGTGCCTGGGCCGAGCGCGAGCCGAACCTGCAGCTGGTTGGTGGCGACGGGGTGTGCGGCCCCGACGGCTGCCCGGACTGAACGTGCCGGAACGCCCGGTGTTCGTGCTCCACGAGCACGACCGACCACGACACCACTTCGACCTCCGACTGGAGGAGGACGGCGTGCTCCGCTCGTGGGCCGTGCCCAAGGGACTACCGGACGACCCCAGGGCGGACCGGCTGGCGGTCGCGGTCGAGGACCACGAGCTCGAGCACGCGACCCACACCGACGCCGACAAGCGGATCGCCGACTCCGGCTGGTGGGAGCTCGAGGACCGCAACGACAAGCGCTTCGTGTTCGTGCTCCACGGCCAGGCGGGGTCGGCCCGCTACGCCCTGATCGACACCGGCTCCGACTGGCTGCTGCACCGGGTGCGGAAGCAGCCCTCCTAGCGCACACGGTTGTGCTGAGGTGGCTGCCGGAGCAGCCACCTCAGCACAGGACGCCCAGGGTTACTTGACCTCGGAGCGACGGACGAGCATCAGGCCGACGACCAGGGGAAGGACCAGCCAGCCCACGGCGGTCACACCCAGCTGGGCCCACGCCTCGCCCCCGACCGGCCACCCTTCGAACAGCAGGCCCTGCGTGTAGTTGAAGTCGATCCACGGCTGGAGGTCGCGGAACCACTCCTGGCTCGCGGCCAGGACGGCGGTCAGGCCACCGAGCACGAAGCCGTAGACGAAGTACCCCACGATGGCCGCCGCGGAGCTGCGGATCAGCACACCGAGCATGAAGCCGACCAGCAGGCCGAGCACGTTGGCCACGACCAGCGACGTGGCCTGGTTCCACGTGATGTTCCAGACGGGATCGACGCCGGTGAGCGCGGCTCCGGCCAGGTTTCCCACGGCGCCGATGCCCATCGCCACCACCATCGAGAGGGCGCCGAGCGCCACCGAGATCAACAGCTTGGCCCAGATCACCGCACCCCGCTTCGGCACCAGGGCGAACGTCGTCAGACCGCTCCGCTGGCTCCACTCGCTGGTGACCGAGAGGATCGCGATCACGGGCAGGATGATCGCCATCGGGGCGCCGACCGCCGCGCCGAAGCTGTCGTAGGTCAGCGCGCTGTCCGGCGCGAAGGCGATCACCGCGCCCGTGGCGAGCACAGCGGTGATCCCGATGCTCGCGGTGAGCCAGGAGCCCGACCGGGTGTTGAACATCTTGGTCAGCTCGACCCACAGGATCCGGCGGAACGGGATCCGGGCGGGGACCGCCCGCGCGGTACCGGAAGCTGGGGCGGGGGCAGGCGCCTGGGTCAGGGGCATGGTGCTCATGCTGCTGCTCCTTCGCGGGAGGTCTCGGCGGTGAGCTCGAGGAACATCTCCTCGAGGCCCGCACCGTCGGCGGTGCGGAGCTCGGTCAGGGGTACGCCGGCGACGTGGGCGATCTTGCCCACCAGGGCCGGGTCGGCGTCGGCCCGCAGGCCGTCGTCGCCGTACGCCGCGGCGGTCACTCCGGACTCGGTGAGGGCCCGCGCCAGGTCGGCCACGGCACCGCACCGGACGATGGTTCCGGCCGCCGAGAGGAGGTCGTTCTTGGTGCCGTCGGCGACGATGCGACCCTGCCCGATCACCACCAGGTCGTCGGCGATCACCTCGATCTCGTGCAGGAGGTGCGACGACAGCAGGACGGTTCCGCCGGTGTCGGCGAAGTCGCGGAGCAGGTCGCGCATCCACCGGATGCCGGCGGGGTCGAGCCCGTTGGCGGGCTCGTCGAGGACCAGGACCTCCGGGTCCCCGAGCAGCGCCGTGGCGATGCCGAGACGCTGGCGCATCCCGAGCGAGTAGTTCCGGACCCGGCGGCCGGCCTCGGTCTCGGCCAGGCCGACCCGCTCGAGCATCTCGTTGACACGGGAGGCGGGAAGACCCATCGTGCGGGCGGCGACGCGGAGCGTCTCGCGGCCGGTGCGACCCGCGTGCTGCGCGGAGGCGTCGAGGAGGACGCCCACCTCGCGGCCCGGGTTGGGCAGGTCCGCGTAGCGCCGGCCGAGGACGGTCGCCGAGCCGTGGCTCGGCGGGGTGAGGCCGACCATCACCCGCATGGTGGTGGACTTGCCGGCTCCGTTGGGTCCGAGGAAGCCGGTGACCCGGCCCGGTCGGGCGGCGAACGTGACGTCGTCGACGGCCTGGAACCGGCCGTACTGCTTGCTGAGGGACTGGACTCTGATCATGACGCCCACGCTCTCGCGCGGGCGTGGGGCCCGCCCATCGGTGAACCTGCCCACCCGACCCTCGACCGACCCCGAGGGATCTCGGGGTCGACCCCGAG
>NZ_DASSXS010000300.1:0-6493 GCF_035703625.1 Nocardioides sp. | reverse complement strand
GCCCGGACCGCGCCACCGCCCCACCACGAGCCCGAGCAGTCCGACGCCGCACAGCACCCCGGCGGCGCCGAGGAGCGAGCCGGTCAGCACGTCGCTGTGCCGGGCGTGGGCCAGCTCGTGGGCGACCACGGAGAGCGCCTCTCCCCGCGGCCGATCCTCCACCAGGTTGTCGTAGACGACCACCCGTCGCGTGGTCCCGAATCCAGAGACGTAGGCGTTCAGCGTCGTCGTACGACGCGACGCGTCGGCGACCAGCACCTCCTCCACGTCCACGCCCTCCTCGTCGGCCAGCGCGAGGATCTGTGAGCGGAGCTCACCGTCCGGAAGCGGCTCGAAGTCGTTGAAGATCGGCTCGACCAGCAGCGGGTAGACCAGGGAGCCGAGCAGGACGAGGCACGCGAGCACTCCCCCGGCGATCGCCGGCCAGACCCGGGGCCATCGGCGCGCGCACCCGACGACCACGAGGACCGCCAGTGCGGTGACGACCACTCCGACCGCCTCGCTCCTGGCCAGGTCGAGCAGGAGCTCGGCCCGCGTCTGCGTGGACAGGCCGTACTCGACGAGGTGGGCGTGCATCAGGAGCGCGAAGGGCAGGGTGACCAGCCGCCCGACGAGCGCGAGGGCGGCGACGATGAGCACCACGCGAATCCACCACGGCCCCGGCACGGCCTCGGCGAGCCGCCTGCCGAGCCGGGAGAAGCCCAGCCAGCAGGCGATCGCGAGTGACACCGCCAGCGAGCTCCAGCTCCACGCTCGCGCTTCGCGGGAGAATGCCTCCGCCGCGGCGATCTGGTCGGTCGAGAACACCGTGCCCGCTCGAGGGATGGCCCCGAGACCCCCGGGGACCGGGTCCCACGGCACCAGCGCGACCGAGAGGGCGACGAAGGCCGCGGCCCCGGCCACGGCGACGGCCACCGAGGCGTGCCGGTCGTCCTGGGTCACGCCGCCAAGTCTGTCAGCAGGTCCCGCCACTCCTGGGTGAGCTCCTCCTCGGTGAGGCCGAAGTCCCTCCGCAGGACCGTGCCCAGCGGAGCGCCGTCGCGGACCTCCAGGTAGAGGCGCACCAGCGCAGCCTCGCCGGCGCGATCAGCGAGCAGGCGGCAGGCCAGCCACGCCGATTCGTACGTCGCCCCGAGGTGGGTGGTGGTCGTGTCGAACTCGGCCGAGCCCGGGAGGTTCTCGGGCGGACCGCCCGCACGCACCCGGTCGATGATCTGGCCCGCCGTGACCGAGACCGGCAGGTCGACGTCGAGCAGCGCCACGTAGTCCGCGAAGCCCTCGAGGAGCCACAGCGGCATGGTGTTGTTGGTGGCCGCCTCGGTCGCCACGTGGACCGCCTCGTGGCTCATCACGACCTGGGAGCCCGTGGGTCGCAGATCGCCGAAGACCACGGGGTTCACGAACACGTGAACCGGCGCGTCGGGCGCCAGCGATCCGTCGGCCGTCGTGGTGACGGCGGCGATGCCCGAGTAGGTCCCGGGCTCGGAGGCGAGCGCGTTGTCCAGGTCCGCAACCGTGTCGGGGACCTCCACGACCAGCCCGGTCCGCCAGGACGGCAGCACGCCTCTCACCACGGGCACCGCCGCCTGCGCCAGGGACGAGTAGCGCTCCGCCTGCGCCTCGGAGCCGTCCACCACCACCAGGGTCATCGGAGTACGGCGGACCTCGACCTCCCCCGACAGCCAGACCGGGAGCCGCCGCCCGCGGCCCCCGACGGAGTCGAGGTACACCTGTCCGTCGACCGCCCGGAACCGGAACCCCACCTCCGAGCGCGCCGGCGCCCGGTCGAAGCCCGAGAAGCTCCACGTGGCGTCGACGGCGCCGACCCAGGTGCCGGACGCAGACACGGCACCGACCTCGTCGACGTACCTCAGGGTGAAGTCCTCGACCCGCAGCGCCCGTGCGTTGTCGACGAGCGCCCCGAGCAGCTCACGCGACCCCTCGTCGCCCGGCGCCGCCAGCGACCCGGCGGCCTCCGCGTCGCCGGCCGCCACCGCGCGCTCGAAGTCCTCCAGCAGGGCGGAGGCCTGCCCCGGCTCCGCGCTGGCGACGGTGTCCGATGGTGTCGGCGCGACGTACGTGCGGCCGCCGAGCAGCACCCACGCGACCAGGCCGACAGCGGTCACGAGGGCCAAGGAAAGGCCGGCCACCCACCAGAGCGGGCGACCGGCCTTCGATCCTTGCGGGTCAGCCAGGGCGGACCGCGCCGGAGTAAGGCATGGAGTACAGACCGGTCACCTGGACCCCGGTACTTGGGTTCGCTGCGTGCACGATCATGCCGTCTCCAATGTACATCCCGACGTGGCTGATCGGGCTGTAGTAGAAGACCAGGTCGCCGGGCTGGAGGGCGCTCGCGGGCACCTGCGGGCCCGAGCTGTACTGGGCGCTCGAGGAGTGCGGCAGTGCGACCCCGGCCTGGGCCCAGGAGGCCATGGTGAGCCCGGAGCAGTCGTAGGCGTCGGGACCGGTGGCACCGTAGACATAGGCGTCACCGACCTGGGCCATCGCGTAGTCCACCGCCGCGCCGGCGCGCCCCGAGGCGGACACGCTGGGCACGCGGACGTCGCTGCGCGAGGTCATCGCCGCGCGCTGCTCCGCCTCGAGCCGGTCCAGGAGCGACTCGGCCTCCTCGACCTTCTTGTCGATGGTGGCCTTCTCCTTGGCCAGCTGGGCCTTGAGCTCGGACACCTGGTCGGCGCGGTGGGCGGTGGCGTCGCGACGGATGTCGAGGGCCTTCAGCTCGCGGGCGTAGTCGGAGAACATCTGCGACTGCAGGTCGTTGAACGACGACATCGTGGAGAGCCGTCCCAGGAACGCGCCCGGGTCGTCGGAGACGACGATCTGGCCGACCGCGGAGAGGTTCTCGCCCTGGTACTGGCGCACGATGGAGTCCTGCACCTGGTGGCGGACCGCCTCGAGCCGCTGGCCCTGACGACGCTCGTCGGCCTTGATCGAGGCGAGGTCCTGGTCGAGCTCCTTGAGCTCCAGGCGGACGTCGTTGTACCGCTCCGAGGCCATCTCGGCCTCGTGGTACAGGCGATCGACGCGGGCCTCGACATCCTCGATGTCGGGCTCGGCCTGGGCGCTGCCCGGCACCAGCCCGACGGCAGCAGCCAGAGCGATGGCGGACAGGGCAGTGATGAGTCGCTTCCGACCGTTGAACACGAGCGGGCGGTCTCCCTTGCTAGTCGTACGCCTACCAGGTGAGCTGACGGGTTCGGGCACGACCTGCCCTACACCTGCTCCTCGGTACACGGCTGCGCACCGCCTTGCAGGCGATTCACCCCAGGGGGTTGGTTCCCCGGCTCCGTGGCCAGCACGTGGCCCCGGACTCGGCGTGGCACCCGCGCGGATCCGGTCGATCCACTCCCACGGGCACCTGAGCGCCACACACTAGTGGGCACCGGTGGGTGAACCAAGTTCCGGATGGGGAACCTGGGGTGTTTCGGCCCACGTTGACAGGATTCGGGTGCGGTGCATGTCACACCAGCCCCATGAGCCACAGGGGTATGCCCTACGCCGACTCCACCTCCGGCCCGTCGACCGGTTGCACGAGTCGCAGGGGCGGGACCAGTCCCCCGGCCGCCAGGACGTCGAGCGCGCGTCGCTCGTCGTCGTCGAACGTCAGCTCCGGGGGCGGGCCCAGCAGCACCGTCACCACGCAGTCGTGGCACGCCAGCCCCCTCACCGTGCAGGTGTCGCAGTCGATTCTCGTCGTCATGCCACCACGCTCGCAGCGGGCACCGACAATGCGACCCGCGACCGGTGGTCACCGGCGTGTCGGACCCGTCAGGGCGTTCGTGCCAGCAGGCCCACCAGGGCCTCCGCGGCCAGGCTCCTCGCTCCCGAGCGTTCCGCGTGCCTGGCCACCTCCTGGTCACTGCTGACCACGACCACGACCCTGCCCGCGGGCTCGGCCGCCACGAGGTCCGCGATCACCCGGTCGGCGATGACGCCCTCGGGGCTGAACACCACCTTGACGCCGCGCGGGGTGCTGACGACGGGCCGCGCGGACGAGGCGGCGGCATCGAAGACGACGGTCGCCTCCACCCGGGTCCTCGCCACGACGGGAGCCAGGGCACTCAGCAACCGGTTCCGCTGGGCCTCCAGCGACGACGAGGCCCAGGCCGTCTTGCTCACGTTGTAGCCGTCGACGATCAGCCTGGCCCGCGGCAGGCCGAGGTACTGCTCGAGCAGGGCCGGGCTGGTCGGCCCGAGCGAACCGGCGGAGGTCGGTTGCCGTGTGCCCTCGCTGGCCAGGGCCGCCTCCAGCCGGTCCGCCGGGGCGCCCGACGCCGGGGGCAGCGCGAGCTCACGGCGCAGGCCGGTCGCGGCGTCGATGACGGAGTCGAGCAGCAGCCGAGCCCGCAGGCTGGCCTCCACGCGCTCGGCACGGCCCGCCCGCCGGTCCGCCCGGGCCTCCTCCTCCAACCGCGCCACCTGGGCCCGCAGCTGGCGCAGCTCCTTCTGGGAGGACGCGCCCGCGGCATCTGCCTGCTCCCGCAGCTCCTCGGCGGCTCGATCGGCTCGCTCCACCGCGGCGAGCGCCTCACGAGCGGCAGCCCGGGCCTCCCCCAGCTTGCGCCGGAGCGTCGCGTTCTCTCCCTTCAGCCCGGCCACCTCCTCGCGATGTCGCGCACGGAGGTCGCGCGCGGCCTGCTCGGCGCTCCCGAGCTGCTGCCGGAGACGGGCGGCCTCGGCGTCGTCCTGCACGGGCGCTCGCTGCGCGATGGCCGCGAGCGCAGCCTCGAGCGTGGCCTCCCAGCCGTCGGGGCGGACCAGCCAGGCCAGTGCGGCGGCGGTGGCCACGTCGTCGGGCCGGGCAGGGGCCTCGGCCACCTGTACGCCGACCCGGTCACGGAACTCCTCGTCCGACTCGAGCGCAGCCGTCATCGCGCCGGCCCCCAGTCTGGCCCGGCGCGCCGGGGCGAAGTCGGCCACCTTGCGCAGCGGCGGGGGGAGCTTCGCGACGTCCGGCAGCACGTCGGCGGTCAGCGCGTGGATGCGGTTGCGGACCTCGTCGGGGAGGTCGGCGAGGCCGGGGGCTGCTCGGTCGCCGGACACGGCCCGCCCTCGTCGCCCCTCAGCCGTTCGCCGGGGCGTCGGCGTCGCCGTCGGCCCGCGAGACGACCTCGATCGAGTCGGCGCGGCCGCACCAGCGGCAGGTCACGGCCGCCACGGACTCCTCCTCCACGACGGTCTCCTCGACGCGGTGGTCGCCGGCGAGGTCGAAGTGCCAGAACTCGGTGGTACGACGCGTCCGGGTGACGTCGAAGCGGGTCTTGTTGCCACACCCGCCGCAGCGCCAGCGCTGACCGGCGTCGGGGATCACGATGCTCACGCCGACCCACAGTAGTCCGCGCGGCGCCGACCGTTTGTCGGCGCCCACACCTAGCGTCGGCGACGTGAGCAACGCGGTCCGGGTCCCACCGACCCGATGGGAGTCGCAACGCAGCTTCGACGAGCTCGGGCGGCCGTTGCGCGACGCGACCTTCTGCGTGGTCGACCTCGAGACCACGGGCGGGTCGGCAGCCGGCGGCTCCATGATCACCGAGATCGGTGCGGTCAAGGTGCGCGGAGGCGAGGTCCTCGGGGAGTTCCAGACCCTGGTCAACCCCCAGACCGAGATCCCGGCGTTCATCGCCGTGCTCACCGGCATCAGCAACACCATGGTGGCCGACGCCCCCCGCATCGAGTCAGCCCTGCCGGCCTTCCTCGAGTTCGCGGCGGGCTGTGTCCTGGTCGCCCACAACGCGCCGTTCGACGTCGGGTTCCTCCGGCACTTCGCCGAGCTCCAGGGACGCGCCTGGCCGCGCTTCGAGGTGCTCGACACCGCCAGGCTGGCCCGCCGCGTGATCACCCGCGACGACGCGCCCAACTGCAAGCTGTCCTCGCTGGCGCGGGTCTTCAACTCCTCGACCACGCCCAACCACAGGGCGTTGGCCGATGCCAGGGCCACCGTCGACGTCCTGCACGGGCTGATGGAACGCCTCGGCGGCCTCGGCGTCCACACCCTGGAGGAGCTGCAGACCTTCTCGTCGAGGGTCTCCCCCGCCCAGCGTCGCAAGCGTCACCTCGCCGAGGCGTTGCCCCACGCCCCGGGGGTCTACCTCTTCCGCGACGACAGCTCCCGGGTCCTCTACGTCGGCACCTCACGCGACCTGCGCTCGCGGGTCCGGACCTACTTCACCGCCTCGGAGACCCGGTCCCGGATGGGCGAGATGGTCGGGCTCGCCGAGTCGGTCACCGGCATCGAGTGCGCCACCCCGCTCGAGGCGGAGGTGCGCGAGCTGCGGCTGATCGCCGAGCACAAGCCGCGCTACAACCGTCGGTCCCGGTTCCCCGACAAGGTTCACTTCGTCAAGCTGACCCGCGAGCCGTGGCCGCGGCTCTCGCTGGTCCGGCGGGTCCTCGCCGACGACGCCGACTACCTCGGCCCGTTCTCCTCGCGCAGGACCGCCGAGAAGTGCCTGGCGGCCCTCCATGACACGTT
>NZ_DASSXS010000279.1:0-7389 GCF_035703625.1 Nocardioides sp. | reverse complement strand
AGAAGGTCCGGGAGTACGTCCGCTTCTACGCGGACCTCACCGGCGCCGAGCGGATCGAGGTCGTCACGGCCGCCGACGACGCCCGGCTGATCCAGGAGGCCCTGGAGGCAGGCGAGCTCGAGCCGGCCGGCGAGGGGCGCTACTACTCCCGCAGCTACTTCAAGGACACCGCCCGCTCCGAGGAGCGCACGATCGTCGCGACGAACGACGAGAAGGACAAGGGCGTCTACAACAACTGGCGCCCTGCCTCGGAGATGAAGCCCATGCTGGAGGACCGCATGCGCGGCGCCTCGCAGGGCAAGACGATGTACGTCATCCCCTACCTGATGGCGCCACCCGGCAACGAGCTGTCCCCCTGGGCCGCCGGTGTCGAGCTCACCGACACCCGCACCGTGGTGCTCCACATGATCCGGATGTCCCGCGTCGGCGTGCAGTTCGTCAACGACCTCGAGGACCCGGGCTCCTTCGTCCGGGCCGTGCACGTCACCGGCGACCTGGAGAACCTCGGCCAGGGCACCGACGACGACCAGCGCTACTTCGTCACCGTCGCCGACGAGCGCACGATCCTGCACTTCGGGTCGTCGTACGGCGGCAACGCGCTGCTCGGCAAGATCGCCCACGGCCTGCGCCAGGCCGCCTACGACGGCTGGGCCTCCGGCAAGTTCCTCGCCGAGCAGTTCATGCTGATCGGGATCGAGGACCGGGAGACGGGGAGGACCTACCACGTCTGCGGAGGGTTCCCGAGCGCGTCCGGCAAGACGAACCTCGCGATGATGCTGCCGCCAGACGCCCTCGGCGACCGCTACCGGGTGACCTTCTACGGCGACGACATCGCCTGGTTGTGGGTGAACCCCGACGACGGCCGGCTCTACGGGATGAACCCGGAGTTCGGGGTGTTCGGCGTCGCCAAGGACACCAACGAGAGGACCAACCCGACCGCCCTCGCCTCGGTTGGCGACGGCACGCAGGCGCTGTTCACGAACGTCGCCTACAACGACCACACCCACGAGGTCTGGTGGGAGGGGCGCACGCCGTCGCCGCCGGAGGACGTCACGGGGTGGCGGGACTGGAAGGGCGGCCTCATCTCGGAGCGGGAGGACGGCGACGACTCGCCGTGGGCCCACCCCAACAGCCGGTTCACCACGACGCTGGCCAACGTGCCCAACGTCGCGGCGGACTTCGAGGACCCGCGCGGGGTGCCGATCGACGCCATCATCTTCGGCGGCCGGACCCGCGACCGCGAGCCGCTCATCCGCGCGATCACCGACCTCGCCGAGGGTGTCTACGACGGCCTGACCCTGGGCGCCGAGGCGACGTACGCCGCCGAGGGCGTCGAGGGCCAGCTCCGCTACGACCCGATGTCGATGCGGCCGTTCATGTCCTACTCCGAGGGCGACTACGCCGCGCACTGGCTGAACATCGTCGGGCGGGCCCGCGAGCTGCCGATCTTCGCGCACGTCAACTGGTTCCAGCGCGACCCGGAGGACGGGCACTTCCTCTGGCCGGGTTACCGCGACAATCTGCGCCCGCTGCTGTGGCTGCTCCAGCTCAAGCACGGCGAGGTCGAAGGTCGACGGACCCCGGTCGGGATCCTCCCGACGCAGGAGGAGCTCAACCTCGAGGGGGTCGACATCACCGCCGAGGACCTCGCCACGATCCTGGACATCGACGTCGACCGCTGGCGGCAGGAGATCGGCCACCGCGCGGAGCACCTCGCCCAGTTCCAGGGCCTGCCGGAGGAGATCTGGGAGGCGCACCGGCGCATCGACGCCGCGCTCGCGGAGGACTGACCGACTGGGCCCCCGCCGGTCCGCCCGCCGACAGGGTTGCGGACGGCGGAAAGACCTTGTTAGGTGAGATGGTCTAGACAGTCTGGACATCTCGGGGGCCCGGCAACCTGGAGCAGCCAATGAGCACACCCACCGGTGGCGAGACGGCCATCGCGCCCCAGCGGCGAGTCGATGTCGAGGAGAGGCTCCTCGGCGGCACGACCTACAAGAGCCTCGGCGAGCAGAAGCTCTCCGAGGGCGAGGAGCGCTTCGAGCGCCGCCGCCGCAACGTCGGGTACGTCCTGGCGCCGCTCGCCGGCGTCATCCTCTACTTCCTGCCGCTGGACCTGCCCGCGGAGCAGCAGACGGTGGCCGCGGTCCTGCTCGCGGTCATCATCATGTGGATCACCGAGCCGATCCCGATCCCGGTCGCGGGGCTCCTCGGAGCGGCCCTGCTCATCCTGCTGGGAGTCGGCGAGGACCCCGACGAGATCCTCGCGCCGTTCGGCTCCGGCACCATCTTCACCTTCATCGGGGCGTTCATCCTTGCCCAGTCGATGCTCAAGCACGGGCTGGCGCGGAGGTTCGCGTTCCGCATCCTCGCGCTGCCCGGGGTCGGCAACAGCACCAGCCGCGTGATCATCGCCTTCGGCCTGATCACCTGCCTGATCTCGGCCTTCGTCTCCAACACCGCTACGGTCGCCATGCTGCTGCCGACCGCGATCGGGATCCTGGCCGTGATCGCCAACCTGATCCAGGACCAGAAGATCGAGGCCGGCGAGGACATCTCCGACTTCGACCCGACCCGGCTCCGCGTGGGGGTCGCGATCATGCTGATGCTGGCCTACGGCGCCAGCGTCGGCGGCCTGCTCACCCCGGTCGGCAGCCCGCCCAACCTGATCGGCCGCGCCCTCATCGAGGAGGCGACCGGCGAGACGATCCCGTTCGCGCAGTGGATGGGCCTCGCGCTGCCGGTCTGCGCGTTGATGTTCGTCGCCCTCACGGTCATCCTGCTGCTGCTCAACAAGCCCGAGATCAAGCGGATCTCCGGCGTCTCCGAGTACGTCGCCGAACAGCGCCGCGAGATGGGCTCGCTGAGCCGCGCGGAGAAGAACACCCTGATCGCCTTCGTCTTCACGGTGTCGCTGTGGATCCTGCCCGGCATCGTGGCCCTCGTCGCCGGCGGTGACTCCGCGGCGTACGAGACGATCTCCACCCGCCTCGACGAGGGCGTGGTCGCCATCCTCGGCGCCTCGCTGCTGTTCATGCTGCCGACCGACTGGCCCAGCCGCGAGTTCACCCTGAACTGGAGCGACGCGGCGCGGATCGACTGGGGCACCATCGTGCTGTTCGGCAGCGGCGTCATCTTCGGGACGCTGCTGGCCGACACCGGCCTGGCCGAGACGATCGGCAAGGGCAGCTACGACGCCCTCGGCCTGACCAGCGCGGTCGCGATCACCGTCTTCGCGGTGCTGCTCGCGATCCTGGTCTCGGAGACGACGTCCAACACGGCGTCCGCCGCCGTCGTCGTCCCGATCATCATCCCCATCGCCGCCGCGGCCGGGATCAACCCGTTCGTGCCCGCGCTCGCGGCGACGTTCGCCGCGTCGTTCGGCTTCATGCTGCCGGTGTCGACGCCGCAGAACGCCGTGGTCTACGGCTCCGGCGCGGTCCCGATCACCAAGATGATCCGGTCGGGCATCAGCTTCGACGTCATCGGGGCGATCCTGATCCTGCTCTTCCTGCCGTTGCTGATCCCGGTCTTCGGGCTCGGCTAGCCCGGTGGCGACCACCTGATGCAGAGCCACCGCATCGGCGTCATCCCGGGCGACGGGATCGGGCCCGAGGTGACGACCGTGGCGCAGTCGGTGCTCGAGGCCGTCGCGCCGCGCCACGGCCTGTCCCTCGACTACGAGGCCTTCGACTGGTCGTGCCGGCGGTACGTCGAGACCGGCGCGATGATGCCCGACGACGCGATCGCGGTGCTCGGCGGCTTCGACGCGATCCTGCTCGGCGCCGTCGGCTGGCCCGGGGTGCCCGACCACGTGTCGCTCTGGGGGCTGCTCATCCCGATCCGTCGCGCGTTCCGGCAGTTCGCCAACATCCGGCCGGCCCGCGCGTTCCCGGGCGTCGCGAGCCCGGTGCGCGGCGGAGACCGGCTGGACCTCGTCGTCGTACGCGAGAACGTCGAGGGCGAGTACAGCGAGATCGGCGGGCGCCTCAACCGCGGCTTCCCCGACGAGATGGCCGTCCAGGAGTCGGTGTTCACGCGCGTCGGTGTCACCCGGATCGTCCGGCACGCCTTCGAGCTCGCGCAGCAGCGGCGCGGGCGGCTCACCTCGGCCACCAAGTCCAACGGGATCGTGCACACGATGCCGTTCTGGGACGAGGTGGTCCGCGAGGTGGCCGGCGAGTACCCCGACGTCGAGTGGGACCAGCTGCACATCGACGCGCTGGCCGCCGCCGTGGTCCTCGACCCGGCGCGCTTCGACGTCGTCGTCGGCAGCAACCTCTTCGGCGACATCCTCTCCGACCTGACCGCCGCGGTGGCCGGCTCCCTCGGCCTCGCCCCGTCGGCCAACCTCGACCCCACCGGGGAGTTCCCCTCGATGTTCGAGCCGGTCCACGGCTCGGCGCCCGACATCGCCGGCAAGGGAATGGCCAACCCCGTGGCGGCCATCTGGTCGGCGGCGATGATGCTCGAGCACCTCGGCCACCCCGGGGCGTCGGCGCAGGTCCTGCGCGCCGCCGAGGCCTCCCTCGCCGACCCCACCACCCGCACCCCCGACCTCGGCGGGACCGCCTCGACGGAGGAGGCCGGCGCGGCCGTCATCGCCGCACTCGGCGATGACCGGCGCTAGCGTCGGGGCGTGTACTCCACCCAGATGACCGTCACGGTCCCCGCCTCCCCCGCGGAGGTCTACCGGGCGCTGCTCGACGCGGACTCGATCGCGCGCTGGCGGGTGCCCGACGACATGACCGCGCACGTGCACGAGTTCGACGCCCGCGAGGGCGGCCGGTTCCGGGTGTCCCTGACCTACGAGCTGGCCGGGGCGGACGCACCACGGGGCAAGACGACCGGGCACACCGACACCTACCACGGACGGTTCGTCAGCCTCGTCCCCGACCAGCAGGTCGTCGAGGCAACCGAGTTCGAGACCGACGATCCCGCGCTGCGGGGCGAGATGAGGATGACCACCACCCTCACCGCCCACGCGCGCGGCACCGACGTGACGATCGTGCACGAGGGGATCCCGGACGCCGTACCGAAGGACCAGAACGAGGCCGGCACCCGGATGGCGCTGGCCAGGCTCGCGCGGCTGTTCGAGCAGGGCGATCCGCCTACGCTTGCCCCATGACCAGGGCGTTGACGATCGCTGCGGCTCTGGTCGGCCTGTGGGCGTTGGCCTGCCTGGTGATGATGCTGCTCGCCCACCGGCTGCCGCCGGGGCTGATGCGACAGGTCGCGGAGTTCCTGCCGTCGTGCGTGACCACAGCACGGACCCTGCGGCGGGACCCCGCGGTGCCGCGCAGGGCGAAGGTGGCGCTGCTCGTCGCCGTCGTGTGGGTGGTCTCGCCGATCGACCTGCTGCCGGAGTTCCTGCCCGTCATCGGTCCGCTCGACGACGTCGTCGCGGTCATCCTCCTGCTGCGCTACGCCGCCCGCAGCATCCCCCGCGAGCGGCTGCTCGACGCGTGGCCCACGGATCCGCACCTGCTGGAGCGGCTGCTCGGACCCCAGGTCCGGCGGCGGCCCGGTCGGAGCCTGCGGTGATCGACGTCCTCGTCGCCGGCGCCGGGCCCACCGGCCTGCTGCTCGCGGGAGACCTCGCCGCCCAGGGCGTCCGGGTCACCCTGGTCGAGCGCCGGGCCGAGGAGTCGAACCTGACCCGCGCGTTCGCGGTCCACGCCCGCACGATGGAGCAGCTCGACGCGCGTGGCCTCGCCGATGAGGTCCTCGCCGGCGGCAACTCCGTCGACCGGCTGGGGGTGTTCGGGCGGGCCACCGTCGACCTGAGGTCGCTGCCCACGCGGTTCCCGTTCGTCCTGGTCACGCCGCAGTACGCCGTCGAGCGGGTCCTCGAGGACCGGGCGGCCCGGTTGGGCGCCACGATCCTGCGGGGCGTCCGGGTGCGCGATCTCGCCCAGGACGCGGACGGGGTCACGGTCGACTGCGAGGGCCTCGACGGCGAGGCGTCGCGGCTGCGGGCGTCGTACCTCGTGGGGACCGACGGCCACCACAGCGCCGTACGCGACGCGCTGGGCCTGGACTTCCCCGGGGCCTCGGTGGTGCGGTCGGTGATCCTCGCCGACGTGCGGATGTCCGATCCGCCGGCCGGCCTGTTGAACTTCAACGCCAACGGCGAGGGGTTCTTCTTCGTGGTGCCCTTCGGCGACGGGTGGTTCCGCGTGATCACGAGGGACCCCGACCGGGAGCTGCCCGATGACGCCCCGGTGGACCTGGCGGAGATCCGGGGTCTGGCCGAGCGCGTGGTCGGCACCGACTTCGGCATGACCGACCCGCGGTGGATGTCGCGCTTCCACAGCGACGAGCGGCAGGTGCCTCGCTACCGGGTCGGCCGCGTCCTCCTGGCCGGCGACGCCGCGCACGTGCACTCACCGGCCGGCGGGATGGGGATGAACACCGGGCTGCAGGACGCCGCCAACCTCGGCTGGAAGCTCGCCACCGTCGTCGCCGGCCGGGGCGGGGACCGGCTCCTCGACAGCTATCACGACGAGCGGCACCCGGTCGGCAGGATGGTGCTGCGGACCAGCGGCGGCCTGATCCGGGCGGCGCTGCTCCGGCGCGGCCCGGCCCGGGCGCTGCGCGACGCCGCGGCGACGACCGCGCTGCGCCTGCCTCCGGTCACACGGCGACTGGGGCTGCGGATCAGCGGACTGGGTATCGCCTACGACCCGCCCCCGGGCAGCCACCGTCCGGTCGGCACCCGAGCGCCGGACGTCACGGGTACCGACGGGCTCCGGCTCTACGAGGCACTCCGGTCGGGCCGCCACGTGCTGGTGGCGCCGAAGGGTTTCCCCGCGCCGACGGTCGACGGCCGGCTGCAGCTGCTGCCGCTCCACGCCGGCACCCCGCGTCTGGTCCGGCCGGACGGGTACGTCGGCTGGGCGGGTGACGGCGTCGACGGCCTCACCGCTGCCCTGGAGTACTGGGGCGTGCTCGGACCCGGCCAGCCGGGCGCCTAAGGACCGTCGCCGTCGTGGGCGCGCGGCTCACCCGCCACACCCGTCCCACTCCTCAGCCAGACCATGCACTTCCCGGGCATTGCAACGGCCGAGAAGTGCAGGTTTCCCCGGCCCGCCGGGGAAATTGACACGCAGCAGCTCGTCCGGAGGCCTGAGGACCGTCGCCGCCGTAGGCGCGCGGCTCACCCGCCCCTCCCGCCCCACCCCTCAGCCAGACCATGCACATCCCGGGCATTGCAACGGCCGAGAAGTGCAGGTTTCCCCGGCCCGCCGGGGAAATTGACACCCAGCAGCTCGTCCGGACGCCTGAGGACCGTTGCCGTCGTGGGCGCGCGGCTCACCCGCCACACCCGCCCCACCCCTCAGCCAGACCATGCACATCCCGGGCATTGCAACGGCCGAGAAGTGCAGG
>NZ_DASSXS010000127.1:0-8755 GCF_035703625.1 Nocardioides sp. | reverse complement strand
GGGATGTCGACGAAGGCGTCGCCGAGACGGTGCAGCATCTCGGTGCTGATCGCCGTGTGCGTCGACGAGTGCTTGGTGCGGTCGGCTCCGCGCGACTGCGCGGCCGGTGGCTCCAGGCCGGTGTGGCCCTCGACGTCCGTGCCGGAGTACGCCGTGTCGGCCGGCTCCTGCTCGGCCTCCTTCAGGGCTGCCTTGGTCTCGACGAAGACGCGCTCCAGCTGCTGCTGGTAGTCGCGCAGCACGACCCCGGCGTCCTCGACGGTGATGTCGCCGCGGCCGATGAGGGACTCGGTGTAGAGCTTGCGGACAGAGCGCTTCTGCTCGATCAGGTCGTACATCAGCGGCTGGGTGTACGACGGGTCGTCGCCCTCGTTGTGACCGCGACGGCGGTAGCAGACGAGGTCGATGACGACGTCCTTGTTGAAGGTTTGGCGGTACTCGAAGGCGAGCCGGGCGACGCGGATGCAGGCCTCGGGGTCGTCGCCGTTGACGTGGAAGATCGGCGCCTGGACCATCCGGGCGACGTCGGTGCAGTAGAGCGAGGAACGGGACGCGCCCGGCGACGTGGTGAAGCCCACCTGGTTGTTGACGACGAGGTGGATGGTGCCGCCGGTGCGGTAGCCCCGCAGCTGCGACAGGTTCAGGGTCTCGGCGACCACGCCCTGGCCCGCGAACGCTGCGTCGCCGTGGACCAGCAGGGGGAGCACGGGGAACTCCAGACCGCGGTCGAGGACGTCCTGCTTGGCCCGGGTGATGCCCTCGAGCACCGGGTCGACCGCCTCGAGGTGGGACGGGTTCGCGGCGACCGACACCTTGATCTTGTCGCGGCTGCCGGCGACGAACTCGCCCTCGGCGCCGAGGTGGTACTTCACGTCCCCGGAGCCCTGCACGGTGCGCGGGTCGATGTTGCCCTCGAACTCCCGGAAGATCTGGGAGTACTTCTTGCCCACGATGTTGGCCAGCACGTTGAGCCGGCCACGGTGGGCCATGCCGATGCAGACCTCGTCGAGCTCGGCCTCGGCGGCCGCCTCGCAGATCTCGTCGATCAGCGGGACCGTGGTCTCGCTGCCCTCGAGGCTGAACCGCTTCTGCCCGACGAACTTGGTCTGCAGGAACGTCTCGAACGCCTCGGCCTGGTTGAGCTTGAGCATGATCCGCAGCTGCTCCTCGCGAGGAGGCTTGGTGTGCGGCTGCTCCACGCGCTCCTGGATCCAGCGACGCTGCTCGGGATCCATGATGTGCATGTACTCGATGCCGGTGGTGCGGCAGTAGGAGTCGCGCAGGATGCCGAGGATCGTGCGCAGCTTCATGAACCGGCGGCCCTCGCCGCCGAAGGAGCCGGTCGCGAACTCCCGGTCGAGGTCCCACAGGGTCAGGCCGTGCGACTCGACCTCGAGGTCGGGGTGGCTGCGCTGGCGGTACTCCAGGGGATCGGTGTCGGCCATCATGTGGCCGCGCACCCGGTAGGCGTGGATCAGCTCCAGGATCCTGGCCTGCTTGCTGATCTCGTCGTCGTGGGACGTCGCGATGTCCTGGGACCAGCGGATCGGCTCGTAGGGGATGCGAAGGGAGCGGAAGATCTCGTCGTAGAAGTCGTCCTCGCCGAGCAGGAGCTGGTGGACCCGGCGCAGGAAGTCGCCCGACTGGGCGCCCTGGATGACGCGGTGGTCGTAGGTCGACGTGAGGGTCATCACCTTGCCGATGGCGTTGCGGGCGATGGCCTCCTCGGACGCGCCCTGCCAGCCGGGCGGGTACTCCATGGCGCCCACGCCGATGATCGCGCCCTGCCCCTTCATCAGCCGCGGCACCGAGTGGTTGGTGCCGAGCGTGCCGGGGTTGGTCAGGGAGATGGTGGTGCCCTGGAAGTCCTCGATCGTCAGCTTGCCGTTGCGCGCCTTCCGGACGATGTCCTCGTAGCCGGTCCAGAAGGCGGCGAAGTCCATCGTCTCGGCGGCCTTGATCGACGGCACCAGCAGGGCGCGGGTGCCGTCCTTCTTCGGGATGTCGATCGCGAGGCCGAGGTTGATGTGGGCCGGGGTGATCAGGTTGGGCTTGCCGTCGATGACGTCGTACCCGACGTTCATCTCGGGCATCGACTTCAGCGCCTTGATCAGGGCGTAGCCGATGATGTGGGTGAACGACACCTTGCCGCCGCGGGCGCGGGCGAGGTGGTTGTTGATCACGGTCCGGTTGTCCCAGAGCAGCTTGACCGGCACGGTGCGGACCGAGGTCGCCACCGGGACGCTCAGCGAGGCGTCCATGTTCTGCACGGTGCGGGCCGGGGCGCCGCGCAGGATGCTGTAGGTCGGCTGGTCGCTGGCCTCGGCCTGGGCCGGCGGCTTGGGGTCCTTGGCCACGGGGCGGCCCTCACCCTTGGCCGGCTCGGCCGCGGCCGACTCCGGGCGCGGCTTGGCCTTGGGGGCGGGACCGGACCCGTCGGACTTCTTCTGGGTCTCGGCGGGCTTCGGCTTCTCCTCGGCCCGGGGCTCCGACGTGGCCTCGGCCTGCTGGGACCGGGGCTTGGTCTCGGCCGGCTTGCCCTCAGACTTCTTCGCCTCGGCGGCCGAGCCTCCCGACCCGTTGCTCTTGAAGTACTTCGCCCACTCCGGGGGGACGCTCTGGGGGTCCAGCTTGTACTGCTCGTACATCTCGTCGACGAGCCACTCATTGGCTCCGAAGTCGCCCGAGGGGGACGCTGCCGGCTGTGACGTGGACTTTTGGCCTGAGGACTGCGGCACGGCTAGGTTCGCCTCTTCCCTTTCGTACGAGTGGACTCCGGCCTCAAGGCTAGTCCCACACGCCTGCAAATGCGCGGCGGAGGGGCTGCCTTCGGGCATGGTGTAGCTCGATCGACCAAACGTGAGGATCCTGGGTCATGAAATTGGCCAGCCGGCCAGCCCTCGTGGTGGCCTCGATGCTGATGTGTCTGTCCATGGCGGCGACCGCCTGCAGCGACGACGGAGGAGGCGGCGCCGAGTCGCAGCCGCCCCTGCCGAGCGGCGAGCCCAGCGCGTTCCAGATCGAGACCACCACCAAGATCGGCCGGGTGGTGGGGCGGCTCCCGAAGCAGACGCAGCGGCGCGTGTCGCGTCAGGTCACCCCCGTCGTGCAGCGCTGGTTCAACGCCGCCTACGTCGGCGGCGACTACCCGCGCAGGAACTTCCGGGACGCGTTCCCCGGCTTCACCCCCGGGGCTCGTGCCCAGGCGCGTCGCGACATCAGGCTGATGAGCAACGTCGACGTCGGCGACAGGATCAGCGGGGTCACGCCGAAGGTCAGCGAGGTCTGGCTCGACGTGCTCGCAGTCCGCAAGCACGCAGTCGCGGTCACCGCCCGGTTCCACCTGGCGTTCAAGACCCACGGTGACCTCGATCGCCGGGTCGGCGTCCATGGCCGGGTGCTGCTGACGCGCGCGAAGCCGGGATGGCGGATCTTCGCCTACCACGTCGCCAAGACAGGAGCCGCGGCATGACCGACCGTATGACCGACCGCATGACCCCCGGCATGACCCATGGGGCGACCAACGGCCGGACCCAGGGTGTGACGCTGTTCCGACGCCTCCTCCGCCCCGTCGTACTCACCCTGGTGCTGGCGACGGCGGCCCTCGTCGTTCCCAACTCGGCGGTGCACACCACAGATGCCGAGCTGGTCAAGCTCCACACCGCCGAGGGCGTCGACGCCGGCCCCGACATGATCTGGATCCTGGGCGTCGGCTCGGATGCGCGGCCCGGCCAGGTGATGACCAGGAGCCGCGGCGACGCGCTGCAGCTGGTGGGGCTCAACACGCGGACCGGTGCCGCGGCGGCGATCGGGATCCCCCGTGACTCGGTCGTGACCATCCCCGGCCGCGGCCGGGACCGGGTCAACGCCGCCCTCTACTACGGGGGACCCGAGCTCATGGGCCGCGCCGTCGGCAACCTCGTCGGCGTCCAGCCTGACTATGTGTTCGTCACGCGCTTCCCGTTCTTCGAGGACATGATCAGCGACATCGGCGGGATCACCGTCACCAACCCGCGGGCCTTCAGCGACCCCTACCTGAAGCCGAAGGGCTTCGAGAAGGGCCGCATCCACCTCACCGGGTACGAGGCGATGGCGTTCTCGCGGATCCGCAAGAGCCTGCCCGGTGGCGACTTCGACAGGTCGGCCAACCAGCAACGGACCCTGCGTGGGATCTACGCGAGGATCCGGTCCCAGGCCGACCGTCCGGGGTTCATCGAGCGCGGCATCCTGACCGTGATGCAGCACACGCAGACCAACCTGCCGGCCGCCGAGCTCTTCAGGATCGCCCAGGCCGTGGCCCAGGTCGACGGGTCGAAGATCAGCACCTGCGTGGTGCAGGGGTCGATCGGCTCGATGGGCTCCGCGAGCGTGGTGTTCCCCTTCGTGAGCCAGGCTCGCCGCTACGGCAACGACGCCCGCAAGGACGCCACCATCAAGAAGTGCTAGGGCCGGGAAGGCCCCGAGCAGCGGGTGTGAGACGGCCCTCACGGCGCTGGTTGAAATTCGTAGGGGTAAGACCGGGGAAGCGTGGGTATACACCTCAGCACTTGCCCGGATGTGCGGGCTTCGCAATCAGCGGACGCTGGGCTCAGTCGGCTGGAGATCGAGAGGCATGAGAATGATCGACTGGGACTCGGAGAACTGGGGCAACGGCGTTCACTTTGCGGCCGACGGCTCCTGGGTCACCGACAAGCACGGTGACGACGACGCCGGGCTGGACTACTGAGCGCGGCGTAGCCCGCGGGTGGGCAGGAGCCGCCGCGCGATGTCGACCAGGCAGGCCGCTGCTTCGAATTTCGGCGGGGGATGATCGGCGGGAACGTCGACGTGGATCGCTCGGCCCGGATGATGAAGGGCGCCCCCGCTAGGATTCGAACCTAGGCTCCCGCCTCCGGAGGGCGGTGCTCTATCCCCTGAGCTACGGGGGCTCGAAGGGTGCGGGGATGACCATACAACCGGCCCGCGGGGGAGAAGAAACCGCGGCTCACCCAGCCCTCGATACTCGTTCGGGACAGGCGAGGCGGCGCCGATAGGCTGGGCCGGTGACTCCCGAGCAGCTCTCCGCCGCGATCGTCGACGTCCTGACGCGTCTGGTCGACGAGGGTGCGATCACCCTGCCCGCAGGGGTGCCCACGACGGTGACGGTGGAGCGGCCCCGCCTGCAGGGACACGGCGACTACGCGACCAACGTCGCGATGCAGCTCGCCAAGCAGGCCGGCACCAACCCGCGCGCACTCGCCGAGCTCGTCAGGGTGCCTCTCGAGGCGACCGACGGCGTCGCCGGTGTCGAGGTCGCCGGGCCCGGGTTCCTCAACATCTCGGTCGAGGCCGGAGCCCAGGGCGAGGTCGCGGCGCAGATCGTGGCGGCCGGGGCGGCCTACGGCCACACCGAGACCCTGGCCGGTCACAGGATCAACGTCGAGTTCATCTCCGCCAACCCGACCGGGCCGATCCACCTGGGCCACACCCGGTGGGCGGTCGTGGGTGACGCCATCGCCCGCGTCCTCGAGGCGGCCGGGGCCGACGTGACCCGCGAGTTCTACATCAACGATCGCGGCAACCAGATGAATCTCTTCGCCCTCTCCCTGGAGGCCGCCGCCCTCGGACGTGAGGTCCCCGCCGACGGCTACCGCGGCGACTACATCCCCGAGCTGGCGCAGAAGATCGTGGCCGACATCCCGGGCATCCTGGACCTCCCCGACGACGAGCGGCTGACCGCCTTCCGCGAGGCCGGCTACGCCCTGCAGCTGCAGGAGCAGAAGGACCAGCTCGACTCGTTCCGGACCCACATCGACGTCTGGTTCTCCGAGCGGTCCCTCCACGACAGCGAGGACGTGGCGTCGGGCCTGGAGAAGCTGCGCGGCGAGGGCCACCTGTTCGATGCCGACGGCGCACTGTGGATGCGGACCACCGACTTCGGCGACGACAAGGACCGTGTCCTGATCCGTACCAACGGCGAGCTCACCTACTTCGCCAGCGACACGGCGTACTACGTCAACAAGCGGGAGCGCGGCTTCGACCGCCTGCTCTACCTGCTCGGCGCCGACCACCACGGGTACGTCGGGCGGTTGCGCGCGATGGCTGCGTGCACCGGGGACGACCCGGCGCAGACGCTCGAGGTCCTGATCGGCCAGATGGTGAAGATCATGCGAGGCGACCAGGAGGTGAAGCTGTCCAAGCGTTCCGGCGACCTGGTGACGCTCGAGGAGCTGGTCGACCTGATCGGGGTCGACCCGCTTCGATACACGCTCGCCCGCTATCCCAGCGACTCGCCGCTCACGCTCGATGTCGCCGAGATCACCCGGCAGGCCTCCGACAACCCGGTCTTCTACGTCCAGTACGCCCACGCGCGGGTCTCCTCCATCCTGCGCAACGGGGCCGACCTGGGGCTGGAGCCGGCGAAGTCCGAGGACTTCGACCCCTCCCTGCTGTCACACGAGAAGGAGGGGGCGCTGCTGCGGGCCCTCGCCGAGTTCCCCCGGGTGGTGGCGAGCGCGGCCCAGCTCCGCGAGCCGCACCGCGTGGCGCGCTACCTCGAGGACACCGCCGCGACCTACCACCGCTTCTACGACACCTGCCGAGTGCTGCCGATGGGCGACGAGGAGCCCACCGACCTGCACCGGGCGCGGCTGCTGCTGGTGGCCGCGACGCGCACGGTGCTCGCCAACGGGCTCGCACTGCTCGGCGTCTCCGCGCCCGAGCGGATGTGACGCGGGCGCCATGCCTTCCCACGAAGCCGGCTGGGCCCATGCCGACGGTGCCCTGAAGGGGCCGTCATGGCTGCGCGAGCCGGCCGACCCCAACGCCCTGGTGCCCCACCTGTGGTCGACGACCGCTCGCAAGGTCGACGGCGTGCTCGAGGTCGGTGGGGTCCCGCTCCCGGACCTCGCCGCTGACGTGAACACCCCGGCGTACGTCCTCGACGAGGCCGACTTCCGGGCCCGGGCCCGCGCCTTCCGCGACGCGTTCGGGGCGTACGACGTCTTCTACGCCGGCAAGGCGTTCCTCTGCACCGCCGTGGCCCGGTGGATCGACGAGGAGGGACTGTCCCTCGACGTCTGCTCCTCCGGTGAGCTGACCGTCGCCCTGCGGGCCGGCTTCCCGCCGGGGCGGATCGGCTACCACGGCAACAACAAGACCTTTCCCGAGCTGCGTCGGGCGGTCGACGTGGGGGTCGGCCGGATCATCGTCGACTCGTTCGTCGAGGTCGAGCGGCTGGCCCGGATCACCGCGGACCTCGGGCGCAGGGTCGGCGTGATGGTGCGCGTGACCGCGGGAGTCGAGGCCCACACGCACGAGTACATCGCGACCGCCCACGAGGACCAGAAGTTCGGCTTCAGCATCACCAGCGGCGACGCCCTGGAGGCCGTCCGGCGGGTGCTCGCCGCCGAGGGGCTGGATCTGCTCGGCCTGCACAGCCACATCGGGAGCCAGATCTTCGACTCCTCCGGGTTCGAGGTGGCCGCCCGCCGGGTGCTGGCGCTGCACGCGCGGATCGGCGACGAGCTCGCCGTCGAGCTCGATGGGCGGAGCCTCCCCGAGCTGGACCTCGGTGGTGGCTTCGGGATCGCGTACACCACCCAGGACGACCCCTCCGATCCGTCGCAGCTGGCCACGGAGATCACCAAGATCGTCGAGCACGAGTGCCGCGCCCTCGGCATCGAGGTACCCCGGCTGTCCATCGAGCCCGGTCGCGCGATCGCCGGCCCGGCGACGTGCACCCTCTACACCGTCGGCACGGTCAAGGAGGTGGCGCTCGACGGCGGCGCGCGACGCACCTACGTCTCGGTCGACGGCGGCATGAGCGACAACGTCCGCCCCGCGCTCTACGACGCCGACTTCTCCTGCACCCTGGCGTCCCGGGCGAGCACGGCTCCGCCGGTGCTGGCCCGGGTCGTGGGCAAGCACTGCGAGGCGGGCGACATCGTGGTCAAGGACGAGTTCCTGCCCGGGGATCTCGCCCCAGGGGACCTGCTCGCCGTCCCCGGCACGGGTGCGTACTGTCGCTCCCTGTCCTCGAACTACAACCACGCCCTGCGGCCCCCGGTGGTCGCGGTGCGGGACGGCGGAATCCGGGTTCTGGTCCGCCGCGAGACCGAGGACGACATGCTGGCGACAGACATGGGGGCGACGGACGTGGGAGAGGTGCGGTGATGTCAGGCCAGGCGCTCAAGGTCGCCGTGCTCGGCTGCGGGTCTGTCGGTTCGCAGGTGGTCCGGCTGCTCACCGAGCAGGCCGCCGACCTGCGCGCCCGCGTGGGCGCCCCGGTTGAGCTCGTCGGCGTCGGCGTACGACGCCTCGACGCGCCCCGCGACGTGCAGATCCCCGACGGGCTGCTCACCACCGACTCGGCCGGTCTCGTCGCCCGCGACGACGTCGACCTGGTGATCGAGGTCATCGGCGGCATCGAGCCGGCCCGGTCGCTGATCCTCGCCGCGCTGGAGAGCGGTGCCTCCGTGGTCACCGCCAACAAGGCGCTGCTGGCCGAGGACGGCCCGACCCTCTTCGAGGCGGCCGACAAGGCCGGACGCGACCTCTACTACGAGGCCGCCGTGGCCGGAGCGATCCCGATCCTGCGGCCGCTGCGTGAGTCGCTGGCCGGGGACCGGGTCACCCGCGTGCTCGGGATCGTCAACGGCACCACCAACTACATCCTCGACAAGATGGACACCTCCGGCGCCGGCTTCTCCGAGGCGCTCGAGGAGGCCCAGGAGCTCGGCTATGCCGAGGCCGACCCCACCGCCGACGTCGAGGG